>JAUVHW010000369.1 GCA_030593075.1 Ardenticatenales bacterium
TGGGATGTTGTACTTCCGCGCTTCGTGCTGAATCCACCTAACCACGGTTTGCCACTGGGCGCCGCCTCGCGGCATGGTCTGGGCGATGGTGGCCGCGTAGCCCTCGATCTCGATGCTGAGGCTCTGGTAGTTCAGGCTGACACCCTGGTTCGTCCCCTTTGGGTAGGGCTTGCCCAGGACGCCGTTGGCGATAGCCCCGCAGCCCTCCAGCACCATCTGGTACATGTCGCCGTCATTGTCGGCGTAGTAGTGAGTGGAGGCCCCCAGGTTGGGCGTCTGGAAGTAGTACGGCGTCACCTCTATGTCGTCTGCGGGCTCCTCCGGTGTGTGGAGAACCAGCACCTTCGGGCGGTTGATTGGCCGCAGGACGTTCGTCGGGTGAGCCGGGACAAGAATGGCGCCGGGGTAGTCTATGCTCACGACTCCTTGTGGCGGCCCTTCCCGTTGATCCCGTTCTCCTGGGTGTGGCCAAAGACGTAGCCAGCCGCCGTTGCGATAACTGCAATCAGCCACGTAGGGACTTCGGTGCCGGTGAATTCCAGCACCAACGCGCCCGTCAAGGCGACGACCGCGAACAGCCCAGCGAAGACGATGCGCACCATTGCTTTCGTCATTCTCTCTCCTCTCAAATCCTCACTCCAACGCAGCCAGCGAAGGCGCCGGCGAAGCCCGCACCCATCGCTAAACCGTAGCCTAGCAGCAGCCAGTACAGCGAGGGCTTCATCCGTGCGTCACCGATATATGTCGCCCCGGCGGGCTGGGAAATGGCGGCGGGTCTCCGGCGTCCAGAGCGTACTTGCACCACTCTCCCCAGATGGCCGTGTGGAGTACACCAGTGGGCACGGCGGTAGCTTCTCCCTGGACGCCGATTTCCAGCGCTGCCGCGTCGGCTGCAACCCACGTGCCGCCATCGGGGGCGAACTTGAACATACCGGAGCGGATTCTGTAGTTCGCATCGGCACTGGTTCCCATGCCTGCTGTTCCGTCGCTGCTTCCGTCATGAATCAGCGATTGGCCCAGGCTCTTCGCACCCCCAGGTGAGCCTGTAATACGGCATTTGTGGTGGACCCAGAGGGCATGTTCGTAGTTGGCGGTAATCGTGGGTTGCGTATCGAGAATGGCCGTTTCCTTCGAGGTTGAGGTGGCCGGCGGGTAAATGTAGGTCGTGTCGTCATCGGTGCTGTGCCCAGACTGAATCGTGACAGTCGCGCCGGCGCCCTCGGCCGTCAGCGTCCCTGTTGCCAGGGTGATGGTTCCAGCCACTACGCTCACGATGGTGTAGTCGCCGTTGTTGCTGGCACTACCGGAGACGTTGATTTTGTCGTTGGCGGTGAACACGCCGAAGCCGCTGTTGCTGTCCGTGATCGTGTCGGCTCCGCCGCCTCCGTCCACGAAGGCAATGCTAGTATCGGTGACAGTCTCCACGTCCCAGTCGTCGTAGCAGTCGGAGTCCCACGTGTCGGCGCCAACATTCGCCCAGCCCGTGTAGCTACCGTCCTGGCCGCTGTCGATCTGGCAGGCCTGGTAAAGCTGCGTCGTCTCATCGGGCCGGTCACTGCTGCTATCGCCACGAACGATGAGAAGTTTACGGAGGAAGAGGTTCGTACCGGAAAGGCCCCCTGTGCCACCGCCAATGCGGAAACCAATAGCATAGGGCGGGATGGGCCTGGGCGTAGACATGTTGACTTCGTAGGTGCCGTCCACCTCAAGGGCCACTTGGCCACTCAGCCAGGTAAACCGGCACTGCCTCCAAGTTGCAGCCCCCAAAGCAAAATCTGTGCTGCCCTCGCCTAGCAAGCCGTCAGTGGTGTGATACAACCTCACTTTGTAGGTCGTCGGCGGGTCGGCATCCTCCATCTGGCCACGAATCTCCCATGTGGGGGTGCCGAAGATGTGGAACTCTTCGTCTTGGTGGCGGGAGTCGGCAGGGCTGGAAACCGCGTGTTCCCAGCACCACCAACTACGGGCCGTCGGCACCGAGGAGCCAGGGGTAAAATCGAAGTCTGTGGGCTCCTCAATTATGCTTCTTGCAGTGGCACTTAGCAGGGTGGCCCAGTAGGTGCCTGATGTGGGCGGGATTGAGAGCGCGTCACCTTTATAGGTTTGCAGATCAGCCGCGAGCGGGAAGCCGTGGATTACAGAGATACTGGCCACAGTTGCACTCTCTCATAGGCCGCCTTGAGCGTAGGGAGGGAGAGGACGATACCGCCCTCGTGCTTGTCGTCTATCCGGCGACACCCAGGAAAGCGCACCTCTGCCACGTCTGCCAGCAGCTTGTTCTCCTTGGGGATGCCCACCTTGATAGGCCAGGCGCGGGCCTCTGGCCACTGTTCCCAAGCCTCGGAAATCAGGTGCCCCAGTATGCGGAAAAGGCGCAGGCTCCCGATGCGGCTCTCCAGTGGGTAGAGCGGGCCGATGTACGTTCCCGCCGCGCCGGCATCATGCGGCGCTGGGGTGGGTAGCACGGGGCCGTCGCTCCTGGCGATCTGCATGAAGGCGCCGGCATCGTCCTTGATCCAGATCGCGTTCTTGCGGTCGATGGCCGATTCAAAGTCGGGGGCGTCCCTGCCAGGAGCTACCTTGAGCAGATCGGCGATATCGTCCTTAGTCGCAACTCGGGTAGCCATCAGTCGAAGGTGTACCGAATTGTCACGTGCAGCTCGTTCACGGTGCCGCTCTTGGCCGTCGTCTCCAGCCAGACAAAGCTATCGGCAGCGATGGTGGCGTCGTTGAAGCTGGTCACGTCGTCACCGGCAGTTATGGAGGTTGTCGTCGTACCACCAGTCACGACTTCGTTGCCCGTTGCTCCGCGCCCGTCCCCCGTCCCCGCCGGCTGGTGGCGGATGGTCCAGGTGACGGAAGGCGTGTCGCTGCCCCGCAGGACTGCGTGTATCTCCTGGACGGTGATCGCCGCATCGATGCGCTTGCCTGTCCAGTCTTCCGAACTGCTGGGGTTCTCGATGGTGATGCCTATGGAAGGCTCAAGGCCCAGGTCGCTCACGACTTCGGTGCGGGTGCGGCCTTCTAAGCCGTTAGCCGTGAAGCGGGCAAACTCATCATCGTTGGGCGAGCCGTCCACAGTGGCGAGGTGGTTGTCTGTGATGGCGTGGTTGAT
>JAUVHW010000003.1 GCA_030593075.1 Ardenticatenales bacterium
TCACTGCGAAGCGCTCTGATGCGATGTGGTGTCCTGAGTATCGTGTGGCCAACGCGAAGAAGTATGTGCGCCAATACGATGCAAAGGATAAGCGTTCAGGAAAGACTCGGTGCATGGACTGCGGGACGCCCATCGGGCGTAACGCGAAGCGTTGCCGTGTCTGCGACAACAAGTGGCGTAGTACTCGCTACCGAGGCGAAGGGAGTCCCAATTGGAAACAGGGGCGGATCGTTGATAGGTGGGGCTACGTGCTCATTCGAGTTAAGCCAGGCACGCACAAAGGTGGGTCTGGCGCTTATCGCCGAGAGCACCATGTTGTCTGGGAAAAGGCTCACGGAAAGCCTGTGCCGAAGGGGTGGATCATTCATCACCTCAATGGCATCAAGGACGATAATCGCCCTGAGAACCTGGCGGCGGTTTCTCGCCGAGAGCATCATGTGCGCCACGCCGAACCTTACGAGCGGCGCATCAAGGAACTTGAAGCACGAATTCGCGAATTAGAAGCTAGCATCCATAGCCAAGGCCTGCCGGCAGGTGGGTACGGGAAAGGATAAGGGAAAGTAAATGGCAGAATCAGGACCCGGCAAGATCAGGCTCTTTAACGAGTTCACGGGGGTCACTTCACTCTTGGCGGATACGGTGGACGTGTTCCCACTTCAGGACTTCTACGCTGGCGGCGAGGGCTTCGAGGATAGCGACGCCGGACTCGCTCCGAGCACCGCCGCACCCTTGAGTGGTGCCGTCTCGCTTGTCGGCGCGGACACTGACGCCGACACGTCGTTCATTGGTACGCATCTATTCTTGGATGTCGGGCTGATGGGGACGCTTGTGCTCGAAGCGCGGGTGCAACTGCCCGACCTCGACACCAAGGAAATCTTCTTCGGGCTTACCAGCATCCTCTCGATTGACGAGCAGCTTGAAGACATCATCATCAATGCGTCGGCCACGGCTGTCACGATGCCAGCCGAACTCTGTGCGTTCTATCTGAGTGACGAACTCACAGCATCGGCAACTGAGTGGCACGGCATGTACAACGGCGGCTCCGCCGCTGCCTCAACGACCGTCGCGGACGTGAACCTCGGCTCGGCGTCCGGCCCCACTGCCGGCGAGTGGCAGCAACTACGCATAGAGGTGGACACCAACGGGACGGTTCGCTGGTACGTAGATACCGTTCTGTTGCAGACCGTGGTGGGCGCTGTCTCAACGACTACCAACTTCGCTGTGATGCTAGCCTGCGCGGCTAACACCACCGAGTTGGTCATCATGGAAGTGGACTACCTGAAGGTCAAGGCCAACAGGGACTGGACCGTCTAACTAGCTGAGTAGGGGGCGGGGCTTCGGCTCCGCCCCACGCTCCTTATCAGTTGCGGCACTAGCCGCTAAGGAGGATCACAATGGCAAAGACATCAGCGACCCACAAAGGCTTCCGCCGGAATCACAAAGCCAAGACTCTCGATATTGTTTTCGACGGGGAGACAGCCACAGGCTTCGCCTCTTTCGAGACTCTGTATGCAGCCCCGACCACAGTTCAAAAGGCCCCGCTAGGGCATGGTGTGACCGACCCTATGGGCGGGAAATGGCGATACTGTAAGGCCGGAGCAGCTCTCACCAATCCGCTTCTCGCTGCGGGTGGCAATGCAGGGTGGACAAGCATCACCCCTGCGGTCACTGCCGTAGGCGCCCTGGAGATTGCCTACACTGCCTCCAGTGACGCATCCGCTACGGTAGACCAGTACGCCAACGGGGCGGTCATTATCGGTGCTGCCGCTGCAAATAGGCGGTTCTACCACATCAAGGGCAATGATGTAAGCGCGACCACCACAGGTACGCTGCGTCTATTTCACCCTGTGCGATTCGCCATCGCCGGCACCGAGTGGGCGACCATCAATCCCTCTCCCTGGGCTGATGTGCGAATCCTCTCCACTGCTTCAACCAAGATGAGTGCGTGTTGCATGCCGCTCCAGCCTGTCGATAGCGGCTCATACTTCTGGGGCAAAACCAGAGGGCCAGTCTTCGGCACCGTTGCGGCCACCGTTCCTGGTGAGGCTGCCGACGACAGAGTAGTAGTCTTCAACAGTGACGGCGCTTTCATCATGGCCGATGAGTCATGGAACGCAGGCAAGTCGGGTCAGGTCGCTGGGTATGTGATGCTTAACACTAACGCCGGTGGAGACCAGGCCATTTGGTTGCAGCTTGAATAATGAGCATCGATATCGGCATTGTGGTTGTCAGTGAGGCGACCCCTTCGGGGAGCATAAGCTCTGATCCATCAATGAACGACTGGCTTTGGCTAAAGCCGAGCACAGGAGCATTCCACAACTATGATGGCGCTACGGGTCAGTGGGTGGAGGTAACACACCTCCACCCCAGCCTCGGCGACATTGAGTTTACAGGCACCATAACTGCTGGCGGCGAGTTGGGCCTGACCGGCGAATACGAAGGCACGTTCAAGAAGATCAAAGTCGTAGACGGCATCGTTACCGAGTTGGAACTGGAATAGGAAGTGACAGTACGAGTCCGCCAGCCAAAGCGCCCCGGCGAATCTGAGCCCGACTTCAGGAAGCGCGAGGAGCGCTACTGGGTACAGGTGCATCGCGACGAGGCTAGGCTGCTAGCGGCGCGGGAGCGCCACGCGAAACGGATGGCCAGGTGAAGATCGTCACTGACCACGTGCGACCCGACGAACCGGCGCACGGCTTGCGGGAAGGCGTGCGCCTGATGCCCATGCCGGACGGCAGTACGCAGCGCCGCTGGGTCCAGTCGATCTGGGTGATTCGCGGGGACGCGATAGCCGAGTACACGGAGGACTTCGGGCCGGCGCACCGCTTCGAGGGCGATGTGATAGAGCTGGTTATACCGAGCTTCGGCGAGAACTCTGTGGCCCAGCTTCAGGAGCATGCCGAGAAGAACCGGCACGATCACCACTGGGCGCGGCGACGCGAGGAGATGATGGTCGAAAGCACTCTCATCGAGGATCACGTGGCACAGCTAGAGCGGAACCGAGCTATCATCCGCAACCGGAGCCTGATCGGCCCGAATGTCCGAGTGCAACGCAACGGCTATTCGCAAGAGGCGACGCAACGCAAACTGAAGGAGCAAACGCATGGTTAACCCGACCGCAACCGCCCAGCGAGCACAAGAAGTCCGCGACCTGAAGACACAGGTGGCCGAGTTGGCGGGAGAGAGCGACCAAGAGATCGTCTTCAAGGAGACCTCGCCGCGCAAGAAGATGGTGCCGATCTTCTCTATGGTGGACGGCGAGCCGCTGAGCATCCCTGAGGCGCAGATGGAACGGATACTGGGCAAGCCGCTGCCGGGCGGGGGATTCATGTTCACGTCACATCAAGAGGAGGCGCCACCGTACATTCGGGGCAAGGTCAAGTGCTTCCTACACGAGGAGAGCCCGGAGCGCGAGATGCTGAAGCAGATCGGGCTGGGTGGCAAACGCTGCCCCGCGGCCGGCTTGGCCAGCGGCTTCTCGAAGCGCATCCACGCGCAGCACCGGCACCACCAGGAGTGGGAGGCGCTTCAGGAATATCTGCGTGAGGGCAGGGAAGAGACGCAGCGCGACCAACAGAAGCAACAGACAGACGCGATGATCCGGCTCGCCGACAACGCGCAGGCGTCGGAGCCAGTGTTCACGCTGGGCACCGCGACTGCGAGCGCTGACACGCCAGAGGAGCAGGCCGCAGATCCGATGGTGTCCTGTGATCACGAAGACTGTGCCTACGAAGGAAGTAGGAGTCAGGTGCAGGGCCACCAGTCAGCACACAAGTAAGGGGGCGCAACATGGTACGACTCGGCAAGAACCTAGGTGCGCAGCTCCTGAACGGCCCTGCGCTCATCACGAAGACCATCACTTTCACTGCCGCTGGCACGGGCCTCCAGGGTGCGAGTACGACCATCTTCACGGTAACAGGTGAGGTGCTCGTGGAGTCGGTGTCGGGATTCTGCACAACCTCGCTGGAGGAGAGCGCAGGAACGCCGGCCTTGATACTCGGCGTGGTGGGTAGCACCGCGCAGTTCATTTCCTCTACGACAGCTACGGCTATTGACGCTAATGAATTCTGGGTAGATGCGACTCCCGATGCCTTCGCAATTGCGCTCCCCGCTAAAGTCAAAGAGATACTTATCACCGCGAACATTGCCTGCGAAGTCGGTGGCTCGAACAACATTAGCGCTGGAGTCATCCGCTTCGATTTGTGGTGGCGGGCGCTGAGTCCGAATGGGCTAGTAGTGCCCGCCTAGGAGCTGCTGATGGCCACCACCACGCTGCAAGCCATCCGCGAGCTGATGATCGACCGCTACGAGCTGGGCCGGCGGGGCACGGCTACGGCGATCTCCTCCACTGCGATCACGGATGATGTGCGCTTCGGTGGTCACAGCGCCGCGGAGGACATCATTCCCGGCTGCTACGTGCGCATTACAAGTACCGGTAGCGACGACACCGGCACGTCGGATGAAGTAGTCACGCGCCTCTCTAGTCAGCCTGTTCGTACGACGGGTGTGATGAAGGTGGATCCCGACATCACGGGCACGCCGAAAGGCGACGAGACCTTCGAGCTTCTGTTCAAGCCATTCTCCTATAGTGACCGCTTCGGGATGCACGACCGTATCAACGAGGCTTTGCAGATCATCCCGGAGAAGCTGATGGTGCCCATCACGCTGGTGACGGACGGCGACATGCTCGCGAGCGGCGTGACGACTTGGGGCACTGTGAGCAACGCTGCCGCGGCGAAGAGTGCAGCCTCCTTTCCTTACGGCCTGCGGGAGCTACAAGTCACCAACTCCGCTGCGGCCGGCTATCTACCCTCTGCAGCTATTCCTGTGGACTTTGACTCCGGCTACTACCTGGAAGCCACGGCGCGGGTGACGGACGCGGTAGCGACCGCCACGGCGCGGCTGCGCTGCGTTGACCTGATAAGCAACGTATTCCTGACTGTGGATAACGATAACACCACACAGCAAGAGCCCGAAGTGCTAGCTAGTACCGTGCAGACTGGCAGCGAGACCGAGCGGGTGCAGATAAACTGCGGCGCGGACGAGAACAGCGTCGTGACTCTCTGGTCCAACGTCATCTTCCTCAAGAACGGCCTGCGGGAGTTCACCGTCCAGGACCGCGCTGAGGTAGACCGGCTGGGTAAGCTGTTCGTGGCCACTCGCAACACCTGGGGCCGTAGGGACTTCCTGGAGATAGGGGGCGCCCCTGAGCAGCTAACCGAGGGATTATGGCGCTGGCAGGTCTCTGAGTACGTCTCTGGGCGCTCTGTGTGGTACGAGGAGTTCCGCAAGGCGGCGAGCCTGAGCGCAGACGCGGATACTACCAGCGCTCCGGTAGAGCATGTCGCCGCGATCGCAGCCGAGCTCCTGCTGCAACCTCTGGCCGATCAGGATGAGTGGCGTGCGCGCTACTTCCGGGCTGCCCGGGACTCGGCTGAGGCCAGGGATAAGTACGAGCCGCAACGCACCTACGTCAATCGCGCAGCCAAAGATGTCCCGCTACCACTCGTCTAGCCATGCCAGCGGGAACAGACCCCATCACACTCTTCGCCGGAGGCGATGATGGCTACGGTGATGCGCGAGCGATAGGCCGCAACTCCTACGCCTGGGCGCTGAACATGGACTGCCGTGGCGTGGGCAAGGCGGCACCGTCTATCACGCCGACGCTTATTATCGCCCAGCTTAGCTCCCCAGCGCCAACCATTATCGAGTGGGAGGATGCGAACGGTATCCCGATATTGCTGGTCGCGACTGGGGTGGTGAACTCTACCGGGCGCGTGTTGAAGATCGCGGATAACGCTGTAAGCACGGACAACTCGGACGCAGGGACGCGCTTCACGGACGCCGTGCTCTTTCGCCATGATGGCAGCGACCAGGACGCCGAGATGGCCTTCTTCTGTCGGGGCGGTGGCAGCGGCGACGACGTGTTGCGGGGGCGAACAAAGGCGGGTGCCTACAGCGAGAACGATGCAAAGGCAGATCACCTGGCCGTAGTGGGCGGGGATCTCTGGCGCAGCAAGGGGTATAGGGTATCAAAGCTGACGCTGGACACCGACCCCGACACTGAGAGCAACTGGGCGACGGTCACAACGCCAGTTGGCAGGCCGACTTATCCAGTGAACAAGATCCTGGACTTGGGCGGCTCGCCACTGATCCTCGCAGGCGACGGCATCTTCAAGTACAACACCGCTCCGAGCGCCAATCGCTTCGAGAACCAGACGCCATTCATTCACCGCGACAAAGACAACGGCAAGGCCGGGTTCATGGACGGGCGGGGGCGGGTTTACTACGACACGGACGAGGACTTCCTGGTCTTCACCTTCGGGGCGCTCTCGCAGCAGGGACCGGGGTTGCCCCGCTTCAACACTATTGACCGCAACACACCCTGGGGCCGCATCAGCGCTCTCACTGCGGACTCCCACCACGTCTATGCTGCGGTGGAACCCGGCGCTGTTAGGACGCAGCAGCTTGGGTTGACCGTTAAAAAGGATCTCAACGGTTCGTTCACCGATTACACGACGGAAACGACAGACCAGAAGTATAGCACCGAGGCGGACTTTACCGATATCGACTCACCGACTGCGGACTTCATCTACGTAGGTGCGGATGAGCCTTTCTGGGGTATCTATTTCCAACTAACTTCGGTTGCGACATCTACTACCGAGACGACTCTATTGGCGCAGTATTCTAGGGCGGCTACTTTTACCACACTCCTGACGCCTCAGGATTCGACCGCCCGGCTGTTCCAAGACGGCCTGTTTTCTATTACGCCCGGCACGGACATCTTTGCCGGGGGCCTCTGGGAGAAGCAGACGGTGGACGGGGACAGCAAATACTGGATTCGCCTTACACCGACCGCCAGTACGCTTGCGGGCGTCAAGGCGTGGGCGATTCACATTGTCCCGTACCGCCCACCCATCGACCCGGACCTGTTTCCCTCGGTCGTAGCGAGAGCGCACTCAGGGGTTATGCCCAAGATACTCGTGGGCACATGGGTAGGTGAGCGCATCGTCTGGCAGGATACCTGGACCGTCGAGACGAGCAAGATTGAGGCGCTGATCATAGGCCGTGCGACAGCGACGAACAGCACCAGCCTTCGCACGCTCTGGACCATCAGCCGTGAGGGCGTGACATACATACCTGTGGGTGGGGACATGCACCCCGCGCGCGCGACGTGGCCGCTGACGCACGGCGCTGCTGTGCCGCATGCGCTTATGTGCTCCTACCACGACTTCTTCTTGCCGGGGAACATAAAAAGCGTCCCCGGTAAAGTGGTGATACGCGGGCAGTGGCTCCAAGCTGACGATGAGTTCTGGTTCTACTACCGCTGGGACAACGAGCCGGAGTGGCGGAAGGCTGGCCCGTTCGACAGCGGCTTCCCGGTGGTGCTGAAGGGGCTGGAAGGCCAGGGCCTCATCCTGCACACGGCGTTTCAGCTAAAGGACGCAACGCGGGACGCGGTAGCCCCGCAAGTGGAGTACATCGGCATCGCGGCGGGCGAGTGGGAAGACCTGGGGCCGGCGGAAGAGGGCCTGGAGCAGGACATAGAATCGCCGCAGCTCAACTGATCATGGCTACGCTAGAACAACTAGAAGCGCAGATCGCCAGCCTACGAGAGGAAGTCACGCAGGCGAAGCAGATCACATCGCGCCACGGGGACGAGCACACAGGCGAGGGCCTCGACCCGTACAGCCCTCACGGCAGGAACACGCTACTCCCTATCATCGGTGAGCCGACATACGATGACGTGGAGGACGCCAACACCCTATTCCACTCGGCGGGCTGGTTCTCAGGCGGGGCTATCTCGGATGTGGGAGGTGGCAACATCACCATCGCTGCCGGTACGGGCGTGCTGCGCTCCGGGGCTACCGCCACAACCCAGCTCTTGTTCTTCGACTGGCTGGAACTAGCGACCCAGGCTATCACGGCCAACAGCATCCGCTACGTCGGCGTCGAGTACAACGGAGGGGCACCGCAGGCGACGATCCGCACGACTGACAACTTCAACCACTTCACGGACTTCGAGCTGGCCATCGTCGTGAACGAGAGTGGAACCCTTCACATCCAGCAGCATGAACACCACGCGGGGGATACTTCTCACACGACTATCGAGAGATTCCACCAGACGATGCACATTGAGCGCGACAACCAGGGCGGGGGCCTCATCCTCTCCGACTCTGCGGACGGCAACAACGACATCGCTGTGACCGCAGGCGCCCTCTGGATAGCGCTGGACAGGTTCGTCATCAGCGCGATAGATACCAGCGGCGCGAGCACCTTCGACGGGTACTCCTCGCAGGGCAAGGAAGACACGGGCATTGGGGCTTGGCCAAACACACTGTACGACAACGGCTCTGGCGGGACAGGCAGCCTGCAAACGATGGGGAACAACCGCTGGGCGAACCTCTGGTGGTACATGGAGACGGACGGCGATTTGGTGATGGTCTATGGCTCCAACCACTACGCCTCGGAGGCGCAGGCCGAGGGCGAGGCCCTGCCTACTACCTTACCCAACCGCATTCAGGTTCATGGCCTGCTCATCGGGCGGTTCATCTTCCAGAAGGGCGAGGACGCCTCGCAGGTACTGACCGCGTTCACGGAGACGTTCACTGTCGCAGGTGTCACGGATCACGGCACCCTGGTTGGACTGCCGGACAATGACCACCCGCGGTATCAAACGTGGGCCTTCTTCATGGGGGGTGTGTGATGGCCGACGCCTTCAAGAAGCTCGCCCAGGCAGAACTAGCCCAGGCCGCTTCTACGACTACGCTCTACACGGTTCCCGCCGCCACGGAGGCCATCATCAAGCACATCAGGGCCGTGAACACAACAGCCGGGGCCGTCACGGTCAAGCTGTGGCATGACGGCACGGCGGACGTGAACCTGATCCTGCCGGAAGTGGAAATAGAGGCGGGGGCGTGGGGCGAGTTCGATGGCGCGATCCTCATGGAAACCGGAGACACCCTGGTGGGGCAATCCGACACCGCTACCGCCGTCACCGTCACCGTCTATGGAGATGAGGTGAGCTAGATGTCCTGGAAGTTCTACACCTCAGATGGGGAAGTCAAGGGCGTTGGTGCTGACGGCCCTACTGGTCCCACGGGAGCCACGGGTGCTCAGGGCACTTCAGGCACGGCAGGCACAGGGCCAACTGGACCGACGGGAGCGACCGGACCGACGGGGGCGCAAGGCACATCTGGTACGGCAGGTACAGGTCCGACAGGTCCGACAGGTCCACAGGGAACTGCGGGAGCCCAAGGTACGGCGGGAGCTCAGGGTTCTCAGGGCACTGCTGGAGCCCAGGGCACCGCTGGTGCTACAGGAGCGCAAGGCCCTACTGGGCCAACGGGAGCGACGGGGGGGACAACTGCTGGTCCGACGGGCCCCACTGGGGCGCAGGGAACTGCTGGGAGCCAGGGCACGGCCGGGGCCACCGGTCCAGGGCCGCAGGTAATAGAGTTCGTCATCGACGGCGGCGGGTCAGTCATCGCAACCGGCATCAAGGGCGATCTCGAAGTCCCCGGCGCTACTATCGCTGAGGCCCGGCTGCTGGCCGACCAGACCGGCTCCATCGTGGTGGACATCTGGAAGGACACCTACGCCAATTACCCGCCCACCAACGCGGACACCATCACCGCCGCAGCGCCGCCCACCATCGCAAGCGGCGTCAAGGACAGCGACGTAACCCTCACTGGCTGGACAACGACTCTCACCGCAGAGGACATCTTGAGGTTTAACGTGGACTCCTGCACGACGATCACACGCTGCACGGTGGCGCTGAAGGTGTCGTGATGAAGGGCGCAGCATACTACGATGAGGTCTACCGGGGCGAGTACGCGAGGGACGAAGGGCGCGTCCAGTTCGTCGCCGACCTCTGCCGGGGCAAGGTGCTGGACGTTGGTTGCGGTGACGGCATCCTGGCGACGCGCTGGGGCGGGGCCTATATGGGCGTGGACTTCTCGCAGGAGGCGATCAACAAAGCGCGTAACGGTGGCGATAACCGCTTCGTGGTGAGGGACTTCCTGGACGCCCGCCCGCTGTCCGATACAACATGGGACACCATCGTTGTCGGCGAGGTGCTGGAGCATCTGAGCAAGACGGCCTGCCGGAAGCTGCTCAAGAAGGTCAAGGCTGCGCTCGCACCCGGAGGGCAGGTCATCGCCACCGTGCCCAACGGGGCATCCATCCCTGACCCGTCGCACGTCCGAACCTTTGAGAACGGATCACTCGAAGAGGCCATCAAGGGCATCGGCCCAACGTGCGGCCACGCCTACTCCGACCGCTACGCCATCGCCACGGCTCATGCGGGCGGGCGCCCGAAGCTCTCCTGCGTCCTCATCGTCAAGAACGAGGAGGAGCTGCTGGGCAAGTGCCTAGAGTCCATGAAGGATCTCTGGGATGAGCTGGTCATCGTGGACACCGGCTCGACCGATGGCACCGTGGAGATCGCTGAGTCCTACGGTGCGCGGATGGGGCGCTTCGCCTGGCGTGACGACTTCGGCGCGGCGCGGCGCTACGCCGAGGCGCTGTGTGCCGGCGAGTACGTCTACTGGCAGGACGCGGACGAGGTGCTGCTGGAGGGCCACGACATCATCCGCGAGATCGTAGAGGCGGGCGCGCAGGACGGGATCGCCCCATACCTCATCATGCGCCGTGACAGCGAAGGGCGTGCGGTGGACGGCTTTGTGCGCCAGGAGATGCTACACAAGAACGATGGGTCTTGGAAGTGGCATGGAGCCGCGCACAACTGGCTGAGCGGGACGGGTCGCACGGAAGACAGGCGCATCGTTATCGAGCACCTTGCGCGGCCCAGCGGTGACAGGCCGAACCACACCGACATCTTCGAGGCGCTTCGGGCGAACTTCACAGAGGACGCCACGATGGAGGAGCGCAACCTGTTCTACCTGATGCGTGAGCACCGCGACAAGGGACATTATCGAGAGGCCATCGCGCTTGTCGCGCTGATGATGCAGACGCCGCCGGCCTGGCCCCTCCAGCGCTCACGGGCCTGCATCATAGCCGGAGACTGCTGGAGGGCGCTGGGCAATGCTGAGAACGCGGCTCAGGCGTACCACAAGGCACTCGTGGAGTGCGCCGACTGGGCCGAGCCGTACTTCTGTCTCGGGCGGCTGCGCTATGAGCAGCAGAGGTGGCGTGAGGGAGCCGCGTGGCTGCACGCCTCGACCGGCTTCGAGCCGACATCCTACTTCACCGACCTGACGATCTACGACTGGCTCCGCTACGACCTCCTGGCCGTGTGCCTGTCCAAGCTGGGCCGGAACGAAGAGGCGCGGCTATGGGGTGCGAAGGCGCTGGCGGCACGGCCCGACGATGAGCACCTGAAGACGAACATGGTCTACTACCAGGAGGCTGCGGGCTGATGCGACGTGCCTACCTCATCCTCGGTCCAGAGTCCAGCGGGACGCGGATGGCCACTCAGATGCTCCTGGCCGCCGGCTGCATCGGGGACGGCGAGCACGAGCAGCGATGGGATGATACGTGGCCGGACGGAGAGACGCCCATCGTCTGGCGGCGCAGCATCCCTCATGGGGGCGAGTGGCCGCCGCTCGACCTCATGATCTTCCGGCTCAGCGAGCGCGGGTACAAGGTCTACGCGCTGGTGATGTCGAGGGACTGGACGGCGATGGCGCGGTCCCAGGTGGAGCACTGGGATCACTCGTTCGACACGGCACTCAACAACCTACGGACAGCCTACCCGTACATCATGTCGGCGCTCCTGAAGTTCCAGACACCCTACGTCATGGTGAGCTACGAGAGCGTGACGCGGTACGGCCCCAACGTCCTCAAACCGCTGCTGGAGGAGATCGGCCTGACCGTCCCTGACTTTGAAGTGCGCGACGCAAACAAGAAGCGCCTGGAGGTGCCGGAATGAAAGCAGTGAAAGTACGAATTAGGAGGGGCGGTGAGGGCGAGAACCTGATGCTCTACCCAGCAGCCTACAAGGGCAGTGAGGTGGGCCGGAGCGGCCTGCAAGGCCCCATCGCCTACTCAGGCCACATCGCCCGCGGAGGCGCTGAGGCGTGGTGCATCATCGTTCTCGACAACGCGCTGGCCACGACGTATGCGGCTGACCCCGACATGGAGATCGTCACCAAGACGGACGCGCAGGCGCTCTTGGAGGAGTGGCGCATCGCGAAGGGCGAACCGGAGGAAGTCGTCACTAACCCTGATCGGCTAACCGCTATCATCGCCAAGAACGGGGCCGGCGTGGCGCTGAGCGCCGAGGATCAAAAGGCGCTCGACCCCGACGATGCGACGGGGGGCGTGACTAAGCAGAGCGTCACCTTCGCGACCAAGCTGAAAGGCGTGTCGAACGTTGCAGCCACCTAGGGTCTGCATCTCTATCCCGACGAAGGGCTCCGTCCGAGCTGAGACGATGGCCTGGACGGTGAGGGCGTACACCCAACTAGCGCCCAATGTTGAGGTGCATATCGTTCAGGAGAACATCCCGCTGGACGCGGCGCGGAACGTGCAGGCCGAGCGTTTCCTGGCCTCTAAGTGTAGCCACCTGTTCCTGCTGGACGCCGATTGCAACCCGCAGGACGAGACGATCCAGAAGCTGCTCGCTTGGGAACTGCCGTTTATCTCCGCGCCCCATCCGACGCGAAAGGGGGCCGACCGGATCATCATGGCGCTGGTGCGCAATAGCGAGGGCTACACGCCCCACCTGCCCGCGTTGGGGCTACAGATGGTAGACGCGGTGGGCGGCTCCGGCATCCTCATGGAGCGGCGGGTGCTGGAATGCTACGGCCCGCCGTGGTTCCGCACCCTCTACGATGAGCGGGGTGGGCTGGACAAGACTGAGGACTTCTGGGTGTGCGAGCGAGCCAAGGAGCACGGCTTCCAGGTGTGGGCCGACTTCAGCTTGGTGCAGCAGCACATCCGGGAGGTGCCGGTCTAGTGACGAATGTAATCTCGGCAGCCGACCCAGATGCAGGGGACAGGCATTATCTGCACTCAGGGTTCTCAGCTACGATTACGACCAGCTACGCTCCTGGCTATACCCAAGTTGAGGGAATCACCTGGGATGGCAGCGACGTACTGGGCGTGTCAACTGCTACCAACAAGCACCACAAGCACTCAGGGTTCTCGTCCACTATTACTAGTAGCTACGCGAGCCCCAATAGTTCCCCGACTGGTATTACCTGGGACGACGCCAACGTACTGAGCGCAGACGACACCTTCCTGGCCGATAAGCATTTCAAGCACTCAGGGTTTTCGAACACCATTGACGCTAGCTATAGTTCCCCGGCGGGTACCCCGAATGGCATCACCTGGGACGATTCGGATGATGTACTGAGCGCGGATGCCGTAGCCGACAAGCACTATCAGCACTCCGGCTTCTCGGCGACGATTAGCAGTAGCTATGCCTCTCCATCAAGCATCCCTGAGGGAATCACGTGGGACAGCAGCGACGTACTAAGTGCAGACGATAACGCCGACAAGCACTATCAGCACTCCGGCTTCTCGGCGACGATTAGCAGTAGCTATGCCTCCCAGCAGTTTCCAAGAGGTATCACCTGGGACGGGCGTGGGGTCGCTGCACCGCCGGGCTTCATTCACGTGCAGGGCACGGTCATCTAGGTGGGGATCTTGTAGGAAGGGTAGGGACATGAACAGACAAGCGACGCAGTTCTGGGTAGGGGTGATCGGGATGTCCGGGCTAGTCTTGGTCACCATCATTGCGGTAGCGGGCACCGCCTTCGGGGACGTGCCGATGGAGCTGACGTTCGCGTTGGTTACGGGCATGGTATCGGTCACCAGTACGGCCGTCGCCTGGCTGTTCCGGCTGAACGGTACGAGCAAATGACACGCGCACCCAACGGCCACACCACCTGCGCCGACACTGCCGAGTTCGTGGAGTGGACGCCTGCCGCGTCCCTGCCGGCACTGCCACCCCTGGCTGGGGTGAACCCAGGCGAGGCCGTGGTCTACGTCCTGGGAGCCGTGTCGCTCCTCGTGCTGGCGGCGATGATCTGGACGCACGAGGCCGGCAAGGGAGCGAGGAAGTGATGGACATCGTAGAGGTCGAGTGGGAAGACTCGGCAGCCGATGATGGCTGGTGTTCCACGCTAGTCAAGCGCAAGAAGCACATCCGAACCTGGGGCGCAGTGATGCAGGATGATGAAGAGGGCATGGCGCTCGTGTTCGGCCTCGATCCCAATGAGAACAGCGGCGCTCCGTACCTGTGCCCGCTGTTCATCCCCCGCTCCGCCATCCGCAAGGTGACGAAGCTGGGGCCGAAGAGGGGGAAGTGATGGCACTTCACTGGGACGACAACCTATGGTCACAGGTTAAGCCACACGCCTGGAAGTACCGGCGACGCACCGTGACGCCGCGCCTCATCGAGATCCACGCAACGCGTTCCGGCATCCCCGGCCGGACGGCGGCACAGGAGTACACCAGCACGAAGAACTGGTTTCTCTCGGCGACCAACTACGTGGACGACTGGCCTGGGGTGACTGATGACTGGGCCAGCATGGCATCCGCGATCGTGGGCGGCGGGAAGCTCTGCATGGTACTCCCCGAGGACGTTTACCCGCACTACTCGCTGGGCCACGCGGACTACGAAGCCTTCAGCCTGGAGATCGCGCAGGCGACGAACACCACGCCGTTCCTGGACGAAGACCTGGACCTGGCCGCGGCGTACTGCGCTGACATCTCCGAACGCTACAACATCCCGGTGCGCGTCCTGCCCTACCTGAGCGGGGACAACCACGAGGCTCCGGGCTACGTGCGGCATGACCGGAGCGCCAACGGAACGATCTGGGGCAAGACAGACCCCGGCGACCAGTTTGACGATCGCGACTTTGAGGAGAGAGTAGAGGTACACATGGGACTGCAAGAGATCAAGGACGAACTGGCGAAGCTGAGGCAGACCGATGAGGCGATGCGTGCGATCATCTGGAACCAGGCGGTGAAGCAGACCTACCTGGGCCGGAGCCACAAGGCGCTGCAGGGAACGGTGTACGACCAGGCGGTGAAGCTGGCGACGCACGAGCACGAGGAGGACGGCGAGTAGTTGAGGCAGTAACAACTACCTCAACTTGGCGGCTGGAAAATAGTTCCGAAATAGGCGGCCTACCCTCTTGACGCGGGGTACCCTGTGGGATATCCTAGTCCCATGCCCAAAGTAGAATTGCCGACAAGAAAGTGTAAGCGGTGCAAGCATGAATGGGTGCCGCGCCAAGCAGAGACTCGGCTGTGCCCAAACTGCAAAAAGGTGACGTGGAACGATGACTGAACTAATCACTGGCTGCGCTCGCTGTGGTCGCACCTCCTCTCATCATCAGCGCTACGTGGTTGCTGACTGCGAGAAATGGGTGGGTGCGAAATGCGGCGATTGCGGCGAGTGGTGCTTCAGCATACGCGGTCAGTGTCGGCCCTGCTATCAGGCGGAAGCTACCCAAAAGAACGAGAGAGCGAAGCGCATGTACAACAGTCCGGGAGAGATTGCAGAACGGGAAAGGAGAACACAGAAACGATGGCTGAAGAAGGGAAAGAGAACACTAACCGAACTACGGAAGTATCTCCGGGAGCCCGAAGCACGCCCATCGCGGAGGGTGGCGTTCACACTGGAGAAGACTTTGCCCGCCTCATGTCGGCGCTAATGAGCGACGTGATCGAGGGGCGGATCGCTCCTGAGATCGCGAACGCAACGTGCAACGCAGGCGGCAAGCTCTTGAAGGTTGTCGAGATGCAGTACAAGTACGCGGGCCAAGGGGACACGGCCCAACCTTTGGCCGCACCGACACTGGTACTGGCGCGAGAGAAGGTGTGATGGCTGAGGTGGAAGGCACGACGCTGAAGTGCGCTGGTTGCGGCGTAGAGTGGGTCGCGGAGATGTGGCGCGACTACGACGATCCCTGTCGCGACGGTGAATGGTACTGCGTCCCCTGCCTCCTCGCTAACAAGTGCGGGTGTCCGCACCGCCTGAGGGTCAAGGACGCGGAGGCTGCCATTGCCGCGTACTGCAACGATGTCCTCAAGACCTCGCCCATGCGTAGCCGCGCCGTGAACGAGGTGCTGCCATGACCTTCTCCGACCAAATCATCAGCATCCTGTTCCACTTCTGGCGGGCGGGTGCGTTTGGAACTTTGGACTTCCTGCGCATCCTGTGGGAGCTGGGCAGGAATTGCAGTGCGTGCTGAGGAGGCCCATGCGTAGCCACATCGGTGTGTGGGTGCTGAGAGGAGGGGAGTGATGGCGCACCGAACGGCAGAGACGTATCGGCGCCTTCGCCAGAGGGATGAGGCTGTGAAGCAGATCCCGTGCGGCGAGTGCGGCGTACCGCTGTGGAACCATGACGAACGCACGGCGGGGCATCGTTTCGTGAACAGCGTAGAGCCCCCGCCTATGCCTAGCGCGGGGCCGGGAGGACGGTGAGGCGATGGGTGAGGTAATTATTGTCGGTGCCATCTGTGGGAACTGCGGGGTGGCAACCGCTCTCCGCATCACCAGGGAAGCTGAACCGCAGCAATTCCCCGTGGTTGTTCCTGTTGAGTGGGCACGGCAAGCGCTGGAGTGTCGGCGGTGCGACGGCCGTGTCCGCATCGCCACCGAGCCGGTAGCCCCCACGCCAGCGGAGGCGAGCTGATGAGAACGGCCCAAGACGTGCGGTTCTGGTCGAAGGTGGCGAAGGGCACAACCGATGAGTGCTGGCCTTGGCAAGGCTACACCGTCAAGGGTTACGGGTACTTCTCATTGGGCGGCTACGCCAAGGTAAGAGCGCACCGCTACAGCTATGAGCAGTTGGTGGGGCCCATCCTTGAAGGGCTAGAGATAGATCACCTTTGTCGGGTGCCAGTCTGTGTAAACCCCGCCCACCTAGAAGCCGTGACTCATCGCGAAAACGTGCTACGCGGTAATAGCCCGAGTGCGTTGGCCTCAAAGGTCACTCATTGCCCGCAGGGGCATCCATATGACGAAGTGAATACCCTGTTCCGGACTTTGGGCTGGCGGGAGTGTCGCATCTGTCGTCGCGGGCGGCGGCGAGAGTGGTGGCAACGCCGAAAGGAGAAGCTGGTCGCATGACCGAGCTAGAGCCGACGCTGAAGGAGTTACTAGAGCGCGAGCTGAGGGGCGTCTTTGGAAGCCACCCGATCCCCAGTTCCGCTCCCCTGTCACGGCGACGGGGGCTAGAGCAGAAGTACGCCGAGCTGTACCAGCGGTTGGTGGCCATTGGGGCCAAGCCACAACTGAGAAGGAGGTATCGGCATGCCTAGCTGCCGGCACTGGTGGATCATCGCCACCCCGAACGGCGTCACCAGCCGCGGGATCTGCAAGCGATGCGGGGCAGAGCGCGACTACCCCAACGCCGGCCGGGACCTGTCCCCGCGCAACCGGCCCTCACAGGTCGAGCGGGTGCTGGAGGTGGCACCATGACGTTCCTCAGAGATCCCGTAGGTCGGAGGCTTGCCTCCTGTTTACCTGCGTGGCCTGCGGGATCTCTCGGTTGCGTCAAGGATGACGCCTCCGCAGTCTGGCCCCCCGGCGGGTCTCCCCCGCCACCAGTCCCCGCTGGGGGGTCGCTTGGGACATGGACGGGAGAGGACATGCGATGAGAGCCGTTGTCGTGCAGGACCCAGCGAAGCCGCGGCAATGTTCCTGCCCACCGATAAGGGGAGAGATACCCCACCGCGCTCATCGTCCTCTCCCGCCCGCGCCTCAGGCTTGGGACTTAGACGCCGGGGAACAACACGAGAGGCCACCTGCCCCCGTGCACACGGCGGGCTTACTCGTGCCCCGGCGTCTGCGTCTCAGGCTCAGAGCGGAGGGCGTGATGGGGTTAGCTGATGGGTTCCCCTCGTTCGGCCAGCCTACACACGCTCTCCGCCCTGCGCCCGAAGGCTCGGGCCAGAGCGTGGGAGGAGGGTACAGGTATGCGCAGGCGGTGAAACCCGCCAGAGACAGCAGAAGGCCCGGCACCACTCGGGCGTCGGGCCTCCACATCCACTACCTAGGAGATTAGCAGATGGAGACTGAGAATGGAACCCCCCGCGTACCTGATGCCCATCGTGTTCGCCTTCCTCGGGTGGGCGTTCGTAATGCGCGACTTCGTGCGAGGGCGCTAGGCCTCCTCGCCGCCACTGCCGCCGGAGTCCACCTGGGCTTCCTGGGCGGTGGCCCGCGCAGGCGCAACCGTGAGGACTGCGGCGAGGGGCGGCTGGAAGATGACGTGCTGTTCGATGCCTAGCCGCAAGGCCCAGCGCGACGCAGAACTCGTGCGGCAGGGTGCCGAGCGGCGGCTGGCGAAGAAGCCGAAGGCCTGCGAGTGCGGGCATGGGCGCGGGGCGCACGCCATTCTTACCGCTAAGTGCCAAAGTGGGCGAGGTCGCCGCACTCTCTGCGACTGCCCCGGCTACCAGGAGGCGAAGTCATGACGAACGGTGAAGCGACGCCAACATACACCAAGCGCACAGAAGGCGGCTCCTGTGCCGACGGCCCGGCCACCGGCTTGGCCTCGCGCAGGGACGGCAGAGATGGGCGTACCGTGCTGCTCGTTGCAGAGATGGTGGGCACCGCCAGCCAGGGAGATCGCGGCAAGGTGGGCAACGAGCTACTCGACCACCTCGACACCCTGCCGCAGCCTGCGGTGGACGTGGACGCGCTGAAACAGGTGCAGCGAGCCTTTGCTGCCGCAACGGAAGAGGGCATCACTGAGAAGGGGCGGCTGGAGAATGTCTGCCTAGTGCTGGCAGAGATGCGCTGCGACCTAGAAGCCCAGCAGCCCCCGGCCCCTGGCGTGGTGGAGGCGCTGGAGAATATCTACAAGAAGGCTGAGATGTGGGCGTCACCTTGGGGCACGTTGCCGAGCGCTTGGGGGAGCGTGCGTGACTGGGCTGACGAAGCACTGGCCGCCCTCCGCCCCGCCCAGGGTGCCAGCCTGCAACGCTCTAGTTGTCCGGGCTGTGGGCACCCGGAGTGCGACGCAGAGCCGAAGGGTGCCGAGTGATGGAGGCGCCCAAGGCCGAGCGCGTCGAGGAACTCTGGGTAGATCGGGCGGAGCGCCTGAGCGATGAGATGCAGCGTGCGGATCACTACGACCTCTACGACGCAGAGGAGAACGAGCGCGTGGCCCGCGAGCTATGGGCCTCGCTGCCTGCGTCCTTCCACAAGCACGTCAAGAAGATACTCACGGCAGAGACAGGAGGAGAACGATGACGACTGATCAAGAAGCATTGGTGGTTCGCCCAACGGGTGAACAGGGCCTGGTCAACGTGGAGTTTGCCATGCAGGAATGGGAGGCGTATCAAGAGCTCACCCGCCGCCTGCTAGACAAGAAGACCGACTACCAGAAGATCGGCAAGGGCGAGTTCAAGAAGAAGTCTGCGTGGCGGAAGTACGCCCGCGCCTTCAACCTCTCATCCGAAGTGGTGAGAGAGGAGATAGAGCGGGACGCGGATCACTACCCCGTCTTTGCCAGAGTGGTAGTGAGGACAACCGACCCCGCTGGACGTTTCCAGGAAGCCGACCAGGAGTGCCATATCACGGAGCGGTGCTGCGATGGGCGTGTTGGCAAGTCCTGCTACAAGGCGCGGTACGATAGCCACACCTGCTGTACCTCGACGTGCGATGGCAAGACCCACTTCTCTCATCCGGGAGACTTGGTAGCCACGGCCACTACTCGCGCAAAGAACCGCTCCATCAGCGACCTCATTGGCGCTGGCGAGGTGAGCGCCGAGGAGATGACGGACCCCCCGAACGGTAGCGCCACCCCTAAAAAGGCGGCTCCCCGTGAGGCAGAGCCGGTTGACGCTGCCGCCGACCCCAACAAGGCGCGGCACGATCTCAAGCAGATGCTGGACGCCAAGTACCCCGACGAACAGGAGCGCGTGCAGTGGATGGAGGAGAACGCGCCGACCGGGGTACGCGGCACCAACGTCATGATCGGCGACATGAGCGACGCCGGGGTGGACGCTGCCCTGGCGGTGCTGGGCAACGCCGACTAGCCCGCGAAAGGAGCGGCACGGATGCCATGACACGCTGGAAGACGTACAAGTGCGGTAGCTGCCGGGGCTACGGCGTCGTCTCTGTTTACTCAGCCGAGGACTTCCTAGGGGCCGGCGACTGTGAGTGCAACGGCGGCACCGTCTCGGTATCCGAGAACGACCGGCTCGCTGTGTACCCCGGCGGCCCGTTCCTAGGCTCCTGGCCGGGCAAGTTCGCGGAGCTACCGGAGTCCGCGCTGGTGCGTAATGCCTGAGACCCAGCGTACCCCCGCCGAGCTGCTGGCCGCGGTGCAGGAGCTAGATGGCCCGCTGCGCGAGTTCCGGCGGTTTCTCCACATCGCCGAGGCCGTCCTGCTCCCGCTGCTGGAGTATGCAGCGCACACCTGCGCCGCCTGCGAGGTGGGGCTGTGCGAGGAGAAGCTGCGGCTACGCGCCACCGCCCTGCGCGCCGTGGACGCCGCACTGGGGGCGCCTGATGGCAGCTGAGTCATTCACCGTGAGAACCCAGACCAACACGGAGACCTGTGAGCACTGCGACGGCCACGGCACGATCTCCCGCAAGTGCTGTACCCCCGCAGACCTGGAGAGCGCCCCAGAACACCCGCTTAATGATGACGACCTGTGGCGGAGCGGCATCACCTTCCGAGTTAAGCAGTGCAAGGAGTGTGGCCAGTTGTGGGGCATCCGCCACCAGTACGACCCAGGTTCTGGCTCCGATAACATCGTGGCGCCGCTGAACAACGACGACCCTCGTGCGTTCTTCCACCACGGAGAAGAACCCCGGCGCAGACCGGACGGGCGCTATGCCTAGGCTGCCGTTCACCGCGTTCGTTCGCGGCGTCCCTGCGCCGAAGGGGAGCGTCAGCGGCTTCGTCAACAAGAAGACGGGCGGCGTCAACATCACAGAGAAGCGCGGCTCGCCACAAAAGACATGGCAGGCGGCGGTCCAGTTCGTTCTCGGTGAGGAGTGGGCCGGCCCACCGCTGGATGAGGCGGTCGCCGTGACGCTGGCGTTCGGCTTCCAGCGACCCAAGAGCGTGACTGCCAAGAAGCGCCCACACCACACGGTTAAGCCGGACGTAGACAAGCTGGCGCGTGGCTGTCTGGACGCCATGACCGGCATCGTCTTTAGGGACGACTCTCAGGTGGCCGTCCTGATGAGCAGCAAGAGCTACGACTTCAAGGAGCCGGGGGTGCGCATCGACGTGTACGCGCTGCCCGCGCAGCCCGCAGAAGGGAAGTGAGCGCATGGCAACCCCCCAACGCTGGTATGTGGTCTGCTGCGTTCAGCCGTGGTCCTCGCTGGAGGTTATGGCGAGCTTTGGTGCATGGAAGCACAGCGCTGCGATGCAAGAGCCCGACCACGAACTTGGCCAGCCTGTGGGCTACTTAGCCGTGTTCAACACCAGGGAAGAGGCGGTGCAGTGGCGTGAAGGCACCCAGGTGCTGGAGATCATAGCCGCCCCGGCGGAGGCGAGGCCAGGGGCCGCTGAAGGAGGTACATCGTGAACATATTCCTGGGGTGCGTCGCAGGTTACATGGGTATGGCGGCGATCATGGCGCTGCTTCAGCTAGCACAGGGCACGATCCGCGAGCGCACGCGCTGGGATCTAGCGGAGAGCGTTGTCGTGGGTAGTATCTTCGCGGGCTTCGCCATGGCCCTGTTCTTCGGAGGCCGCTGACTGAGTGCCCGCGCTGCGCTCCTGGGCCTGTGCCTGGGAGTGGCGCTGATGCTGAACGGAGGGAACGATGGAATACCTGGTATTGGGACTGCTCCTCGGGTTCTGTGTGGGGACGGTGACGGGGGGCGAGTACGTGCTGTGGCTGGTGCGCAAGGCGAACAGGAGGCCCTAGATGTCACCGCTAGAAACTGGGTTTCTGGTCGCATGGACACTGCTGGGCGCGATGATGCTCGCGCAACTCCTGTTCTCCCTGTTCGTGTGGATCGGGAAGCAGTGGCCGCGACGCCGACGGTGGCCGAAGCAGGAGTTCCCAGGCCGCCTGAAGATCACAATATCAGGACAGCCAATAGCCCTGACGGGATCGCCGGTGGGGGGGATAGAGACCTCGCCGCCGCCATCCAGTTCTGGGCCGCCCACTATGGGGTCTCAGCCGCCGAGCTCGAAGGAATAGCATGGTGCGAGTCAACATTTGGCCAAGATCCAGCCGCCTACGCGCCAGGTGCGCTTCACGAGGGCGCTTTTCAATTCGAGCACCAGACCTGGCTGGGCACCCCGCCGGGACAGCGCGGGGAGAGCGCCTACAACGACTGGTACGCAGCCGAGGGTGCGGCCTACTACCTCTCCATCGGGGAGCGGTGGCGCTGGCCTCGGTGCTGATAGGAGGATGAGATGTACAGACTGACACCCACGGGCCGTGTTCGGCACATGGTGGACGACGGTAGCATCGCGCTTTGTGGCGTGTACGCGGCGTGGACGCCCATTGCCAATGAGCGCGACTACTCCGTCTGTCGGCGCTGCCTTGCCCGCGCCCCGCAGCCTGCCACGGAGGAGGGGGCATGAGCGAATTCAACCAACTAGCTGGCACAGTCGAGGCATATCTCAGCGATAATACGGGGCGCTCGGAGAGGTGGCCCATTGTGGAACGAGAAGATGGGGGCCTTCTGGTCGATCACCGCCTGATGAGGCGCGGCTTTCCGTATGAGGCCACCATGGCTGGAGAGCGCGTGGTACTTGTCAGCCCAGCGGACGGTGTTGTGGACATGTACGAGGATGGGCCATGATCCGCATCCCACCGCCGCACGATGTCCGAGTCGCCCGTGGCCTGCGAGGCTGGCTGCTCCGGCTGCTGTACCGGGTGTTCGGGCCATGAGCGAACTAGAGTTCCTCGCCGCCGCGATCGCCGCGTTCGGCCTACTGCCCCTGGCGCTGTGGGCCTGGAGGATGTGATGGGGGAGCAAAGTATCGAGGAGGCGTGGGCTGCGCTGAACCAAGAATTGCGTGACGCTTCGCTGACAACGTGGCCTGCTGTCACCGTCTCAACGGTGCGCCACAAGGCCCGCGAGTTTGCTCTGGCCGTGTTAGCTGAAGGCACGCCACCTAAGCATCGCAACATCATCGATAAGTCTCCGCCCACTTACGAATGGCGCAACGAACTCCGCGCCCGCATCGAAGCCCTAGGAGGCAAGCAATGACCCCACTACTACTCCGCATCGCCGTCCTGCTCGGCCCTTGGGTGCTGAGCGTGGCCATGCCCGGCCTCACGGCCCGGTGCTACTGGATCCCATGAGCGAGGAGACTACGCCCACGACGGCTGAGACGGAACCCACGACAGTCGAGGAGCGGGCCTTCTATCTCAAGCGGCTCGACGTAATTCGGGCGATGATGGACTCGCAATTCAGCGACGAACCGCCCCCGAGCAATGAGGACTGGAAGAAGTACGTAGGCGACTACGCCAACGAGTCGGCGCTGCTCTTTGAACGCCGCCTCATCGCCGACGTCGCCCGCCTGGAGCAGAAGTGCGAGGCGCTGGAGGACAGCCTGCTTTCCAGCGTGGACGGCGTGTGGACAGACTACGAGGCGGAGAAGTTCGACAACGGCGTGCTGCGATGGAGGGTAGCTGTCCTGGAGACCGAGCTGGCCGCGGCACGGGAGGCGCTGAAGGGGCGGAGCCTCATGGTTCACGTCTATATCGGCAAAACGCACAGGGGCCGCTGGGACGGCTGCGACAAGGAGCCGTGCGTCAGCGACCGCGCCGCCCTTGCGCCCCAGGAGCCCGGCGCGATGGGCCAGGAGGCGCCGCTCAGCCAGGACGACTTCGACAAGCAGGAGGAGCGGGCCCGCCATGGACGCTAGGGGCTACATGCCGGTGTCCAAGACCACGGAGTATGAGACGCCGCACGATCTCTTCGACCGGCTGGACGCAGAGTTCGGTCCCTTCACCCTGGACCCGTGCGGCCAGCGCGAGCACAACTCAGCTTCCCGCATCGTGGGCAACGGCGGGCACTTCTATGATGGCAGCACGGAGGCGATGGATGGGCTGCTCCAGCCGTGGGACGGGCGCGTGTTTATGAACCCACCTTACGGGAAAGAGATCGCCAAGTGGGTAGAAAAGTCAGTCCAAGAAGTCTACGTCGAGGAGCGAGCCGAGATCGTCGTGGCGCTGCTGCCGGTGCGAACCGATACTGCCTGGTGGCAGGGCTACGTCAACCGTGGGAACGCAATGACTCAAGCCCTAGCGGACAAGCTACTCAGAATTACACTGGCCCGCCGCAAGGTGAGGCCGCACTACGCAACGGTGACGGGTACCCGCTATCTCCCTGGGCGCGTGACGTTCCACGGCATGAAGGCGTCTGCGCCGTTCCCGAGCGCCGTCGTGGTGTGGAGAAACGATGCCTAGCCGGGTCCCCATGCGCTACGCGGCCCCCGTCTGGTGTGGGGCGATGCCCCGCAGGGGGAGCGGCCAGAACGCAGGCTGGCACATGCTGATCTGCCGGGACTGCCAGGCCAAGAAGGACCTGCTGGACGAGGTAACGAGGGAGCAGAGCGGATGCTAGACCTGACGCGGCCTGAAGTCGAGGTGCTTAGGTGCATGGGCCAGGGCCTTACCGAAGGGGACACTGCCCTACGGCTCTACGTCTCACGGGCCACGGTTGACGGCCGGCTTTCCGATGCCCGGAAGCGAAACGGCGTTACCACCTACGCCCTCATGTACGAGGTGGGCCAGTTGGTGGCGCGGAACAGTAGCACAAAGCCGCAATCCCTTCGTGCGCTTTTCACCCCCGTCTCCTGGCTCCCTGCGCCTAAGCGCTGCGGGCCCGGCCGCTGGGTGCCGATGGCAGTGGGCCGCGTCTTCGTGGCCGAGGAGGGCGCGTGAGAGCCCGTAGCCCGCACAGAGGGCACCAGCGCTCGAAGGCCGCCGATGAGCGCCACAGGGCACGCCAGCGTCAGCGTGGGCCGAACAACGGGCGCCGCAAAGTAGGAGCGAAGTCGAAAGCCAGGGGCTTCCGGCAGTACGTAGTTAGCAGATAGGAGCAAGAACATGACTTACGAGGACATGGAAGCAGCGCTGCAGGACTGGATCGCGGACACGACGCCTTGGTCGCGGCATGGTGGGTATGACGGATGCTTTCGCTTCAGCCGCAGGGCGCACGGCGAGGAGGACGCTGGAAGGCTCATCTTCTGTACGGCCAAGAACACTTACACGGTGAACTTCAGGTCGTCTTACTTGCAGTGCGGTGCTACCTCGCGGACCGTTCAGGCCGGGGAAGACTGGCACCGCGGCAACGATCTACCAGATGGGGACTTCAGCCGACACACCTGGGATCGCATCATCCGAGCCGTCTTCGGCTATGAGGTGGTCCGCCTAGTGGAAGAGCGACCGCCTGTCTCTGTTGAGCAGGAGCCAGCGGCTGTCCCGGGGTAGCCAGCCGGAGGGATGGCTGAGTACGTCGAGCGTCGGTGCAAATGTTGCAGCGGCTTGGTGCTCTGGCCAAAGAACGATGCTCAGTACCAGCCGCGCTGTGATCACTGTCGGCGCTGGTGCGCGGGTAAGAAGTACCACCAGAGCGAGGACGGGTACCACGGGCATCCAGCCGCCGCACGCAGGGACTAGGAGGAGAGATGACGCCAGAACAAGATGCGCGGGAGTGCTTCGTTTGCCCCCCTTGGGTGGTGGCATGCGCCCATTTGGACGGCCTCATCGCCTGGACAGCAGACATGCTCGGCGTGCCAAGTGATCAGAGGATGTCGGATCGGCGCTTCATTGTCCACGGCCCCACCACCATAACGAACGACTCAACGGAATTTAATAAGCGCTGGCACAAGGGCTGCGCTGCCTCGCCGGGGGGCGACTGCCTCTGCACCGACGACCTGGCCGCAGCCCAGCAGGACTTAGCCCGCCGCTCCGCCATCCTGATGGGCCGAGAGCCGGAGCCTGCGCTGCCATGAGGCCCGAAGGAGAGCAGGCGATCAAGGCCCAGTACCGTGAGGCGACGGAGTACCTGGTTGAAAACGAGTACACGGACATCGTCCCAGCGATCCGGGACCTCGCAGAGATCGTGCTGCATGAGTGCGAGATCGCGGCGGCTGACCTCTTCGAGGATGAGCGCATGGTTGTATTCGGCGACATCCGGGCGGTGCTGGAGGAGCTGGTGACATGATCCCGCACACTGGGGCCTGCCCGGCGGGCGGTGGAGATATTGGAGGTGGGGGATGAGAAGGCCACGTCACAAGGGAATGCACTGGGTGCCCGATCCAGAGTGGGGGAACCCCTATCGTGTCGCTGAGCTTGCGGGTGAAGAAGTCTCAGAGGGCGGCTGGTACTACGGACGATGCTGGCTGACCGGGCCAAAGGCCGACGCTGCCGAGGATCGCTGGCTCAAGGTGCGCCACGAAGCCTCGCCGACGGATAAGGACGACTGGGTTGCACACCAGTGCGGCGGGTGTCGCTACTTCGCAGCATTGAATGCTGACTGGGGCATTTGCTGGTGCGAGGCGAGCCCGTGGGACGGACACGTGATGTTCGAGCATGTCGGGTGCGAGCAGCACTCGGACCTGGAGCCTGCGCCATGACGAAAGCATGGTTCCGGGCCTACGTAAATGCGCGGCACAACGCGAAAGTTCAGCGGCTTCCCGCGCCGCTTTTTCGGTATTGGTTCAACATTCTGTGTTTTGCTGGCGAACTTGATGATGCAGGACGGCTGCCGGATGTAGATGAGTTGGCCTATGATCTGCGCGTATCACGAACAAAAGCTGAGCGCATTGTGACGGACTTGGTAGCTGCGGGCCTCCTTGATCAGACTCGGAAAGGGCTCCGAGCGCACAATTGGAACAAGCGCCAGTACGTTTCAGACAACGTTACACAGCGCGTTCAGAAACACCGCAAGGGCGTTACCGGAAACGTTCCTGAAACGTTACATGGAACACCCCCAGAACAGAACAGAACAGAAACAGATCCAGAACAGAGCAGATCGGGTTCGGTGTCGTCGGAGATAGAATCTCCTCCTCCACCGGCGTCAGGCGCCGCCGTGCAGCGCTTTTACAAGGCGACGAAGGCGAACGAGCAGGTAGCGGCGCTCGTGGACTACGCCAGGCAGAACGGAGTGAAGCTAGATGGCGGCCGGGCCGCGGCGTGGGTGAGGGACCACCAGAAGACGGCCGTGATGACGGCGCTGGCGGACGGGATAGCCCGCAACGCGGCGGGCCTTGAAGACTACGTGACGAAGGAGTTGAGCAATGCGAAGAGTGGGAGAGATACTAGCCGATGGGCAAAGCCCGAAGGGGCCAGGAATCCCGAAGGGGGGAGCCGCATCTACACTGCGGAGGAGTACGAAGAAGCCCAGCGAGAGGTACAAGCCTCTGGCGCTGGAGATGGGCCTAAAGCCCAGCCCGGGTCATAGGGGTTACTACTACCGCGAGGGAGAGCCGGAGACGCTGTACGACAGCATGGGCCAGGGAACGAACGAGCCGGAGTGCTGGACGTGCAAGGACCTGGGCTTCGTCAGCGTCAGGCCAATACACAGGGCCTCGAAGGGGGCCTGGGATAGCGACCTGGCGATGTGCCCGGAGCGATGCAGAGAGGAGGCCGGAGGGTGAGAGTGATAGTCTGCGGAGACCGGCGCTGGGAGAACTACGAAGCGATCTTGGGGCGCCTGCGGCAACTTCCCGAAGGCTCCGTCATCATCGAGGGTGAGGCGCAAGGCGCAGACAAGATGGCGCGGCGGGCAGCAGAGGAGCTGGGCCTTTCGTTCGCCTCGTATCCCGCCAACTGGGACCGTTACGGTCGGGGCGCGGGAAGGATGCGAAACCGCCAGATGTTGCGGGACGGGCTGCCCGAGCTAGTGCTGGCTTTCCATGCCAGGCTGGAGGACAGCAAAGGGACGCTGAACATGGTTGCCATCTCGCTGCAGGCAGGCGTCGCCGTCGAGGTGATCGGATGAGCGAGCAAGAGTACGTCTGCGCTGAGTGCGGCGAGAGCGTCAGCCTCGTGGTGTTCACCTGCGGGGAGTGCCGGCGGATGCTCTGCGGGCCGTGCTACCGGGAGTGCTGCGAGGAGGTGCGAGGGTGAGTGAGCCATTGTGGTGCAGCCTGTGCAACGACTGGATGACGGAGAAGGCGCTGACGATCTTGGTGGACACGGAGCCTCCGTCGAAGATAATCAACGTCCCGGGCCATGAATGCGAGGCGTGCGGGGAGCGGCTTTACAGCGGTGAAGTCTCGATTAAGTTGGATGACATTGGGGAACGCATCAGGGCTCGCAAGTTTGACAGCGAGGTGACAGCGTACGTGTACAACTTCGATAAGCAACCCGCAAAGGAGGCCGGCGATGGTGAGTGAGAACACGAAGCAGCTAGCAGCGTCACTGGACAACTCAGAGGAGTTACATGGCATCGACATCTACGCGATGGGCCCACTGTCTGCGTCGATATGCTCGCCGTTCGATGGGCCAGAGACGGAGCGGCGCTTCAACATGGCTAACTGCGGCGTGACCACCTGGCAGTTGTCGCGGGAACCGAAGTTCGCGGATGGCCTGCCTCAGCCGACGCCTTGCGAGAGGAGGGACGGATGGACGCACTACCTGTTCGAGTGAGTGAGACGCAGCGGGCGGTGCTCAAGGCACTGGTGACTGGCGGCGAGATCATCCAGCCCAGAAATGGCTGGACTGCGTGGCTGAGCGTGAAGGGTCCGCGCTTCGGGGATCACGTGAGGCGTAGCACGTGGGCAGTGCTGTTACGCGAAGGCTACCTCGCGCCCTCGACGGGGACTACGTGGTCGCGCCGCTACCGCCTCACCCCGGCAGGCCGGGATGTGGTGTCATGACGATGCCAGGAGGCCCGACAGCCAGAGAGCGTGCGGCAGCCAAGTGGTTCGGTGAGCAAGAGGCCAAGCGCGTAGGAGCCAAGCGCCTGTACCGGGAGCGCCTGAAGTGCCCGCAGTGTGGGCCGCAGATCAGGTTGGCGCTAGGCCTGGACGCGCTGGAGCAGGAGGTGGGCGAGTGATGGAGGAGCAAGCGATAGCATGCCTGTCATGTGGCGCGGCGGAGTTAATACGAGAGGATAGCCCACGCCTTCCAGGGGGCCACTGGCCTGCCTGGGAACCAGGCGTCGCGCCGTTTCCGTGCCCGAACTGCGACAAAGAAGGCGAGGTCTGGGTGGCTGAACCCCGGATGAGCGAGGAAGCAGAGGCCCAGCCATGAGCGAGTCCCCCGTAGCAGCCGCGTGCCGGCGGGTGCTGGCGCTGGAACAGACTGCCGCGTGGTGGTGCTCTAAGACGCCAGGTGCGCCGCCCTATACGATCCACAAGTTCGGCCGTCATGGGAAGATCTGCATGTTCTGTGGCGACGAGCGGCGCGGGGGGGCAGGGCAGGGCAGGCCGGCCTCGTAGCGGCGTCCTGGCGGCGCTCAGGGCGTTTGCTACTTCTGGGTGGCGGATACCTCACCTTCCCCGCTCTCAGCCTACTCAGGGTCCTCTCCCACAATACGGCGGAGGGCACACTTATCGCACTGGCATTCTATCTGCTCAGCGTGCTCTGAGCCCTTGGCGGCAGCGATGGCGGCGGTAGCCCTGTTGAGTATGGCTTGCTCTCCAGCGCTGGGCTGCCCGCCGTTGCCGTACTCTAGGCTCATGCCCTCGGCGAGCCCTTGGAGTTCTGGCACCACCTCCTCCAGCGCGGCCAGCATGGTGGGGGCGGCGTTCAGTAGTCGAGCGTTGGCCTCGCGCTCACCTTCCAACGGCATACCTCCAGCCTTCTCATCGAGGCGCAATAAGGGAATGATGGCGATGGCGCTGTCCTCGTTCGGGCTGGCGTCATCCTGGCGGTAGATGATAGCTTGACCTTGGCTGGTGCCGCCTAGCCACCACTCGTCACCGTAGTCATCGAACTGAATGCGCCACGGTCCTGGTGTGTGCTCAGCCATGAATGCGTCCCTCCAGCTCGCGCTTGATAAGCAGCAGCAGCCAGGCGGAGACCGAGAGGCCGGCCGACTGCGCGGCCTCGCGGATCTTGCGGTCTAGCGCTGCGTCCGAGTACGTGGCGGTGGCGTTGTATTGCGGCATCTAGGACTCCTTTCGCTGGGGGGGGGGGGTACTTTGCACCCCTCACGGGTGGCTAGGCGGTGCGAGTGGTCTTCAGCCGCTCCGACGCGTACCCTGCGAAGTCCTTATGGGCCAACTTCCGCAGGCAGTTCTGGCAGGTAGGCCGTGCGCCCGGCGCGGCGAGTGTCGCGTAGGACGGGTTCGGGTGTTCATAGACGCCAGACCCCGGGCGGTCAACGAAGTGGGTGCGCTTGTAGCAGGCTGTCATGTTGGGCTGCTCGCCCTGGCTGTGGGTCTTAGCGTTGGGGTTCCGGGTAGTCACTTATTTGCACTCCTATCTATCCGCGCTCTCTATCTGTACCCCTAGCATAGCTCAGCCTAGGGTAGCGTGTATACTGCCATATGGCCCCCAAAGAGGGGCCGAACGGCAGGTCTTGACGGCACAGCCGTTCTGGTGTAACGTATTGACAGCATAGTTATCCTCTCAAAACTAACTTGCGCAAGCGTAAGAAGCGAAAGCAGACAACAAGACTGTACGACGAAAGCCACCCAGGCCCCGTCATGGTCACCAACAACGACGGCACCAAGCACACTGAACCCCCAGAGCTGAAGCCCCGCTCGAAACACCCCTGGCGCTACAGCCTCAGAGACGCACCGGAGATCTCCTACACCGAGAAGGCACGTACCGACTTCGCAGCCTTCCTGCGCTTCTACCAGCCGACTTGCCAGCCTGCGTTCAGAGAGCTGCACCCCGGACAACTCGCAGTCCTCCAGGTGCTAGAGGACAACGACAGCATCGAGGCAGAGCACCACTACGTAGGCGCCGATGAGCCGATGGGGCCATGTCAGCTTGGCGACCTGCCGCTCTGCGAGAGTGAACTGGAGCGGCGAGAGTGGGACCGCCTACAGCGCCGCATCAAGGCCCTAGATGCCTAAGCTCCTGCTCCGGCCTACGATACCCCGGCCAGACGACCCAGAGCTGCTGGCGACCTACACCGAGTCTATCGCCCTAGGCCTACCGCTCACCGTCGCCGCTACCAACGCTCGTATCCACGACCAGACCGCAAGGGACTGGATGAACAAGGGCGAAGCAGAGATGGAAGCCAACAGCGACGACGCACACTGGGAACCTAGTCCCCATGCTGCGTTTGCTTGGGCCGTGAAGCAAGCCGAAGCCCGTTTCGTGACTGAGAATGTTGGCGTGGTGGCTGCTGATAGAGACGCGAGCCCGGTAGGCAAGCGCTGGATCTCAGCCATGACGCTCCTAGAGCGCCGTAGGCCGCGGGACTTCGGCAGACAGCAGTACGTGGACATCAAGGAGGAGCGCACGCTCACACTCAAGCTTGAGCTCCCACCCGGCGCTGTGGCCGCACTCTCCCGGACCCTGAACAACACCAAGCTCCTGGCGGCACCGAGCGAGGAGCAGGACTAGCGTGGAGATCTCGGTGTTCCAGCTGTTCGGGCTACTGGCGGCTGGTGCCCTGATAGGCTGGGGGGCCAACGACCTGGTGACTTGGTGGATAGCCAAGGAACTGAGTAATAAGTAACCATAAGATACATAGTGCGATCATCCCCAGACTCGCTTGTGACGTATAGCCATAGCCGATGGCCCAGAGAGGGTATCCCCCATCAGCCTTATCAATGCACCAGGGGGGTTGCCGAAGCAACAAGGCCCCCCTGGGGTGTGCTAACAGAAGGTGGGGGTACGGCGGCTGTGGCTGAGTTTGGTCCCGGCTCGCTAGATGTAGAGTGTGGGACTTACTTCCAGCGGAATATCCGCCAACCGTAAAAAGGGGATTCGCCTTGACCGTGGGTATATGCTACACTGAGAGCGGCAGCACCGTAAGTTCGGTCTGCCGCGTGACACCAGGAGAAAACCTGATGTGCTCTAAGTGTACCCACCATACGCGAACAGTGGAAGAGCGGTTCTGGGAAAAAGTCGGACCCAGTGGTACTGCGGACTGCTGGCCCTGGACGGGGGGTGTAAACAGCCAGGGCTACAGCGCCCTCCGCGTCGGTAAGATGAAGGTCTATGCCCACCGCTGGATCTACGCGCACTGGTTCGGGTCCATTCCTGCGGGGCTCACAATCGACCACCTGTGCCGAAAGCGCACCTGCGTCAATCCTACCCACATGGAGGTTGTGACTCGGGGCGAGAACGTCTTGCGCGGAATCAGTATTTTCGCCCAGAATGCCCGGAAAACCCACTGCCTCCGGGGGCACCCATTTGACGAAGCCAATACGCGCCTGGTCAGGAAAGGCCGGCAATGTCGCATCTGCGCAGAGAGGGCTTGGCGGAAGCGTTATGCTGCCACGAAGGCGTTGCCCTAATGCCTGCTGAGCAGAGTCCAGAGGAGCCTGAGATGCGCATATTTGGTCCGTTCGACTTCGGGCCCACCCAGCCGTTCCAGCCGCAGAACGCTTTGCCGCCGGGGTTTCATCCAGGCTGGCCTCCAGGTTTCAGTCCGCTACCCCACGGCATAGAAGCCTGGCTTGCGCCGTTCGTAGACCTCGCCCGAATATACCAGGCGGAGGGTTGGGAAAAGGCGGAGGAGTGGCTGGAGAGGGGGCCTGATGCCTGAGCAGATCACCAACAGCCCGCCGCAGTTCTGGGCGAAGTTTCGGAGGCGGCGACTGCGTTCCTCAGAGTACTACCAAGATGCGGGCCTGCGGCTCGTCAACCGCTGGCGATGGCGCAACGACTGGCCTGCAGTAGAGGCTATCCGCGTGTACGTGGAGCCAGATGGCCTCGGTGGCGGCGAGGTGGATGTCGCCTGCCGCGTCTGGGGCAAGAAGTTCCTGAGCCATGCTAGCTAGGCTGCGCCGAGCGTGGGCTGCGTTCCGGGCGGAGCCGCCTTCGGCGCAGGGCTGGCTAGCACGCCACCAGAACGAAGTCTACGGGGCATACGCGGGGAAGTGGGTGGCAATTGGCCGCTTCGGCGTTGTTGCTGCGTCGGTGGACTTCGATGAGATCTATCGGCGGTCGAAGCGGGCCGGGCTTCGTGATCCGGTGGTGTTCAAGGTACCTACACAAGACGGCCTACGGCGACGCCATGCCTAGGCGCTACCGTCGCTGGCCGATGTGGGCGCTGAACTTGTACCCGGAGCTGGAAGATACGCCGGTACCTCGTAGCCTCAAACCGCGCGCCCGGACTGAGCTGTGGGAGGGGCGGCAAATCATCCTCGATGCGCAACTATTCATCTGGGACGGCAAGAAGTGGGACGAATTGCTCGCAAGGCCGCTGGAAACGCCCCGTGAGTACGAGGGCTTCCCATGACCGCCTTCAAGCGCCTGTCCAAGGACGCGCAGGACCTCGTGCTGATGGCCCGGCAGCACTTCGGCGTCTACTGCCTGGTGGCGCAGGACACCGACATGAAACACATTGCTGACGGCAAGGCCGCTCTCACGAAGCACCACGAGGTCATGGCGGAGGCGCTGGTGGACGACAAGCTCGGCCACACGCTCATCCTAGCGCCCCGCGGCAGCGCGAAGACGACGCTTGTGCAGTATTGGTTGGAGTGGAAGCTGGGGCGGGCTAAGGAGGAGATGGGTGACGGCTGGGAAAACAGGTTCCGCGCCATCTACATCTCAGCGACTGCAGCGCAGGCGTATAAGGTGTCGAACGCCATCAAGGCTACGATCGAGCACAACGAGTGGTACAAGCTGATCTTTCCTCAGGTGAAGCAGGACAAGAGCAAATGGGCTGAGCCGGAGTGGAAGGTGAAAGGGAACCGCATCAAGGACTCGACGTTTCTGGCTGTGGGGCGCAATGGGCCGGTGCTGGGCGCCCGCGGGACTATCGTGGTGCTGGACGATATTGTGGACCAGGACGTGCGGAAGTCCCAGAAGGAGCGCGACGACACGATCTTCTGGCTCGACAACACCGTGATGAAGGTGATGGTACCCGGCGGTCGGTTCGTCATGGCCGCGACGCGCTGGTACGAGGACGACCCGCCGCAGTGGGCGATGGATCGCGAGTGGCACACCGTTCTGCTTAAGGCGATCACTGTGGCGGAAGGCACGGAGGAGGAGGTGTCCTTCTGGCCCGAGCGGTTCCCGATGCGGGACTTGCTCAAGGAGCAGAAGGCGGCGCCGATGTCCTTCGCGCTCCAGATGCAGAACGAGATCGTGCCCTACGCGGGCATCGTCTTCCAGCGCGAGTGGTACAGCAACCGCTTCGACCACGTGCCGCCACCAGAGGAGATCCGCCATGTCTTCGCTACTTGGGATACAGCAGGAACTCTTACGGGCCGGTCGTACACTGTCGGCCTTGTCGTCGTTGTTACGCGAGAATGGGATTACTACATCCTCCATCAGTTTCGTGGCAAAGTGGAGTACCCAGACCTCAAAAGAGTCATCCGTGAAACGGCTAAGCGCTGGCGAGTTTCAGCGTCGGTTATCGAGGCTAAAGCCACCGGCCAGCCCGTCCTCCAGGAGCTAGCCCAGGAGGGCCTGCGCGTGGTGCCCATCCTGCCCCCAGGACAGCGCGGCGGGCCGGGGCACTTCGAATGGGTGGAGCAGGTAACGATCCCCTGCGAGGAGCGGCGGGTGTGGCTCCCCAGCTCGGACTTCCTGCGCCGGCACAACGTCGAGGACTGGACCGATACGTTTATCAATGAAATGTTGGCGTATCCCGAAGGATCGACGGACGATATCGTGGTGGCGCTCACCCAGCTTCTGTTCCACGTCGAGCGCGAGAAGCCGCAGTGGGACGCGGAGGACGCCTACGCCCTGGAGCCGCCCATGCGCTACGCAACGCTGCCGAGCGGCGAGAAGAAGGTGGCGGTTTGAAGCTACACGTATATTATCCATCTGGTCAGCACTTCCACCTAAGCGGGACGTGGAAGGGGCCAGGGCGCGTAAAGGACGAACCCGTGCTACTGTTCGTGCCAGATGCCGATGCCAAGGGGCCTTGGGCTGCCGTGCCGGGCATGATCTTCCTAGACCCGCGAGCGGTCTGCGTCGATGAAGATACCGGTCTCGCGGTGTTTGACTCCCGGTCTTTCTACGAAGGGACGGAGGGTTGGGTAGCGGAATGGCTGGATGGGCACCCTGAGTGGCCAGCCATCCTGGAGGTTAAATACTGGCCCGATGACTGACCACGAGCCGCGCTGCTGGCGCTGTCGCCGCAAGCTGGCCGAGTCCCTGACGCGCCCGTGGGAGATCGTCTGCCAGCGCTGCAAGGCCACGAACAATAGCGAGCCCATCCCCGCCGTGGTATAATGGGGGCACAGTGGTGCGCTTCGGTTAGTAGCCTTCGGGAAGAACGCCGATCGCACGCGTTAGCACCGGGAAGCCTAGGGAACATCCGGTGCGGGGCCACTGGGCTACGGCCTGGTGGCCCTTCGGCGTCACGCCACCCCGACTTGACAAAGACGTAGAAGGTGTGCTTAGAATAGCCTAGCTAAGTACACTTTCGTGCCCTCGCCGCATCGTGGCCCCCACGCGGCACTGGGGGCTTTGTCTTTGCCCGAAGAACCGCTGGACGCAGGAGAACTGCTTAAGCTCGTCTCCGCGCTGGAGAACGACCAGAGCTTCCGCACCTGGCAGGACCGCTACATCCCCAACTGGCGCGCGCTAAGGTGGCGCACAGAGCCCGTCCAGATCGCGGGCATCTCCGAGAAGCTGGAGTATCGCAGCCCCGCCATCGCCTCCAACGTAGACCGGTACCGGAACCGGGAGAGGGCGGCGAAGATCCGCATCCTCGTTGCCGCCAAGGACGAGGACCAGCATTCGGTCTCCGCAGCCCAGGCGGTCGAGAACTTCGCCTACGCACTCTACGAGGACTTCCGCAGGCAGGGCGACGCCGACGACCGCGCCATCGACTACCAGGTAGCGGACGGCCTGGGACCGCGCAACATCGCCTGGGCGGACAATGTGCTGGACAAGCTATTCGCTAAGACGCAGCAGATTGACGACATCAAAGAGCGCGTAACCGCCGTCTTTAAGAGCGGCTTCGACGGCAACCCGTTCAAACTCCGCGTCCCCGACCCGCAGGTCCTCTACTGGGACAAGGACATGTCCTTGGTGGCGGAGGTGGGACTGGTGCGCATCTCGACGCTCAGGGCCGCGTATGAGGAGGGCCTGAGCCCCGGCGAGCTACACGACTTCAACGAGATCGTCTCCGATGTCGAGGAGTCTCACAGGCGGCTGCGCCCCCACCACGAGGGTCACGAGCAGCACGACCGCACGGTGCAGTTCTACCACGTTGAGACGAACGGCTGGGTGTACGAAGCGATCCTCAACAAAGCGCAGAAGCCCAACCCCCAGCCGCTGATCCTGCGCCGGCACCCGAACCCCATCGGGCGGCCTCGATACGCATTCGCCGCGGGGCACAAGACATCGGGCCGCGACCCGTGGAAGTCGCACCGGCCTCTGGTCGCCGACCTCTACCCCATCGTCCAGCTCCTGAACATCACTCGCACCCTGCTCATGACGGGCGGACTCCAGACAGGACGGCCCATGTATCAGGAAGTGGCCGTGGGCGCTGCTGCCGACGACTTCATGACCATTCTCTCCAAGCCTGCCGACACGCGAAACGTCGTCTCTATCGACACGTCCAAGGGCGACTTCCTGCCGAAGCCCCGCAAGGGCCACCGCTGGGAGCCGGTCCCCATCCCCGACACTTCGATCCTGGAGAAGGCCGATATCCGCCTGGAGGCCGACCTGGCGAACTACGGGTTCCCGGCCATCCTCTCGCCCGACGCCGCCATCGACGCCACTTCCGGTTACGACCGCTCCCGCCAGATGGAGGGCGCGCAGGACTTTCTGGAGCCGCCTCTGGCCAACAACGCCGAGGCGTGGAAGGAACTCTTCCTTATGTGCTTCGACGCCATCAAGGAGATGGGCGTCCCCGTCACCATCCGCACGCTGCTCCGCGCCCAGGGTGAGGACTCGCGCATCCAGGATGTGGTTACGATCAGGCCGGAGGACATCGATGATGTTCACTTGGAGGTGCGCTTCGAGAGCATCCCGGCCACCGTGCAGTTCGCGATGGACGAGGCGGCCCGCCGCGACGTAGAGGGTGGCTGGATGTCGCGCAGTCGGTACATGGGCACGAAGTACGATGACCCGGAGCGTGAGGCGGAGCAGATCGCGCTTGACGATATGCGGCTTGCCGGGCAGCAGATGGCGAAGGACGCCGCGATCTCGTTCATCCAGGTGATGATCCCCCAGGATATGCAGCAAGTGGCTCAGGAACTGGGCGTCACTCTCCCGGTAGGCGGGCAGGCTGGCAACGGGCAGAACCCTGAGCGTCCGCCCGAAGGGGCGGCGCCGGGCGTCGGTTCGCCACTGGTGCCACCGTTGCAGGGACAACCTGGCGAGGCTGTGCCGCAGGGCACTCCGGCCACGGGCGGCGGAAGCGTGGGTGTATCGTAATGCCTGTCCCGCGGGGCACACGCTTTCGCGTGAAGCGCACCAAGAGCGGGAAGCGGGTAAGGCTTGCCTTCAAGAACGACAAGGTGATCGAGGCGAAGCGACTGAAAGGCAGGCGTCGTGGCCGCCGGTGAGAAGCTCAGCCCCGGCCTGGGCGCGGCGTATATCAACCGCTTGGTCGAGCACGGGCGTCTGGCCTTCCGGGAGGACTTCCGCTTGCTCATAGTGAACGCCATGCAGGACGGCTATCTCTGGTTCACGGAACCGCTCACGCCTGCTGAGAGACAGGCATGGCTCCTCTCGGCGGAGGCCGACCAGCAGGTAGCCGAAAAGATACAGGACCCTGAGGCTTCGGTGAGAGCGGAGGCGGTGGAACTGGCCCAGGAGATTACGGAGGCCCGCAATGGCAACACGGCGAACGCGTAAGAAGAACCGTATGCGCGCCGCGCGCGCCGTGGGCACGATACCTGGGGTGCCGAGTTTCCAGGGGGGCACTGACGAGGGCCTACTTACAGGCCCCGCAACTGGCCCGGTCATAGGTGGCGGTACCGGCCCCATCAATCTCCCTGGCATGCTCCAGGGAGCTACGGGGGATGGCGGGTTCTTCCGCGAGGTAGGCCCAGAGGGCCCGACCCGTATTAGGGACATGGGCTTCGGCACAGGGATTGTCGAAGTATGGAATCCTATGACGGGGCGGTACGAGCCGACAGACCAGCTAATCAATTTGCCTGACGTTGGAGGGGCCGGTGCTGGTGCTGCCGCCGGTCCGCCGCAGTTCCGGCCCGGAGAGCTGGAACTGCTCCAGGAACAGAACGACCTGGAGCGGCGGCAGCAGGATCTCTCCGTACAGCAGGAGAACCTCAACCGGCAGCAGCGGGAGTTGGAGTCTCAGCGGCAATTCCAGATCGCCCGCGGTCAGCTCCGGCTAGCCCAACAGACCGAACGGCGGATTGGGGAGATACAGCGTGCCCAGCAGGCGCTGGCTGTGCAGGCGCAGGGTCTTGAGGACCGGCGCTTCGCCCTGGAAGAGGAGGCGACCCGCTTCGGGATGCAGACCAGCCTGGCGGCCCAGCAGGGCCAGCTCGCGACAGCCCAGGGCAATATCGCGGCCCGCCGGGCTGAGTTCCTGAGCGGTCTGCTCGCTAACCCGCGAGACTTCGTGCAGTCACAGATCGCCCTCGGCGGCGGCAATTCCTTCGTCCAGCAACTGCTGGGGGGTCAGCAGATCGGAGGCCAGAGCACCGGTCTCATCGGGGAAACGCCGACGCTGGGCCAGGGCTTCGCCAACGCCCTTGCTCAGATCACCGCTCGACCTGAGGAAGACCTGTTCCGTCAGGCCGGTGAGACGCTGGGCCAGATACCGTCCCAGTTCGGCCCCGCTCAGGAGCTGCAAGCGCTCGGTCGCACCAACCCCGGTGCGCTGCAAGCCTTCTTCCAGCAGGCAGCCCAGAACAACCCCCAGGTGAGGGCGCAACTGGGCGAGGCAATGCGGGCGAACCAGGCGTCTATGCGCGAAGCCCTCAGGGGCAGGGCGGGGATGGACCCGAACTTCGCTCGCCGCTTCGCCGGGAAGGCGAATATCCTCGGCTTCAAGCAGGGTGGGCGCATGGTGCTGGACGAACCCGTGGTCGCCATCGGCATGGCGTCCGGGCAGCCGCGCTTCACTGCTGGCGAGGACTTCCAGCCGGAGGTCATCGACATCACGCCGCTGAACAAGGTGCAGTCGTTCCAGGAGGGCGGGCGTGTGACGTTCGGCGGCCTTAAGGCACCCGCCGCTCCGTCGCCTCGGCGCAGCGGGACTGCTTCCGCACTAGGCGCAACGGCGGCCAGGAACTTGTTTAACCGGCGACAGACAACCCAGCAACCTCAACAGCGTGGCGGAGGTGGCGGCGGACTGACGGTGAACATCGGCCAGGGCGGCGCGTTCAACGCTGCGCCCCAGACAGGGCTGCCAACCGGCCCACCTATGCCGTTTGAGGGTCCCCCGCCAACGGCTCCGACGGCCCCGCCTCTTGGGGGCATCGCCGACCTGATCGGCGGCAAGGGCGCACCGGGCTTCGGCCCGCCCGTAGGGCCGCTCTTCGGCCCTCAGCCACTACCGGCGCCCCCGCCCCCGCCGCTCGACCTGTCTTCGCTCACAGGCCCGGGCGACTTCTTCGGCGGAACCGTTACGCCGCCGGAAGCGTTCCAGAACGTGCCCACCGGTCTCATGGCGCTGGCGCAGTTCCTCCTGGGCGATCAGTTCGGGGAGATATTCCCCAATCGAGGCGAGATAACGCCGGAGATGGTCGAGTTCATTCAGCGGGGGATGGAGATGGACCCGCAGTTCCAGGCCCGCTTCATCCGTGACGTACAGGAGCAGCGCCTGCGCGAGCAGGGAGCGTTCAACCAGTTGCCACAGACGCCGGGCGAGGCGGCCCGGCTGCTCTCGACCTTCTCACCGAGACAGTTCTTCAACCTGCTCCCTGAGCAGGAGGAGCTGCGGCAGAGCCTCATCAGCGGGATTGGCATCGACCCGCGCAGCAATGTCCAGAGCATCCTGCGACAGATCCCCACGGCCCCTAATCCGGGGAGCGTGGCGTTTGGCAATTTCCGAGAGGGTGGGCGCGTGACCGTAGCGCCGTATAGATAAGGAGAGGAACATGCCACATAGAGGACTAATACGAGGACGATCCGTTGGAGGCGGCCGCACCCGCACGCGCAGGCGCATACCTCCATTCCGCCCGCCATCTCGCCAAGGAAGCAAGGCCCCGCCGCGCCCCCGAGGGGGTAGGTCCCGTGCAAGGCGAGTTAGCCGCACAGTGCGGGTTAGGGCGGGCGCAACCCGCGCAGCTCAGACTGCAATTCGCGCACGCAGGAGGGCAGCAGCGCGGCGCCGGAGGGGCTAGATGCCCCATACCCTAACCCGTTCTCTCTTCAGCGTACTCAGGCAGCGCGACGATGAAGAACGTCGCGCCCGTGAAGTGCGCGACCAGGCAGGCTTCTTCCGCCGCTTCGGCCGGCAGGACAACGCCATTGGCCGGGCTGCTGGTGAACTCTTCCCGCTAGGGTTGACGTACGAGCGCCAGCGGCTGGAGGATCCCAGTCTCCGGCCCAATAAGTTCGTGCTCCGGTTGCAGGAACTGGCCTTCCGGGGCGAACTCACGCAGCCTCCGCCGGGTATGGAGCAGCGCGGAGTACCCGCTGAGGAGAAGGGCTTCCCGCCGCTCCGGGCGATCTCCGGTCCTGGCCTCGGTATCAGGTTCGCTGGAGGTCCGCCTGAGACTGAGGAGGCGGCTATGCAGCAGGCGGTACGTCAGCAGGCGGGCCTGGCAGAGGCAGTGAGGGAGAGACAGCAAGGGCTGCCGACAATCGATCCGGTATCTGGCCTACTTCAGCCTGCGCCAAGCGAGTCCGACCGCTTAGAGGCGGCTCGTGTGCAAGCGGGAATCGAAGAGATAGCTGCGGATGTGCGCCGTAACCTGGAACTGGGCGTATTCACAGAGGAAGAAGCTGAGGCCGCTTTCCAGAGCCAGGTCAACGAATTGCAACGGGGGAATATCAGGGCGAGCGGTCAAGGGCCGTTTGGTATTCCACTTGGCCCGCTAGGGGCTGACGTGCCGACAGATCCCAGCCCCCTCGGAGGTGTCAGATCATTATTGAGTCCGCAATTCAAGGTACCATCGGAAGAAACGCTGTCGCCTCTAGGCCCTGCTGCTGGGCCGGTTCACCGAGAACTGACAGCGCTCGCGACGCCCCTGGGATTTAGCACTGCTATCGGCCTACCATTGGCGCTGGGGCCGCGATTGGCGGCTGCTGAACTCGGTGCAGGCTCTCTCGGCGCTACCGGCCTGGGAACGCTGGGCGAGGTCGCCGACGTGCCGGAGCCCGTGCAGATCGGCCTGGAGGTGGGCGGGGGCCTGCTGCCCGCCGGTGCGCTGGGGGCGACTAGGCGCATCCCCGTGCCGCAGCCCGCTCGTGTGGCTGAGGAGGCGGCGGAAGCGCTGCCCGACGTTACGCGCCCTGCCGTGCGTGAGGGTGCGGAGGCGGCGGAGGAAGTGGCTGAGGAGGTAGCGCCGACTGCTGCTGAGAAGTTGACTGACATCCTGAAGCGCACCACGCGCCCCGCTCGCCGTGAGATGGAAGCGCTGAAGAGCGCAGAACTGAAGAAGAGAGTGGGTGCGGGTGCGGCGATCTTGGAGCGTGGCGAGGGCGAAGAGGCATTTATACGGGCCACGGCGCAACTTAAGGGTGAGTTCCCCAAGGTCGCTGGCGTGCCGCGCCAAGAACTCACGCCCGACGACATATTCCAGCTCTATGAGGTCGTCAACAAGAAGCCCGGCGAACTCTTCTTGACGAGGACGCGGGTCGGTAGTTCGCTCAACAAGGTGCTCTCAGGCGATGTTCCTGGCGGCGCCGACATCGCCCTCATGGAGCGGTTCTTCGGCAAGGAACTCGGCAAGGAACTACGGAGTGGGACACCTTTGGGCAAGCGTGTGTTCACCAACATACTGAGCGGTGCCAACGCGATCCGCGCTGTCCAGACAGCCTTCGATTTCTCGGCCCCGTTCAGGCAGGGAATCCTTCTCATCGGCCACCCGAAAGAGTTCTTCAGCAACATGAAGCCGATGTTCAGGGCGTTCTCGAATGATGAGTATTTCAAGCAGTCGATGGCCGAGCTCGCGACCGGGCCACAGGCCGAGCGTCGCGCTGCCGCGAACCTGTATCAAGCCGATATTACGCCACCAAAAGGTCAGGGCGCACTGGCAGAGATGTCAGCGCGAGAAGAGGCGTTCATGTCCAACCTCGTTGACCGCATTCCCGGCGTGCGCCGCTCGCAAAATGCCTTCATCCTCTACCTCAACAAACTGCGGGCCGATGTATTCGATAACACCGTGGCCGGCTGGGACCGGTTAGGTACCACGACGCCCGATCTGGAAGAGGACTTGGCCCGAATGGTCAACATCTTCACGGGCCGCGGCGACCTAGGCGCGATAGATGACTTCGTGCCGGTTCTGAACCAGGCGTTCTTCTCGGCCCGTCTCCTAGCCAGCCGGGTACAGGCGCCAACGTTGCTCTTCAGGGGATCGAAGGAAGTCCGACTGCTCGCAGCAAGAGACCTGGCCTCCTTCATCGGCTTTGGCATGGGCATAATCGGCCTTGCCGCCGCCGCCGCTGAGGCGTTTGAGAGGCAGACGGGCAAGGAGGCGGACTTCAAGGTCGAGATGGACCCGCGATCCACCGACTTTGGGAAGATCAGGGTGGGCCAGACCCGGCTAGACTTCTGGGGCGGCTTCCAGCCTATCGCACGGTACGCTGCGCAGATCGCCACAGGGCAACGCAAGACTGCTATGGGGGATGTTATCCCCGCCGATAGGCTGTCAAGCTTCAGCCGCTTCCTGCGTTCGAAGCTCTCGCCGCAGGCGGGCCTTGCTGTGGATGTGGCTCAGGGCGAGACCTTCCTGGGCGACGAACTCACTACCGACCCGACGAGCTTGAAGGAGCAGGCATTCAACCGCCTCACACCTCTCTTCATTCAGGACTTCACTGAGGCGATAACGGAAGGCAATGCGGCTAGCCCGTTCATGACGATTCCCGCTGCCTTCGGCGCAAGCGCGATGACTTATCGTACATTCACCGAAGAGACGGCCGCGAAGATCGCAGAGGATTTCGAGACGGGCCGGCTGGACATTCAGAGGTACGACGAACTGCCGACAAGGCTCGGCGATCTCCTGCCCAGCGATAAAGAAATCTTCAATGCCGCCCACCCAGAGGTAGAGGAGCATATCTCGCAGTTCGACCGGGGCGAGGATGAAACCTCGCGCTTCTTCCAGCAGATCGAGGTTGGTAAGGAGCGCCTGCGAGGCGAACTCGACCGTATCGATCAATCAGCGCGGCAAGGCCAATTCGGTGACATGGGCGAACAAGATGCTAGAAGTACCTTCTGGGACTCCGTAGGCAAGCAGGAAGACCGCTACACAGGCGTCATTATCAACGCCGAGGATCAGTTTCCGGCAGCAACGGAAGGCTTGGCCGACCGTGGGCCGACAGGCAGAATCAGCCGCCTCATCAGGGAATATCGGGAGCTCCAGGACCGCCATCCGGTGCGCGAGACGGAGGAGCAGTGGGAAGCGTACGAAGTCGATCTCAATGGAAACTTCACCGAGCAAGAAGTTAAGCTGGTGCGGGCTGAACTGGATATCGGGGACCATGATGTACAGCGGGCATGGGCGGAACTGAATGACATACTAGGCGGCACGGGCTACTACGACGTGCCCGAAGGCCGCGGCCAAGCGCGCCAGCGTGAGCGGATGCGCCGGCAGAGCCCCGAACTAGACGCCGCTCTGTTTCTGCTGGGCCGCGTGAGTACGCTTAAGACGCCCGCCGCCAGGAACATCGTGGCTCAGCGCTCCCAGGAGATATGGGGGGGCGCTGCTACGCCAGCCCCGACAGGCCCGTTCTCGCCCCTGCAACCGGGCGGCTTCGACTCGTTGCAGCCTGGGGGCTTTGAGGGCTTGCAGCCGTTGGGGGTGCCCTAGCTATGTACGAAGGTGGTTCCACCAGCCGTACCAGCCAGCGAAAGC
>JAUVHW010000108.1 GCA_030593075.1 Ardenticatenales bacterium
TCATCCAGCACGACGGTCCAGTCGTAGACCTGGTTGGCGACTACGATGTCTGGAGCTAGTCTTGTCTGGCTTGCCTGGGTGCCCAGCCAGAGCACGCCATTCTCCTCGGCGACGCCGATGGCGCCGACGACCATCTGGGCGGTTCCGACCAGTACGTCTGCCCCGGCTGCGATGTGGGTGTTGGCAGCCTCAGCTGCCAGAGCCACGTCGGAGAAGGAGCCGATATAGTTGACGTTGACTTGGGCGTCCGGGTTGGAGGCTGCGACGCCGGCCACGAATCCGTCGATGTAGAGCTTGGCATCGCCGGTCTCGATGGGACCCACGACGCCTATTACGTTGCTCTTGGTCAGCATGCCAGCGATGACGCCGTTGACATAGCCACCTTGGTCGGAAGCGGCTTCGTAGGCAAAGACGTTGTTGATGCCCTCGTCGGCGAAGGTGTTAACGGTGGTGCCGTGGGCAAAGCTGGTCTCGGGAAAGTCGGGTGCGATCTCTTGCAGCGAGCTTCCGTACTGGGAGCCGTGGGAGATGACCAGGTTGTATCCCTCGGCCGCATAGTCCCGGATGGCAGCGGCTGCGTCGTCCACCACGAACATTCCTTCCGAGTAGACCAGTTCCATCTTGTCGGAGCCGCCCATCTCTTCCTGGATGGCGACCAGAGCGTTGTACATGCTCTGGCTAAAGGCCAGGTCATTGATCGCGCTGGGCATGATCACCGCAACGCGGAACAGCCCCTCTTCTTCTGCGGCTGGCTCTTCCCCGGCGGGTTCCTCTGGGGCCGGCGCTTCGGCGGCCGGCGCCTCAGTGGCTTTTGCGCCACAGGCGCCCAGCAGCAGAGCCAGGGCTACGAGCAATGCTAGCCATCTAAACTTGTTCGACATCTTTTCTGTCCTCCTCAGTTACCAAAGATTGATACGCGTACGTGGGTTCAACGGATTGGGCAGTTGGTATTGGGCCTCACCTCCTTTCAAGGGCGTGGCGACGGGTCCAGAATCGAGCGGGCGCGTGGATGGAGATACCGCTCGTTTCCGGGTCCGCTAACGCGCTAACCCTCTCTCTGAAATGGCTTGGTCAACGCTGAGGGTGAACGCACCCGCTGTACGGCCACCACCAGCGCCAGGATTGTGAGGACGTAGGGCATCATCACCGCAACGTCACTTGGGACTGGGATGCCTAGCACCTGGACCCACAACTGGAGCGAGTTCACCATGCTGAACAGCAGGGCCCCAAGCAGTATACCTAGCGGCCGCCAGCCGCCAAAGTAGACCAGTGCCACAGCGATGAAACCCAGGCCGCTCGTCATATTCTGCTGAAACACGTTGAGCAGGGCGATAGAAAGGGAGGCGCCGGCAATGCCAGAGAGACTCCCGCCCAGTGTCACGGTCAAGTAGCGCACGCGGCTCACACTCACGCCCAGCGAGTCGGCCGCTTGCGGGTTCTCGCCGACGGCGCGGATCTTTAGACCCAGAGTAGTCTTGTTCAAGACGAACCAGGCGATGGGAACGAGCGCGAAAGCGCCGTAGACCAGGATGTTTTGGCTGAAGAATATCTCGCCCAGGGCGGGGATGTCACTCAGCACCGGGATGTGGATTGGAGCAAAGCCGCTCACTGTCTCCACGGTGCCCAACAGTGTGTGGAAGAGCAGGTCGCTCATCCCCAGGCCGAAAAGGTAGAAACCGATGCCGCTGATTCCCTGCACCGCCTGCAGGTTTATGCTGACAAAGGCCATCGCCAGCCCCATTGCCGCGCCGACAATGACGGCAGCCAGCATACCTAGCCACAGGTTCTCAGTAGAGAAAGCCACGTAAAAGGCCGCAAAGGCCCCGAGGAGCATCTGCCCCTCAACGCCCAGGTTGAGCACCCCGCTCCGTTGCCCAAAGGCCTCACCGATGGCGGCATAGAGATATGGCGTCGCGAGCCGAATGCCCGAAGCCAGAATGCCGATCAGTACTGTCTTGGTAAAGAGATCTGATATCATGAGTCCGCTCCCGATTCAAGTGACAAAGACGGTTCCTGTTCCGCCTTGACCATAGTCGCCGTCATTCGCTGCCGCTGCCGGCGACGGCGCCAGATCTCGCTGCTGACCACAAAGACCACCACCAACCCATTGAGCGTGGTGATCAGCGCAGAAGGCACCTGCATGACGCGCTGCAGTTTGTTGGCTCCTACCAGTAGGGCGCCAAAGAGAAAAGAGGCCGGGATGGTGCCGATGGGGTGCAGCTGGCCGAACAGGGCGGCAACGATGCCGTTGAAACCTGCGCTGCCGGTGAACCCGGTGGCCGAGCCGTCGGTAATCATGCGGTAGTTAAGACCGTAGACCTGAGTGGCTCCGGCCAACCCGGAGAACGCTCCGCTCAACAGCAGAGCCATCACGACGTACTGGGGCACGTTCACACCTCCATAGCGGGAGGCATCGGGGTTCTGGCCTACCGCTCGGATGCGATACCCCAGGGTCGTGCGCCACAGCAGAACATACACCAGGATGGCCAAGACAACTGCTATCGCTGCTCCCAGGTGCAGACGAGTGGGCGCCAGGCGGGGCAGGCGGAAGGCCTCTGCAAGACGGGCGGTCTGGGGAATCTTGGAGGCCAGTTCGAGCTGGGCTGGGTCAATCATCGGACCCCGCAGCAGGTAGTTCATGACCTGCACAGCGATGGCGTTCATCATGACTGTGCTCAGGATCTCGTTGACCCGAAAGTACGCCTTGAGCAGGCCCGCTATTGCTCCCCAGATAGCGCCGCCCACAAACCCCGCAAGCATTGCCAGAGGAATGACAACCCAGCCGGGCCAGTTCGGCGCGCTAAGGCCGACCAGGGTCGCTAGTATGGCGCCAACTATCATCTGGCCCTCGCCACCGATGTTGATGACGTTCCCTCGAAAGGCGATGCAGATGCCCAGACCCACCAGCAGCAGCGGCACTGCCTTGACCGCGGTTTCGGCCACGGCATTCTTGCTGCCAAAGGCGCCTTCCAGCAAAGCCCCATATGCCTCCACCGGGTTGGCGCCCAGCGCTAGGAGCATGATGGCTCCCACAACCAGCGCAGCCAGGACCGCCAATACCGGCAGCAGAGCATCCATCACCTGGGAAACACTGAGTTTGGACAGGGCTCGCATGTTCAGTTATCCTCCTTGAGAATTCACCAGCGGGTGGGTTATGTGCCCGCCGCCTGGCGGATCTCGTTTGCCAACCACTCTGGCCTCACCGGAAGCCGTTGCGGCCGCACGCCGACTGCGTTGTATATCGCGTTGCAGATGGCGGGCGCGGTAGGGATAGAGGGCAGTTCACCGATTCCCTTGGCTCCGTAGGGGCCGGCCGAAATCATGTGTTCCACAATGTACAGATCCATCTCCGGCATCTGGCGAATGAGCGGCACCTTGTAATCGGCCCAGCGCCGCGTCTTTGGGACACCGTCCTCAATCTCGTACTCTTCGCTCAGAGCGGTGCCCATGCCCATCACCAGACCGCCCTCGACCTGGCCCAGCAGCGCCTGGGGGTTGAGCGCCCGGCCGGCGTCGCAGGCGGCCGCAATGCGCAGGACCTCCACCTTGCCGGTCCGCTCGTCCACCGCCACTTGCGCGGCCTGGACACCGTAGCTGAAGGTGAAGTGCATGTCGCCTCCCTCTCCCAGCGGCCGGGTCTCTGGCGCGTGATAGCGGTAGGTGAGCCGCGTCTCGCGCCCCTCCTCTTGCAGCCACTCGACTACTTCTGACATCGGCGAAGTCTTGCCATCAGCCCGGACCACGCCCTCTTCAAAGACGACTGAATCCGGCGGGACGTCCCAACGCTCGGCCGCCACCGCAGTTAGTCTATCACGCATCGCCCGGGCCGCCAACCGGACGGCGTTGCCGGTGACAAAGGTCTGGCGGCTGGCGGTGGTCGGGCCCCCGTCGGGCGCCCGGTCGGTGTCGGAAAGCAGCACGCGCACCCGATCAAAGGGCAGCCCCAGCTCCTCGGCCGTGCACTGCGCCACCACCGTCGTCAGCCCCTGCCCCATGTCGGCCGAACTGCTGCGAATCTCGGCCGTGCCATCGGGATAGACCTCGATCTCTGCCCCCGCGGCATCGTCCGCCCCCCCCCCAAGGCCGGTGTTCTTGTAGGCGGCAGCCAGACCCCAGGCGATTCGCGTGTGCGCGGGCGGCGAAGCAGTGGGCGGAAGCTCGCGGACGCGCTGCTCGACCTCGTCGAGGCAGTCCAGCAGGCCAACGCTCTCCTCCAGCACCTGCCCCGTGGCGGTGGTAGATCCGACGCGGAGTGCGTTCTTGCGCCGCAGCTCAAAGGGGTCGATCCCTAGCTCGTGAGCCAGGATGTCCATGTTCTGCTCGAGGGCAAAGGCGGACTGTGTGACGCCAAAGCCGCGGAACGCGCCGGCCGGCGGGTTGTTGGTGTACATGGCAAAGCAATCGATCTTGGCGTTGGGCACCTGGTAAGGGCCGGTGGCGTGGGTGGTGGCGCGGGTCAGCACTTTGGTGGACAGGCTGGCATAGGCCCCGGCGTCGCCCACCAGCTCTGCCTGGACGGCCGTGAGGGTGCCGTCCTTCTTGGCCCCGGTCTTGATGCGGATCACCGTGGCGTGCCGCTTGGGATGTACCAGCAGCGACTCCGCGCGGCCATAGAGGACCTTGACCGGCCGGCCGGTGGCCTGGGCCAGCAGGGCGGCGTGTATCTGCCCCGTGATGTCCTCCTTGCCGCCAAAACCGCCTCCGATGACGGTTCCGATCACCCGCACCTGCTCCGCCGGCAGGTCGAGCGCGGCCGCAATCTGGTTACGGTCGTCGTAGGGAATCTGCGACCCGACGTAGATGGTCAGCTTCTGGTGGTCGGCGTCATAGCCGGCCGGCACGCCGATGCTGCACTCTGGTTCCAGGAAGAGGTGATCGTAGGCCGGGGTGCGGTATTCACGCTCAATTACAACGTCAGCTTCGGCAAGGCCCTGCCCCACGTCCCCATGGCGGACCTTGATGTGCTCCAGTAGGTTGCCGCCTTCCCATCCCTCGTGCACCCAAGGGGCGTCTGCCTGGCGAGCTCGCTCGGCGCTTGCCACTACCGGCAGCGGCTGGTATTCCGCGTCAATCAACTCTAGCGCCTGGGCCGCGATCTCAGGCGTGTCGGCCGCCACAATTGCCACTGCGTCCCCCAGGTAACGAACCTTGTCATCGCAGAGCACCGGCCAATCCTGGATGACCAGGCCGTGCCGGTTCCGGCCGGGCACGTCCTTGTGGGTCAGGACGGCGCGTACGCCGGGCAGCGCGGCCGCTTTGCTGGTGTCGATCGATAGAATCCGGGCATGGGGGTGGGCGGCGCGAAGCGTCGCGCCGTGGAGTATGTCCGCGAAGGTCAGGTCGTCAGCGAACCTGGCTGTGCCAGTGACCTTGTCTGCTATCTCCGGCCGGGGGTGGGAATGGCCAATGACGCGCAGGGGCGACAGTGTCTCGGTCTCAATCGCCGGCAGCGGTTCTCCGGTCTGATGCTGGTGGAAGGCGGAGCGGCAAGCCCGCAGCACGCTTGCATAGCCGGTGCAGCGGCAGGCGTTCCGGGCCAGGGCGCGCTTGATCTCGTCGTCGCCGACAGCGAGAGAGGAGGAGGCGATCACCTTGTTCCACAGCGAAGCGGCCGCCATCAGCATGCCGGGAGTGCAGAAGCCGCACTGCACCGCGCCGTGGTCAATGAAGGCTTGCTGCAGCGGATGAAGCTCCGCTGGCTCTCCCCAACTGGCTGCCAGCCCTTCAATCGTCAGGATCTCCTTGCCGGCCGCCCGCCGGACCGGGTAGATGCAGGCGCGGAGCGGCCGCCCGTCCAGCAGCACCGTGCAGGAGCCGCACTGCCCATCGCCGCACCCTATCTTGGTGCCGGTGAGCCCCAGCTCGCGGCGCAGCACATCGGCCAGCTTGGTCTCTGGATCGATGTCAAGATCGTACTGAACACCGTTAACCGTCAGTTCCATACGGCATCTCCTCGTCTCCTCGATAGAGCATCTCTGGCTTCCTGCCTCAGTCGCCGTTCACCAGCTTCCGCGCAATCCGGTTGTGCCGCTCGATCACGGGGCCCAGGTCTACGGTCAATAGCCGGCCGTCTTCCACCACTACCCGGCCGTTGATGACCGAGAGATCCACCCCCTGCGGCGCGCAAAAGACCAATGCCGCCAGCGGGTCGTGGAGTGCGCCGGCATAGTCGAGCCGGTTCAGGCGCAACCCGATGATGTCAGCCGCCTTGCCCGGCGCCAACTGGGCGATGTCCTCGCGGCCCAACACCTGTGCGCCGCCCACTGTCGCCAGCCACAGCGCCTCCTCGGCCGAGAGGCCGGCCGGATTGCCCGACACCCGCTGCAGAAGGAGAGCCATCCGCGCTTCCGCCAGCAGGTGCGAGGAGTCGTTGCTGGCCGAGCCATCCACCCCCAGTCCTACCCTGACCCCCGAGTCCAGGTAGGCTCGAACCGGGGCAATGCCGGAGGCCAGCCGCATATTGGAGCTGGGACAGTGGCATACTCCAGTGCCGGTGCGGTCCAGCAGCCGAATCTCGGCTTCGTTGATGTGGACCCCATGCGCGTACCAGACGTCACCCCCAACCCAGGTCAGCTCCTCGGCGTACGGCACCGGCCGGTGGCCGAACTCGCTCAGGCAGAACTCTTCCTCATCCAGCGTCTCTGCCAGGTGGGTGTGCAGATGCACGCCGGAGGAGCGGGCCAGCGCCGCCGCCTCCCGCATCAGGTCCGGCGTCACCGAGAAGGGGGAGCAGGGGGCGACGACGATGCGCGTCATCGCGTAGGGCTCGGCGTCGTGGTAGGTCTCGATAGCCCGCTGGGTGTCCTTGAGAATATCGGCTTCGTCCTCGACCACGCTGTCCGGCGGCAGCCCCCCTTTGCTCTCGCCCAGGCTCATCGAGCCCCGGCTGGCGTGGAACCGGATGCCGATCTCCTGCGCTGCCCGAATCTCGTCGTCAATGCGGCAGTCGTTGGGGTAGATGTAGAGGTGATCTGAGGCGGTGGTGCAGCCCGAGAGTATCAGTTCCGCAAGGCCCACCAGGGCGCTGGTGTAGACCGCCTCCGAGGTGAGCCCCGCCCAGATGGGGTAGAGGGTCTTGAGCCACTGAAACAGCGTCGCGTCCTGCGCGGCCGGAACTGCCCGGGTTAGTGTCTGATAGAGATGATGGTGGGTGTTGACCAGCCCCGGCAGGACTATCATCCCCCCGGCGTCGATGACGCGGTCAGCCTCCTTGGGCAGGTCGGCCGTAGGCCCAACCTGCTCGATCACGTTGCCACGTACAAACAGGCCCCCGTCGGGGATGCGGTGGCGGCCGGCGTCCATCGTAACCAGCAAATCAGCTCGTCTTATAAGCAAAGTTGACATAAGACTACTCCTGGAAGTGAGAAACGCCCTTGTGCGCTCGGTGGCAGACTATGGCCGTCATAATGGGCTACCAGCACGTCAGCGAGTCCAGAAAGAGCTGTTTGAGCTCCTCCGGTCCGGCCGGGCGGGGCAGCAATTTGGTCAGCCGGTGCTGGGGCAGCGTGCTGGCTACCATCTGATCCACATCGTCGGGCCCATAGCCTACTGCGCCCAGTCCGTTGGGTATCCCGGTCCTGCGCATTAGATCCACAATCGCGCCGGCGAGCAGTTCGCCTGCGTCCTCCGGGCCGGCGCCGGCCGGGTCCGCGCCCATCAACTTTGCCGCATATAGATGGAGCTCCGGGTCTGTTGGCGCGGTCCAGCGAAATGCAGCTGGAGCATTGAGTACCACCGCCATGCCGTGAGGGACGAGGGGGTGGCCTCTTGGGTATCCCTCGGGCACATAGTCGCGCACCATCCCGGATACCGGGTAAGACATGGCGTGCGGCAGGTGGCATCCGGCGTTCCCGAATCCGATTCCGGCAAAGCTGGCCGCCAGTAGCATCCGGCCGCGCGCCTCGTCGTCGGAAGGGTCCTCAACCGCACGGACCAGGTTTTGGGAGACCATCTCAACTGCCCGTGACGCCCATATGTCGCTGATGGGGTTTGCCCCTTGGTAGACGGGGCGCGACTTGGGGTCTTTGGGAGCCGGCCGTCTACTGAACGGCAGAGCCGTCAGCGACTCCAGGGCATGGGTCAACACGTCCAGACCGGTGGCGGCAGCTACCATCCTGGGAAGGGTACGGGTGTTGTTGGGATCAACGATGCCCATCACCGGACGCAACGCTCGATGTGAAATGCCCGTCTTGGCTCGCATCTCCAAGAGGTCAAAGACGACCACGCCGGTCGTTTCGCTGCCCGTGCCGGCCGTAGTGGGGACGGCGATCAGAGGCTTAAGCGGTCCCGGCACCGGGCGACCCTCACCAATCGGCCGGTTGACGTACGTCATCAGGTCGGCCGGATAGGTGGCGTACAGGTTGGCCGCCTTGGCGGTGTCGATGCTGGAGCCGCCCCCCACGGCCACGTACCCATCAAAGTTCCCCTCGCTCGCGAACTGAGTGGCTTTCTTGAGGGAGAGGTCTGTTGGCTCGACCCTCGCCTGGTCGAACAAAACGGCATCGATCCCCTCTTTGCGTAGCGCGTCTAGAGCTACAGTCACCGGCTCGCTGTCTGCCAGGTTGGGGTCGGTGACCACCATCACCCGGCTGCCACCCAGCTCCGTCATATCGTGCCCCACTTCAGTTGTGACGCCAGGGCCGTATTTGAGACTGGACGTGTCTATAGCAAAGGCAGTCTCGAACGCCATTGCTCTCTAATCCTTACTCTGTGTACGGGGATTCATGGCGTACGCGGTGGACTCCCGCAAGTAGTTGCTGTGCTCTGGGTGAGCGCTCCGGCGGTCAGCCGGCTCCTCCAGTAACCGCTGTGGGGCGGGCTCTTGCCTGCCTAGGGTCGGCGGCTACGCTACACACCCTGCTACTCGCGCACCAAGAAGGACAGTGAGCCGGTCACGCCCTGGAGGATCACCGCCATCTCGGCCGCCTCTGTCAAACAGAACTCGCCCTCGAATGCCTCCTTCAACTCCATATCCGTCACTTGCCAGTCGGTCGAAAGGCCCAGCTTAAGCAGCGAGTTCTCAAAGCCCATTCCGTCCCCGTTGGCCGACAGTTGCGACTCGTGGCCTCCCTCTCTCCTACGGATGGTAGTCCCTTGGACGTAGAAGGCGTTGTCCTGCTCCTCCGCGAAACCGCTCTCTTCCAGAAAGAGCCGCGGCTTTTCCAGGTATGGCTTGCCCTCGTGCACGCAAAAGGTAGCACAGTTGCCGCACTCGTTGCACAGATCGTCCACGTGCATGATCTGCCGGGCCTGCTGCACCGTAAACAGTTCCTCTCCCGTGACTGCTAGCCCCCCATTCTTGCAGGAGATACGGGGCAGGGTCATGCTCGCAGGCGGGATCCGGTATGCGTAGTTGGCCCGGTTGGGGCAGACTTCGACGCACTTGTCGCAGATCGTGGAGCACTGCATGCATCGAGCGGCCTCAATGTGCGCCGCTTCCTCCCTCAGCGTCAACTCGACCAGGTCAAAGCCGCCGCGCTGACCGGTTGGAAGCATCGCCGCCCGTTGCTGTGTCTCCTTTCTGGCCCGGACGTGCTTGACGCCCACGATCTCATCTTCCGAGAGGGCCGCAGGCTGCGCTGCCAGAGGGTGGAACTCGATGCCAAGCTTAATGCAGATCGCCTCGGCCGCCCGCCGGCCGTCGGCGCAGGCCTCAATGATTGTGGCCGGTCCCCGCACCGCGTCGCCGCCGGCGTAGATGCAGTCCTGGCCCGCCAGTCCGGTCTCGGCGTCCACCGCGATGGAAGCGTTCTTGCGCAACGTGACGCCGCTGCCGTCGAGGAAAGTGACGTCCGGTCTCTGGCCAATGGCGATGATGATGGAATCGGCCTCAATCTCGAACTGGCTTCCCGGGATGCTGACCGGCCGGCGCCGGCCGTCGGCGCCAGGCTCGCCTAGCTTGTTCCGCACACACTCCAGCGTGGCGACCCGGCCGTCTCGCAGGATGACCCTGGTGGGAGACGCTAGCTCGTGCAGGGTATTGCCCTCGGCAAAGAGCTCTTCCTGCTCCTCCTCGGTAGCCGGCATCTCCTGTTGGGTTCGCCGGTAGACCACCGTCACCGGCTTGCCGGTCAGACGATGGGCGGTCCGCGTCGCGTCCATGGCCGTGTTCCCCCCGCCGACCACCAGCACCTTGGAGCCCAGGTCCAGCTCTTGCCCCCGCGCTGCTCGCTCCAGCACGTCGAGCGCAGCGCAGACCCCGGCGCCCTCAATCCCTTCGATCTTCAATCGGGCATCCTTCGCGAATCCACAGGCTACGTAGACGGCGTCAAAGCCTTCTTCCAGCAGCTTCTCGGGCGGCGCGGTGATGGGATGGGAGAGTTCGATCTTGACCCCCAGGCCGGTGATCCGGTCAATGTCCTCCTGGATCACGGCCGGGGGAAGCCTGAAGGAAGGCGCGATAGCCGGCATGCCGCCGGCAACGTCTTTGGCCTCATAGATCACGACCTGGACGCCGTTCAGGGCCAGAAAGCAGGCCGCCGCCAGCCCGGATGGTCCGCTGCCGATCACCGCTACTCGCCGGCCGCTGTCTGCTGGCGCCGGCATCATTGCATTTCCCTTCTCCTGGGCAAAGCGCTTCAGGGCCCGGATTGCCACGGTTTCGTCATAGTTGTTGCGGGTGCAGCGCTCCTGGCAGACATGGGTGCAGACGTAGCCGGTCATCCCGGGCAGGGGGTTGCGGGCCAGGATGACGCCCAGGGCGCGGTCGTACTCTCCCTGGGCAATCAGCCAGGCGTACTCGGGCACGTCCTGGCAGACCGGGCATTCCTCTACGCATGGAGCGACGATGCAGTCGAACAGCCCCAACCCCGACTGCACCTTGGGCAAGCCATGCCGGGCGTAGTGCTTCTTGTAGCGTGGATTGTTCAGCGCCTCCTCGGCTGCTTTCTCCAGGTTCGCCAGCTTGTCCAGGGCCAACTGGTCCAGACTCG
>JAUVHW010000209.1 GCA_030593075.1 Ardenticatenales bacterium
GGATACCTTTGGAGGGCACTACTACTATCCATGACCTCATTCGGGGCGAGATCACCTTTGAGCACTCTCTGCTAGAGGACCTGATCCTGCTCAAGTCGGACGGGTTTCCCACCTATCACCTGGCCAACGTGGTTGATGACCACCTTATGGAGATATCGCACATCGTGCGGGCCGACGAGTGGATCTCCACCGCGCCACTGCATGTGCTCATGTACGACGCGCTCGGCTGGGAGAAGCCAATCTACGCCCACGCCCCGCTGATCTTGAACCCCAGCGGCAAGGGAAAGCTGAGCAAGCGCGCGCAGGCCTTTGACGATGCTGGGCAGCAAGTGCTGGTCCAGGTCCGCGAGTTCCGGGCGGCCGGCTATCTTCCCCAGGCCATCACTAATTTCCTGTGCAACGTGGGGTGGGCTTTCGGCGACGACCGCGAGGTGTTCGGCGTGGAAGAGGCGATTTCTCGTTTCGAGCTGGAGGCCATCAACCCGGCTCCCGCACGCTTGCCCTACAGCAAGCTAGAGTGGCTAAACGGCGTCTATATCCGGCAGATGGACGCCGAGTCTCTGGCGGAAGCCGTCCTACCGCATCTGGAGGGCGCCGGTTTTCGGGCTGACCAAGACACGTTGCTCCGCGCCATCCCGCTGATCCAGGAGCGGATCAAGACGCTCAAGGATGCCGTGGCCTGGACCGGCTTTTTTTTCAAGAAGGAGCTGGAATACGAGCCAGCGCTGCTGATAGGAAAAAGGATGGACGCAGCCGGATCCCTGGCGGCCCTGAAACGGGTTCGGGACGCACTGGCGGACGTCGCTCCCTTTGATGAAGAGACCCTGGAAACCCAGATGCGCGACCTGGCGGCCGACGTGGGCCTGAAAGCTGGCCAGCTCTTTGGCACCCTCCGGGTAGCAGTCACCGGGCAGAAGGTGGCTCCTCCGCTCTTTGGCACCCTGGCTGTGCTGGGGCCGGAGGTCACCCTATCCAGGGTCGAGGCCGCTCTGGAGCATCTCGAGGCGCTGGCTGCTTGAGTGCTTGCCGGGCCCTGGCGCCTATGGTACAATCACATTACCTTGAGGGATAGTTTAACGGTAGAACAGCGGTCTCTGGAACCGTCAGTCCTGGTTCGAATCCAGGTCCCTCAGCTACCAGGAGAGCGACACCGGGCCGCCAGATGGGCCGGGTGTTTTTTTATTTTTTGGACCGGCGCAACTACGGCAGTGTGAGGCAAGGGCTGCCGGCGAGCGGCGTCGCTGGCGAGTCGGGAGGTGTAGATGAAGGACACGGCAGCAGTAATAGATGAGTCGGCCGAGAGCGGCTCCACTGATTTTATCCGGAGCATAGTCGCTGAAGATGTGGCGACTAACAAGTACGGCGGCCGGGTGCACACCCGGTTTCCGCCGGAGCCCAACGGCTATCTGCACATCGGGCACGCCAAGTCAATCTGCCTCAATTTCGGGGTCGCGGCCGATTTTGGAGGGCTGTGCAACCTGCGATTCGACGATACCAACCCGACCAAGGAAGAAGCCGAGTACGTGGAATCGATGGTGGAGGACATCCGGTGGCTGGGGTTCGACTGGGGTGACCGGCTGTTCTATGCCTCGGACTACTTTGAGCAGCTCTATCAGTACGCCGTGCAGCTGATCAAGGCAGGCAAGGCGTACGTCTGCGACCTGAGTGGGGACGAGATCAGGGAATACCGTGGCACCCTGACCGAGCCCGGCCGCGACAGCCCCTATCGCACCCGGTCAGTAGAGGAGAATCTGGACCTCTTCCAGCGGATGAGAGCCGGCGAGTTCGAGGATGGCGCCCGCGTGCTGCGGGCCAAGATCGACATGGCGTCGCTCAACGTGATTATGCGGGACCCTGTGATGTACCGCATTCTGCGGGCCACCCACCACAGAAGGGGCGACGAGTGGTGCATCTATCCCATGTACGACTTTGCTCATTGTCTTTCAGATTCTCTCGAAGGGATCACTCATTCCATCTGTACGCTGGAGTTTGAGAACAACCGGCCACTCTACGACTGGTTCCTCGATGAACTAGAGGTCTATCATCCCCAACAGATCGAATTCGCTCGTCTCAACCTGAGCTACACCGTGATGAGCAAGCGAAAGCTGCTGGAACTGGTGGAAGGCGGCTACGTTTCCGGGTGGGATGACCCGCGGATGCCTACTCTGTCCGGCCTGCGGAGGCGCGGGTACACTCCTGAGGCGATCCGAGAGCTCTGCAACATCACAGGGGTAGCCAAGAGCAACAGCGTAGTTGACATCTCAATGCTGGAGTACTGCGTTCGCAAAGACTTGAACCTCAGGGCGCCGCGGGTCATGGGCGTGCTACGCCCGTTCCGGGTGGTCCTTGATAACTACCCCGAGGGTCAGGTCGAAGAGGTAGAGATGGTGAACAATCCGGAGGACCCCGGCATGGGAACCCGGAAGGTGCCTTTCTCGCGTGTACTGTACATTGAACGGGAGGACTTTCGCGAGGACCCTCCGCCCAAGTACTTTCGGCTGGCACCCGGCCGCGAGGTGCGTCTACGCTATGCCTATTTCATCACCTGTGTGGATGTGGTGAAGGATGAAAGCACGGGCGAGGTGGTGGAGCTGCACTGCACCTATGATCCGGCAACCCGGGGCGGCTCGTCACCCGACGGCCGCAAGGTCAGAGGCACGCTGCACTGGGTCTCGGTCGCCCACTCGCTGCCGGCCGAGGTGCGCCTGTACGATCGCCTCTTATTGAGCCCGGCTCCAGGCGCCGGGAGGGAGGGCTCTGACTTTAAGGCTGACCTCAACCCGGATTCCCTCGAGACGCTGACGTCGTGCCGGGTCGAACCCAGTCTGGCGGGTGCGGCCGCCGGGAGCCGCTACCAGTTCGAGCGACAGGGGTACTTCTGCGTGGATTCGGTGGATTCGGCCGAGGGGGCGCTGGTATTCAACCGGACAGTGCCGCTGCGCGACACCTGGGCCAAGATCGAGAAGGCGCAGAGGCAGGCGCGAGCGAAGCGCTAACTGGGCTGTACACAGGGTAATCGGGGGGATTCCGAGCGGACCCGGCAGGCGCTACCGTCTCACTGGCTGACACCGGTCGAGTTGTTAACCTCGGCGCTTGTCATCTCCCGGTAGAGAAACCAGGACCCCTTGCGGTCACTGGCGTCCTTGGGCGCGCGGTCGTAGTATAGGTCAAAGACCCGGCCGGAATCCGTCTGCACTCGGAAGTAGTCGCGGCCGACCCCCCATGAGCCACGGCGGGCGGCCGCGGCCGCATGGGCGGGGCGCATGTTGCGGGCCATCCGGCCGCGCCGGCCATAGTCGTGCCACTCGCTCAGCTTGCCCACTACCCGGTACGTTTCGCCGCGCCAGGTGAACCCGTCCGGGCAACCCGGTTTTTTCTCCAGCCTGGGCAGCCGGTCGAACTCGACCTCTATGGGTTCTCCGATGAAGTGAAGTGGTCTGTGATCCACGTGTGACTCAGTCTCGGTTCCCCTGGCCGGCCGGCGCAGTTGCCCGGCACAACACGCTTCCGCCCGCTGTGCCGGACCGATGCGCTCCGGCGCACGACGCCGCCCGCACACACCAGTCAGATCGTCTTCCTCGTGAGGTTCACCCAGGCCGAACGCCCGCCGCGGGAAAAGGGAGCAGGCAGGGTGTGGCTCAAACACAGAATCGAGTATATGCGAAAAAGTGCCCGAATGCAACAACGGACAGGCCGCTGCCAACCTCTGATTCACCCACTCTTGCCCAGCGGTGCCCCCTGCTGGGCCGGACCTTGGGAGTGCTCGCCAGAGTACCTGCGTGGACCTGCTTTGCCGCTCGACCGGATTCGAATACAATCCGGGGCAGTGAAAAAACGACGGAAAGGAGCAGGAGAGATGATGCGCTTGAAAGGCAAGGTGGCTCTCATCACCGGTGGCGGGGCCGGTATCGGAAAGGCGACGGCGCACCGCTTCGCCGAGGAGGGGGCCACGGTAGCGATCTGTGACGTCAACCAGGAAGCAGGGGAGGCCACGGTCCAGGGACTCAACTCTGAAACCAAAGCGGCTTCGGCCGGCGCTGCGGTTCAGCACTGCTTCCATCCGGTGGACGTTGCTGACCGTCAGGCGGTGCAGGCCTGGGTAGATGAGGTGATGGACCGGCACGGCCGGGTGGAGTTGCTGATCAACAACGCCGGCGTCCTGCGCGACAATCTGCTGGTCAAGGTCAAAGCGGGGGAGCTGGTCAAGCAGATGCCCGAGGCCGACTTTGATCTGGTGGTGGCGGTCAACCTCAAGGGGGTGTTCAACTGCACCCAGGCCGTCGCTCCACACATGATCCGGCAGAGAAGCGGCGTCATCCTCAACGCCACCTCAATCGTCGGTCTGGACGGCAACTTTGGCCAGACCAACTATGTTGCCACCAAGGCCGGCGTGGTCGGAATGACCAAGGTGTGGGCTCGTGAACTGGGCCGCCACAACATCCGCGTAAACGCTGTGGCGCCCGGTTTCATCGCCACCGATATACTGAGTTCCATGCCGGAGAAGGTCCTCGAGGCCATGAAGGCCCGCACTCCACTGGGACGCATGGGCCGGCCGCGCGACGTTGCTGACGCCTACCTCTTTCTGGCGTCAGAGGAGGCCAGCTACATTTCGGGAGCGGTGTTACGCGTCGATGGGGGAATCGTCGTCGGCACCTAGGGTCACACCGACCCGTGAACTGCGCGCCAGCGATGTAGCAGCACCGTCTCCCGATGGTCGAGCGCCCGGGACCTGTTGCCGAATCGGTGTCCATGCCTGAAAAGGACGATGCAGGCGAGCCGGCTGTTCGCAGCCTGCCTGAATCGCCTGCGCCGCCAGGCGGCTACCGGCTGGTGGTGGCGGCCGGGGCGGCCGTGGGGATGTCGCTCCTCGGTGATTCGCTGCTGTACAACCTGCTTCCCCTGGAGGCGGAGCAGCTGGGAATCCCCGTGGCTGCGGTGGGCGTCCTGCTGAGCGCCAACCGGTGGGTCAGGTTGGCTTCCAACAGTGGTGTCAGCCGGCTCTATGAGCGGCTTGGCCCGCGGATTCCCTTCCTCACAGCCACCGTGCTGGCATTGATCGCTACTACAGTCTATGGAGTTGGCTGGGGGTTTGCCGCCTTCCTGGTGGCGCGCTTGGGCTGGGGGGTGGCCTGGTCGGCTCTGCGGCAGGGCGGATACCAGGCAGTCTGGGCCGGCAGCGATACGGCTCGCGGCCGCCTGATGGGTGTCTTTTGGGGGACGGTGCGTCTGGGCGGTGCGACTAGTGTGCTGCTCGGAGGCTACCTGCGGGACCGTTTCGGCTACCAATTCGCTCTGGGCGCCGTGGCCTGCGCTACGGCTCTGGCTTTTCCCCTTGCTCTTGCCATCCGCTGGCCGGCGATGTCTCCTCAACGACGCACCCCAGAGACAGGCGGGCCAGGTCCGCGCAGTTGGAGGGGCACATTTGGCTTCAAGGCCAGAGGGTGGCTGCTTGGCAGCGGATTCCTCCACGGCGTCTTCGATGGGGCGTTCATTTCCACCCTCTCTCTGTTCCTGGCTGGCCGGCTGGGTTCCGACCAGCCGCTATCGGCGCTTACGGCCACTGTCGCAGGAGCCCTGTTAGCTGTAAGGTGGCTGGCCGGTCCGGCCATTGGCCCTACTCTGGGAGCGCTCTCTGATCGTTCCGGGCAACCGCGGATGGTTGTACTCCTGACTGCGGTGCTGCTATCCGGCGTGGCCGGGACGGTGGGACTGGCAGGTCTCTGGCCTATTCTGTTCGCTTCGCTGGTCTTTGCGGCCGGGGCAGGCCTGTCCGTTACCCTGAGTGCGGCTGCCAGCGGAATGGCTATCCGATCCGACCGGCCGCATCGATTCGTGGGTGTGTACACCACGGCAGCGGATGCCGGGCTGGCGGCTGGGCCATTGCTGGCCTATTCCCGCAGCAGGGCAGACAGCCTGGGTATGCTCTACCTGGCGGCCGCTGCCATGTTGATGACGGTCGTGCTGCTCTATTGGCGGTCCTCCTCGTGTGGCGAGGTGATT
>JAUVHW010000399.1 GCA_030593075.1 Ardenticatenales bacterium
GCAGGTCGGCGTCCAGGCCTGTACCGGAGCCGTCGTTGGCCAGGACGGCCGCCCAGGCCTCGCCATCGGTGTAGAGGGGTTGATGGGCATCGGCGACGCCAGCGTGGGCGCCGATGTCGGTTGTCACCTCGGCGTCGCGAGCGATCAGGGCGTCGATGCGGGGCTCGGCTACGGTGCCGCTGGTGATGTCGGCCCCACTGTGGCCGTGGCTGCCGCCGATGAGGGCGCCGTTGATGGTCACGTCCCCGTCCACCACCGCTCCCGGCACCAGGCCCAGGGCGTAGGCTACCGGGAGGATCTGCTGGCGGGGTGTGGCCTCGGGATCCCCGCCCACCTGGACCCCCAGCCAGAGCTCCTGCCCGTTGAAGAGGGTCTGATCCAGCGCGATGGTGTCGCCCAGCACGGTGCTGAACAGCCCTCCCGCCACCGGCACAGTCTTGGCTTCGGTCCACAGTGCCGTGCCGCCGGTGGGGAGGTCATAGATGCGGAAGGCCATCGCGTAGGTGTTGTCTGCCACCGGCTCACCGGTGGGCGGATCGATCAGGCGCCCCTGGTACTGGAGCAGCGGCGAGGTGGCGGCGGCAACGACTGTTCCTTGCTGGCCGGCCGGGTCATCGGCCGGGGGCTGGGCCCCCGTGCTGCCGGCAATCAAGACCAAAGAAAGCAGAACGGCCAGTGTGATCCAGGCTCTAGTTCTCTTGGTTGGCATCGTCATATCTCCTTGGTGATCTGAACCTGGCCCGGGTGGGGTAACCCGTCAATGCCGGCCAAGCAATGGATGGCAACGCTTCCAAGCTACCGCCGTCTCCCTGCGGCTGGCGGCAGTGCGACCTGTTGCAGCGCAGGAAAAGCGGCTCTGCCCACCGACTCAGTCGCTGCTTGTGAGCGAAGAGTGGGGGAGAGAATGTACAGGTGCTCAACACATTATAGCAGCCTTTGCTCCGCATTTCAAGACCCAGTTCTCTGGGTCTCGTGCAGCCAGAGCATTCAGCTCAATGCCCAGGCCATATCTCCAGGCCCGCCTCCAACTCCTCGCCGCACTGCAGCGCCTCCAGTGTCTCCGGGGAAAAAGGCCGCGCGATTATTGGACCGGCGCTTGCTGGCACGATTCCGCTGCAGCTAGCCGGTATGAATCTGCGCGGTTGCGCCGGGGAGAAGCCACCAGCCCATGCCATAGTTGGTCTACGGGACAGAGGCGACCGGCCCCCATGAAGAGCGCAAGCCAGTGGGATACCTCGCTTGGTTATCAAGCGCGTCCGGCCATTCTACGGCGCCTCATCGATGGTGTAGACGATCACCGCTCCCTTGATCCTCAGATCCACACCGTCCCAGGATCCCGCATAGGCACGCACGCGGTAGCTGTAGACTGTGTTGTCGATTGTGGGCGAGCTGATGGCGGCGTTGATCCGGCTGTAGTACCCGGAGGTACCCGAGGAATTGAGGGCAGCCATGTCCGAGTAACCAGCGCCGGTCAAGAAATGGCGCTGCAAGGAGACGTCTAGGTCGTAACTGGAGGCGTCATAGAAAAAGACCCGGAACTCGGTTACCACGGCCGCCTGCGGCAGCTGCACGGCCGCCACGTATGTCAGCGTGCTGGTATAGGGATAGTAGGCTCCGCCATCGGGGTGGATATACAAGTACCCTTGAGGGGTCGCGTGAAAGTCCTCGCCCCCGAGGGCCAGGTAGTGGGTGCGGGGCGAGGAGTAGGCAACCTTGGTGGTGGTCAGAGTGCCTGTCACCTCCGCATCTCCGTTGACCCCGAGGGCTGTCCCGTTAGCACTCTCGAACAGGCCCCCGTAGCTGTCGGTGCTGTAGCCCCACACGCCATACCCGGGGCCAGTACTGTATGCCCCTACACCCGCGACGCCTCCCTCAGTCCGGCCCCACACTCCGTAGAGCTGGTCACCACGCCCATACACACCCACGTAATTGTCACTCATCCCAGCCACGCCCACGCCATCCAACGATTTGCCCATGACGCCAGCCTCTCGGGGAGGCGCGAGACCTGACCAACCGGCGACGCCCAGTACAGCGGCCTGTCCGGTTCCGGTGACGGCCGTCTCTGCCCGTACACCGTAAGAACTCGTGCTGGTAAAGTAGCCGCTGACGCCGGTGCCGGTCTGAACCACTTCCAGAATGGGTTCGCTGCTGCTGCCGGACATAGAATCAGGGCCGGCTGTGTTTAGGAACAGGCCGTCGGACTCACCCTCGGTATAGTACCGTGCGTCGTGCTCGTGCGAGGAAGGGGCGAAAGCGATGGCCTGCTGGCCGTCCAGCAGGTCGGCGTCCAGGCCCGTACCGGAGCCGTCGTTGGCCAATACGGCCGCCCAGGCATCGGCATCGGTGTAAGGGGTGTGATGGGCACCGGCGACGGCAGCGTGGCCGCTGACGGCAGTTGTCACCTCCGCGTCGCGAGCGATCAGGGGGTCAATGCGAGGCTCGGCTACGGTGCCGGCGGCGATGTCGGCTCCGTCGTGGCCGTGGCTGCCGCCGATGAGGGCGCCGTTGATGGTCACGTCCCCGTCCACCACCGCTCCCGGCAGCAGGCCCAGCGCGTAGGCTACCGGGAGGATCTGCTGGCGGGGTG
>JAUVHW010000009.1 GCA_030593075.1 Ardenticatenales bacterium
TTTTGTCCGGGTCAAGGACACCGACGGGCCGGAGGCCATCAAGGCTGCAGTATCCCCGGCCGATGCCTATAGCGTCAACTATGTGGGCATGGACCTGACCCTGGACGGATTCGCCGTCGAAGCCACCGCCGGCGACGGGGCAACCTTCTCGGCCGCCGTGCAGGCAGTCCGCGAGGCGAGCAAGCGGCCGCTGATCCTCATGAGCGCTGACCCGGCCGTGATGGAGGTGGGATTAACGGCGGCGGAGGGAACCACGCCGCTCATCTACAAGGCCACTGCCGAAAACTGGGAGGCGATGGTGGAGCTGGCCAAGGCGCACCAGGCGCCGCTGGCCGTCTGCGCTGAGGACCTGGACGAACTGGCAGAGCTGACTCAGAAGATCAAGGCCGCCGGGGTGGAAGATATGGTGCTCGACCCTTGCACCGGGAATATGGTGGAGGCGTTGGGCACTCTGACCCAACTCCGCCGTCTGGCCCTGAAAGAGAGCTTTCGGCCGCTGGGTTACCCTGTCATCACTTTCCCCGGCGAGTGGTCCGATGATCTGGAGGTAGCCGCCATGCAGGCGGTCGCCAAGTACGCCGGCTTGATCATCCTGGACCGGTTCAGCGCCGCCAGCGCCTATCCGCTGCTGGTGTTTCGCCAGAACATCTATACCGACCCGCAAAAGCCAATCCAGGTCAGCTCCGGTCTCTATGAGATCAACAAGCCGAGCCCCGACGATCCGGTGATGGTTACCACCAATTTCTCCATCACCTACTTTTCCGTCTCCAATGAGGTAGAGGGGAGCGGCAGCAAGGGCTGGCTGCTGGTGGCTGACGCCGAAGGCATGAGCGTGTTGACCGCCTGGGCGGCCGGCAAGTTCGATGCCGAGCGGATCGCCAAGACAGTCAAGTCGACGGGAATCGAGGAAAAGGTCAGCCATCGAAGCATCATCATTCCCGGTCACGTGGCCGTGCTCTCGGGCGAATTGGAGGAAGAGCTGCCAGGCTGGGAGATCAAGGTCGGCCCGCGAGAGGCGGTAAACCTACCGCAGTATCTCAAGGTAATGGCCTGAGCGACTGGCCAAGAAGCTCTGTGAACTCGGGCTGTCAACTGCAACTAGCCCGGGGAGCGCCCTGGCGCAGCATCCCGCGTGGTGGGCGGGGCGTGGGTGCGTCGGCGGCTGGAGGACCGACGGCCGCTCACAGCTAGCAGAGCACTGGCCGAGGAGGCTACCTGTGTACGAACTCTTGGAAAAGGAATACGTTACGGACATCACCATAATGATGGTGATCAAGGCGCCCGCGGTGGCGCGCAAGACTCAGCCCGGCGAGTTTGTCATCGTGCGCACTGACGAGACTGGCGAGCGCATTCCGCTTACCATCGCCGACTTTGACCGGGATGCCGGGACCATCACTCTCGTCGTGCAAGAGGTGGGCAAGTCCACCATGCAGATGGGCAAGCTCGGTGTCGGAGATGGCTTTGCCAACGTGGTGGGCCCTCTGGGCCACGCGACTGAGATTGAGGATTTCGGCACTGTGGTCTGTGTCTCGGGCGGCTTTGCCGTAGCGCCAATGTACCCCATCACCCGCGGCCTCAAGGAGGCCGGCAATCACGTCATCTCGATCTTGGGTGCGCGCAGCAAGGACCTGCTCTTCTGGGAGGACAAGATAGAGTCAGTCAGCGATGAATTCATCGTCTGCACTGACGATGGATCCTACGGCCGGAAAGCCCTGGTCACGGAGCCCCTGAAGGAGATTCTTGAGGAACGCGGGAAGGAGGTCAAGCGGGTCTGGGCCATTGGACCGGCCATCATGATGAAGTTCTGTGCGCTGACTACCAAGCCGTTTGGCGTCAAGACTATCGTTAGTTTGAACACCATCATGGTGGATGGGACCGGCATGTGCGGCGGTTGTCGCGTCCAGCTAGAGGACGGCGCCCGGTTCGTCTGCGTGGACGGCCCCGAGTTTGACGCCCACCAGGTGGACTGGGATCTGATGATGGCCCGGCAGAGCTACTACAAGCCGGAAGAACAGCTAGCAGTGGAGCGTTGGGAGCACCGGTGCCAGTTGGAAGCTCTGGCCTGATCGCAAGCGGGAGACGAAATGGCTGAACTGACCATCAAGCAACGTAGACAAATTCCGCGCCACGCGATGCCGGCCCAGGAGGCGGCCGAGCGCCGCTCGAATTTCTCCGAGGTGGCCCTGGGCTACACGGAGGAACAGGCGATTGAGGAAGCCAATCGTTGCCTGCAGTGCAAGAAACCCCCCTGCGTGGATGGCTGCCCGGTAGAGATTGACATCCCGGGATTCATCGGCGCTTTGCATGATGGCGACAAGGAAGAGTCGTTGCGGATCCTCAAAAGCAAGAATAGCCTGCCGGCCATCTGCGGCCGCGTCTGCCCTCAGGAGACCCAGTGCGAGATCAAATGCGTCCTGGCAAAAAAGGCCGAGCCGGTGGCTATCGGCCGGCTGGAGCGCTTTATCGCTGACTGGGACCTGGAGCGGGGGGCCGCCACGCCGGAAGTCGCCGAGCCCACCGGCAAACGTGTCGCCGTGGTCGGCGCCGGACCGGCCGGGATTACCTGCGCGGCCGACCTCGCCCGGCTGGGCCACAGCGTCACCATCTTTGAGTCCCTGCACGCCCCCGGAGGCGTTCTGGTCTACGGCATTCCCGAGTTTCGGCTGCCCAAGGACACTGTGTACCAAGAGTTTGGCTGCCTGGAGTGCATGGGGGTCGAGTTCGTCCCTGACGCCGTGATCGGCAAGCTGTACACCATTGATGAACTGCTCGGCGAGCAAGGCTTTGACGCCGTCTTTCTCGGCACTGGCGCTGGACTGCCCTCCTTTATGCGCATTCCGGGCATCAATTACAACGGCGTGCTCTCGGCCAACGAGTTCTTGACCCGCGTCAACCTAATGAAGGCCTATCGCTTCCCCGAGTACGACACCCCGGTCAAGGTGAAGAAAAAGGTGGCAGTGATCGGCGCCGGCAACGTGGCCATGGATTCGGCCCGCTCGGCGCTGCGTCTGGGCCACCTGCAGGCGGCCGGCGTCCTGCCCGCCGGGCCGGAAGAGGCGAGCACGGAGCCGCTGGAGGTGCACATAGTCTATCGTCGCTCCCCCGTCGAGGTGCCGGCGCGGGCTGAAGAGGTTCACCACGCCGAAGAGGAGGGGATCATTTTCGACTTTCTGACTAACCCGGTGGAGATCTATGGCGACGACAAGTGGAATGTCTGCGGCATGCGCTGCATCCGCATGGAACTGGGCGAACCCGATGACAGCGGCCGGCGCCGGCCTACCCCCATTGAGGGGAGCGAGTTCGATATGGAAGTGGACATGGTGATCATGGCGCTGGGGACCAGCCCCAATCCCCTGGTCTTCCGCAACGCCGATGACCTGGAGAGAAGCCGTTGGGGTACGGTGGAAGTGAAAGATGAGAAGACCGGCCTGACGACCAAGCCCAGGGTCTGGGCGGGAGGGGATGTAGTCACCGGCGCGGCGACGGTCATTAGCGCCATGGGCGCCGGTAAAGCGGCCGCCGGTGATATCCATCGCTATCTGATGAACGGGAGCTGAACGGCCTATCGTAACCGGTTCAGCTTCGCAACTGTCATGACCTACACGGTCACCTTCCAGCCGGCAGGCCAGGAGGTCGCGGTCCCGGCCGGGACCTCGCTGGTGGAGGCTGCCCAATTGGCGGCCGTCGAGATCAGCCAGCCCTGCGGCAGCCAGGGGCGGTGCGGGCGCTGTGTGGTCAAGGTCGAGTCGGGCCAGGTTCGCCGTCGCAGCACCCTGCGCCTGACGGCCGATGACGTGGCGGCCGGTTTCGCCCTCGCCTGCCAGACGGTGGTAGAGGGAGATGCCGTCATCACCATTCCGCCGCAAGAGGTGGCGCGGCGGAGGCTGGTTACCGACAAGGTGGCTGCCAAGGTCGAGCTGCCCTTTCCCTATTTGCCGGAGGTCGACCAGCCCCTCAAGGCCGTCTATGCAGAGATCGACCCGCCTTCTGTAGCAGACCAAACCGACGACTGGGCCCGGCTGAAGCGCAGCCTGCTGCCCAAGCTCGACTGCGAGGGCCTTGCAATTCCGATTCCTATGCTGCGGCGCCTGGGGGGTATCCTCCGGTCGGCCGACTGGCGGGTGACAGCCGTAGTAGAGATGGGCACCTGGGACCGTCCCGAGTGCCCCTCCCGACTGCTGAATCTGCGCCCCGGTTTTTCCGAGGATACGCTGTGGGGCGTGGCGGTTGACGTCGGCACCACCACCGTCACTGTCCAGCTTGTGGACCTGATCACCGGTGAGGTTCGAGCGGAGGCGGCCGAGTACAACGGCCAGACCGCGCGCGGTGAGGACGTGATCTCGCGCATCATCTACACGACCAAATCGGCGCAGGACCAAGCCGACGCCAACCGGCGGGAGATGCAGCGGCTGGTGGTAGAGACCATCAATGCTCTGATCGGCCAGGTGGCAGAGCAGGCGGGCATCAGCGCTCTGGACATTGACAAGGCCGTGATCGCTGGCAACAGTACCATGATTCACCTTCTGCTGATGCTGAATGCCAACACCATTCGGCTGGATCCCTTTATCACTACCGTCAACCAGCCGCCCGTTCTTGACGCTGCTCAGTTGGGGATAGCGATCAACCCGGCGGGGACGGTGGACTGCTTGCCCGGAGTTGCCAGCTACGTCGGATCCGACATCACGGCCGGGGTGCTCAGTTCGGGAATGAACGAGAGCAGCGAGCTGACCCTCTTCCTGGACGTGGGCACCAACGGCGAGATGGTACTCGGCACGGCCGACTGGCTCATCGCCTGCGCCGGCTCGGCCGGCCCCGCCTTCGAGGGGTCGGGAGTGGTCCATGGCATGCGGGCGACCTACGGTGCTATTGAAGACGCCTGGATCAGCCGGGATGACCTTGAGCTCCACTACGAGGTAATCGGTGATCTCCCGCCGCAGGGGCTCTGCGGATCGGCGTTGATCAGCCTCTTGGCCGAGATGTTCCTGGCCGGGGTAGTGGACAAAGCGGGCAACATCAGGCTCGACCTGGACACTGCCCGGGTACGGGAAGGCGAGTACGGCCCCGAGTACGTGGTGGCTTGGGCGCACGAAACGGCAGAGGGCGTAGGCGACGTTGCCCTCACCAAAGTGGACGTTGACAACCTGCTGCGGGCCAAGGCCGCCATCTATGCCGGCTGTGACGTCCTGGCGCGCTCGGTTGGCGTGAACTTGGCCGATGTCGAGAAGGTCCTGGTCGGCGGCAACTTTGGCAAGTACATCAACGTGGAGAAGGCAATCCAGATCGGCCTCCTGCCCGACACCGATTGGGCGAAGTTTCACTTCCTGGGCAACACCGCCGTCCGCGGGGCCTATATGGCGCTCTTGAGCCGGAACGCTCGCCGCGAGATCACTGCCATTGCTGGCAAGATGACCTATCTGGAACTCTCGGCCGACAATCGGTTCTTTGACGTGTTCACTTCTGCGCTCTTTCTGCCCCACACCGATTGGGAGCGGTTCCCCTCGGTCAAGGCGTTGTTTGAGGACAACGGCAATCCGGTGCGCAACGATGAGATAGCAGCTAGCGCGGTTTCTTGATTGGCGAGATGACGATTACCATTGCGATTGCTGGCAAAGGCGGAACGGGCAAGACTACTCTTGCGGCCCTCCTGGTCCGGTATCTAACCCGCAAGGATGGCCACACTGTCCTGGCCATCGATGCTGACCCTTCAACCAATCTGAACTTGGCCCTGGGGCTTCCCTTGTCCAAGACGGTGGGCGATATCCGCGAAGAACTGCTGAACGAAGCTCAATCGGGAGCGGTCGCGACGGGTGTGGCCCGGCAGGACTATCTCAACTACCAGCTGCGGCTCTCCATCGAAGAGGGTGACGAGGTAGACCTCCTTGCCATGGGCCGGCCGGAAGGACCGGGCTGCTACTGCCCTGTGAACCACATGCTGCGCCAGATAGTGGATGGACTGGGCACCCACTATGACTATGTGGTGATCGACAACGAGGCTGGCATGGAGCACCTCAGTCGCCGCACCACCCGGGATGTAGACCTGCTGTTGGTGGTGACCGACCCCACCATCCGCGGCGCCAAGGCAGCCCAGGGAATACTTACCCTGGCCCGCGAGTTGGATATCAACGTAAAGCAGACGGCCCTGGTGGTCAACCGCGTGGTGGACGACGAACTGACCGAGCCGCTGTGGGAGGCCATCGAAGAGATGGAGGTCGAATTGGCGGGCACGATTCCGGCCGATCCGAACGTGAACGAGTTCGATGCCTGGGGACGGCCGCTGATCGAGCTTGGCGAGGACTCGCCGGCCGCAGTGGCCATCCACCAACTGCTGGAACAGTATGTGGAGTAGGAACGGCGGCACCAGCCGCAGCATAGCCCCTCGTGGGCGTGATAAGCGCAGCCTGGCTCCTCGTGGGCGTGATAGGCGCAGCCTGGCCCCTCGTGGGCGTGACCAGCGTAGCATAGCCCCTTGCGGGCCTGATCGGCGAAGCACAGCCGCTTGTGGGCGTGATCAGTGTAGCATGGCCCCTGGTGGGTGTGCCTAATAAGGCAAGGAGAGAGCAGAGTGTACATAATAGGCGAGAATATCCACATCATCTCCCCCAAGGTGAAAGAGGCGCTAGCGAACAAGGATGCCGAGTTCTTCAAGGCCTCTGCCATCAAGCAGGTGGAGCACGGCGCGGACTGCGTGGACCTCAACATCGGACCGCAGAAGAAACGCGGACACGAGATTCTGCCTTGGATGGTCGAGGTGGTTCAGTCAGCAGTGGATGTGCCCCTCTGTCTAGACACCACAAACCTGGAAGCGATTGAGGCGGCCTGTGAGATCTGCAAGAGCCAACCCATAATAAACTCAACCTCGGCCGAGGAAGAGCGCTTGGAGAAGGTCCCGCTGGTTGCCAAGAAATATGGCGCCAAGGTGATCGGCCTCACCATGGGCAAAGGCGGCATTCCCATTGGCGCCGACCAACGGGTGGAGGTCGCCATGGAAAAGCTGATCCCGCGCATGGTGGAGATCGACTTCCCGGTGGGCGATCTCATAGTAGACCCGCTGGTCCTCACCGTTTCTGGCTGCCAGGAGTATTGCCCCGAATGCATCGAGGCGGTCCGCACGCTCCACTATACCTGGGAACCACCGCCGCTGACCAATGGCGGGCTTTCCAACGTCTCCAACGCTGTCCCCGCGGCGTTGCGGCCGTTGCTGAACCGGGTCTACATGGTCATGCTGATGGGTGTGGAAATCGACATGGTCATTGCCGACCCGTTCGACGCAGAGCTGATGGAGGCCATTCGCATTGTGGAAGAGCGCGACGAGAGCACCCCGGTGGGCCGGCTCTACCTCGAGCTCTACGACCGGGTCGCGGCGATGGAAGAACTGCAACCCGAGGACGTGGACATGGATGACCCCGAGCAGGCGGACGTCTGGAAGACGGTTCAAGTGTTGCTGAACAAGGTCATCTACACCGACCAGTTCCTGCGCCACTAGCTTCACCCGACCACCTACAGAAAGAAGGAGAAGACTCGATGACAGCAAAGCTCATTGATGGAACGGCCATTGCGGCTCAGGTCCGGAAGGAAACGGCCGAAGCCGTGGCCACGCTCAAGAAAGAGCGTGGCATTGTACCCGGTCTAGCCACCGTGTTGGTGGGCGAGAACCCGGCCTCCAAGGCTTACGTCAGCAGCAAGCAGAGGGCCTGCGAGGAACTGGGCATGACGACCATCGGCCAGAAGTTGCCGACATCGGCCACCCAGGAAGAGGTGGAGGGCATGGTCAAGAGCCTCAACGCTGACCCCAAGATTCATGGCATCCTGGTCCAATTGCCGCTCCCTAAGCACCTGGACGAAGAGAAGATTCTAGGTGCTGTCAGCCTGGCAAAGGACGTGGATGGTTTCCACCCGCTCAACATCGGCCGGCTCTCAATGAAAGGGCGCGAGCCTATGTTTGTCCCCTGTACCCCGGCCGGCTGCATCGAGCTGCTGGTGCGCAGCGGGGTGGAGATCTCTGGCAAGGAGGCGGTGGTCCTCGGCCGCAGCAACATCGTCGGCCTGCCAGTGTCAATGCTCTTGCTGCACCGCAATGCAACCATTACCATCTGCCACAGCCGCACCGCTGACCTCCCGGGCGTCTGCCGCCGGGCCGACATCCTCATTGCCGCGGTTGGCAGAGCAGAGATGGTCAAAGCGGACTGGGTCAAGCCGGGCGCGGCCGTTATCGACGTGGGCATCAACCAGGTGTGGGTGGAACACCCGGCCGACAAAGAGTACACCTGCGCAGTGACCGGCGAGACCTTTGTTGCCCACCGCCGGGACCAGTCGGAGAAGGGCGGCCGGCGCAAGATGGGCGACTATTGCACCGAGTGTGACACTGCTTGGCTCAAGGGCCAGGAACCACCTGACTCCTGTGCCGGCTGCGAGCCTATCGCGCTTTTCCGCAAGTACAAGCTGGTGGGCGACGTTGACTTTGATGACGTCAGTCAGGTCGCTGGCCACCTGACCCCGGTGCCTGGCGGCGTTGGGCCGATGACGATTGCCATGTTGATGCACAACACCTATCGGGGTGCGCTGCACACCTTCGAGTAAGAGTCTGTCAGAGTTCAGACTAGCACGCTAGTGAACCAAGAGGCTACCTCGGGCTTTCCCATGTCTGGTCCACAACGCTTCCGCACGAGGTGTCGCACATGAGTCCGAACGGGAACGGTAGAGAGGTCGGCGCGGTATTGGTGATAGGCGGGGGTGTCGCAGGCATGCGCGCGGCCGCTGACCTGGCGGAGACCGGTCTTAAGGTCTATCTGGTGGAATCTACCGCCGGTCTGGGCGGCCGGGTGGCGCAGCTGGGGTTCATGTTCCCGACCCACGACTGCGTGCTCTGCCGTGGCTCGGCCGATCACGGCTATGGCTGTACCCGTCCCTCGATCTCTCCCGCCTTTATCGACAGGAATCGTCACCCCAACATCAATGTGATGACCTTGACCGAGGTGATTGATTTCCAGGGGCAAGCCGGTGACTTTTCCGTGACCCTGCGCCGGAATCCACGCCACGTGGACGTTGATCGCTGCATCAACTGCCGGTTGTGCTCTGTCGTTTGCCCGGTCAAGCTTCCCAGCGAGTTCCAGATGGGGATGGCGTTCCGCAAGGCTGCTTACAAGGCGGCGCCCCGAGCGATACCGGACGCCTACGTGGTTGAGCGCGGCCCTTACTGCGACGACTGTGGCAAGTGCGTCTCCGTCTGTCCCACCGGGGCTATCGACCTGGATGAGCAGCCCTGGACCGAGGAGATCAAGGTGGGAGCGGTCATTCTTGCAGTGGGATACAAGGTATTTGATCCAACCCCACTCGAGGAGTTTGGCTACGGCCGGTATCCCAACGTGGTCACACCCATGCAGTATGAGCGCCTGGCAAGCCGCTCCGGCCCCACCGAGGGCATCGTGGCCCGCCTCTCCGATGGCAAGCTCCCCAAAAAGATCGCGTGGCTGCAATGCATCGGTTCGCGCGATCAAGAGCATCCCTACTGCTCCTCCATCTGCTGCATGTTCGCTACCAAAGAGGCCATGTTGGCCAAGCAGCGGATTGGCGAGGAAGTAGACTGCCGTATCTTTGTGATGGACGAGCGGGCGTTCAACAAGGAATACACAAAGTACTACCAGAGGGCGCAGCAGACCCACGGCGTGAAATACACTCGCTGCCGGGTTTCTGCCATCCGCGAAGATCCAGACACCAACGACCTGATTCTGCGCTATCCTGCCCCACCGGACCCGGAGAAGCCCGAGGTGAGCACCGAGCTGGTTGAAGAGCGCTTTGAGATGGTTGTGCTTGCCACCGGCGTGGAGCCGCCCGCCCGCTCGGCCGAGTTGGCTCGGATGCTGGGGATTGACCTGAACGAATACGGGTTCTGCGAGACTGACAAATTCCAGCCGCTTCAGACCAGCCAGCCGGGTGTCTACGTCGCCGGCGCCTTTCAGTCCCCCAAAGAGATCGCCGAGACCGTCTTTGACGCCGCCGGCGCGGCCGGTGAGGTGATGCGCATCTACCATGACGCCCTGGGAGGGTCGCCAGTGCCGCGCGAGTATCCGTTCCTTGGCCAGGTGGATGATCTACCTCCTGAGCGTGACGTCGCCGGCGAACCTCCCCGCGTCGGGGTCTTTGCCTGCGGCTGTGGCCCCGTCATCTCGCATGTGGTGGACGTGAATCAGGTTGCCACCTATGCAGGCTCCCTGCCGGGAGTCGTGCATTCGGCCACCATCCCCTTCGCTTGCTTCCCGGAAGGGGTGGCGCAGATAGAGAGCGCGATAGCCGAACACGGCCTCAATCGGGTGGTCCTGGCGGCCTGCAGCCACCGAACCCACGAATCGCTGTTCCAGCGCACAGTGCGCAAGTGCGGGCTGAACCCCTACTTGCTGGAGATGACCAACATTCGCGAGCACTGCGCCTGGGTCCATGACTGGGAACCCGCGGCCGCCACGCGCAAGGCCAAGGAGCTGGTCCGCATGGCCGTCTTGCGGGCCTCGGGGATGACGCCCATTCGGCGAACACCTATTCGGCCGTTCCAGCGTGCGCTCATACTTGGCGGCGGCGTGAGCGGGATGACCGCCGCCCTCACCATCGCTGATGCTGGGTATGATGTGACGTTGGTTGAGCGATCCGATGCTCTTGGTGGGAACCTGCGCCACATCTACTATCTGGCGGAGGGGATGAGCCCGCAACGCTTGCTGCGGGACCTCATCAACCGGATTCTGGGCCACCATCGCATCGACGTCCTGACTCGCAGTGAATTGACCGGGCTGAGCGGCTCGCTGGGGCAGTTCCGCAGCCAGATTGAGACGAGAGCACACTCGGCCAGGGGGGGCGGAGGCGAAGGAGAGGCGAGCACCACTGAAGTGGAGTGCGGAGCGATCATTATCGCCACTGGTGGCCGGGAGGGAAGCACCAGGAGCTACCTCTGTGGTCAAGATGAGAGGGTGGTCACCCAGCTAGAGCTGGAGGACTGGATCGCCCATCAGCCGGAGAAGGTGGCTGGTCTCGAGCATCTGGTCATGATCCAGTGTGTCGAGGCAGACGAAGTGGGCTACTTTTACTGCTCGCGGACCTGCTGCACCAGCACCATGAAGAACGCCATCCGGGCCAAGATGCTGAATCCGGACTGCCAGGTAACGGTGCTGTACAAAGACATTATCACCTACGGCTTCCGCGAGCAGTATTACACTGAAGCCCGGCGGCGGGGCGTGCTGTTTGTCCGCTACACTGATGAGCGACCGCCTCTTGTGGAGGAGGCCGATGGGAGGCTGCGAGTCAAAGTGAGCGATCCAGGGCTAAATGACCGGCCCTATCTGTTGAGTCCGGACCTGATTTCCCTCAGCATGCCCATAGTGCCGTCGGATCGGACTGCCGCTCTGGCCAAACTGCTCAAGCTCCCTCTTTCGGACGAAGGGTTCTTCCTGGAAGCGGACCTCAAGATGCGGCCGATGGACTTTGTCAGCGAGGGCATCTACCTCTGCGGCATGGCCCACTACCCTCGCTTCATTGAGGAGTCGATTGCCAGCGCCCAGGCGGCCGCCGGCCGCGCGCTCACCATCTTGAGCCAGGACCCGCTCTACATTGGCGGGGTCATCGCTGAGGTAGAGCCGCTCAAGTGCGTTGGATGCCTCACTTGCGTCCGCACATGTCCTTTCCAGATTCCGGAACTGGTGTACGACCGGCCGGGTGTGGGCGAACTGGGAGGGCATGCCTGGATTGACCCCGGCCGCTGCCAGGGTTGCGGCACCTGCACCGGCGAGTGCCCGGCGGCCGCCATCGAGCTGGTCAACTATCGGGACGAGCAGGTTCTGGGCGAGGCCAGCTGGCTTGGGGCCTGGCTGCCCGGCGATGAGGGAGAGCGGCAGCCCGAGGCGGCCGGCTAGAGGCACGCTCTTTGCGTCGGCCCAGGGCGGATGTGATCGGGAGCGATTGAATGGCAGACAGAGACAACGGTTTTGAGCCCGAGTTGACGCTGTTTACCTGCAACTACTGTGCCTACATGGCAGGGGATACGGCTGGCGCGCTGCGTCTTCAGTACCCAGCCAATGTCAAGCTGGTCAGGCTTCCTTGCACCGGCAAGATTGACGTACGATACCTCTTGGCTGCCTTTGAGCAGGGTGCGGACGGCGTCTATCTCATAGCTTGTCCTATTGGCACCTGCCACCACGTGCGGGGTAACGAGCGCGCCCGCGCCCGAGTTGAGTTCGCCAAAAAGATCCTTGATCAGATCGGCCTGGGAAGCGAGCGGCTGGAGATCTTTTTTGCCTCCGGCGGGCAGGGAGCCACCTATGCGATGAAGGCTGCGGAGATGACAGAGCGCGTGCGGCAGCTGGGGCCTAACCCTCTGAGAAAGATGGCGGCCTGACAGTGTCGAACCAGGAAGCTGGGACGAGCGAGTACACGCTATGAGCGGCAGCGGGACCGATCCCGCCGGGATGGTTGGGGCGGTAATGGTCGTGGGAGGCGGCATCGCCGGGATGCAGGCCTCGCTGGACCTGGCTGAGCAAGGCTTCAAGGTCCATCTGGTGGAGAAGCAATCCGCCATCGGTGGCCACATGGCCCAGCTGGACAAGACCTTCCCCACCAACGACTGCTCCATGTGCACCATCAGCCCCAAGCTGGTGGACGTTGGCCGGCACCTCAACATCGAGCTGATGACCGACTGCGAGGTTGTGGACCTCAGCGGCGCCCCGGGCGATTTCTCGGTCCGTGTTCGCCGCCAGCCGCGCTACATCGACCTGGACAAGTGTGTTGGCTGCGGCGATTGCGCCGACGTCTGCCCGGTCATCTTGCCCGACGAGTTCAATGAGCGTCTTAGCTCCCGCCGCGCTGCCTTCAAGCTGTACCCCCAGGCGGTGCCCAGCGCCTTTGCCATAGAGAAACTGGGTATCGCGCCCTGCCGGGACGCCTGCCCCTCCGGGCAGCGGGCGCAAGGGTATATCGCCCTGGTTCGGGAGGGCCGGTATGATGACGCCCTTCGCGTGATCAAGGAGGATAATCCTTTTCCCGGAATTTGCGGCCGCATCTGCAACCATCGTTGCGAGGACGCCTGCAACCGCGGGCAGGTAGACGAGCCGATCAACATCCGGGCGCTGAAACGTTTTGTAACCGATAAGGTCTACTCGGCGCCCTGGGTGCCGCCCGAGCCGGCCGAGCGCAAGTATGACCAGCGGGTTGCCATTATCGGAGCAGGGCCGTGCGGTTTGACGGCAGCCCAGGACCTCTGCATGGAGGGGTATCCCGTCACTGTCTTTGAGGCATTGCCCGTGGCGGGCGGAATGCTGCGCGTGGGCGTGCCCGAGTTCCGGCTGCCAACCGAGATCATTGAGCGTGAGGTCCAAGACATCGTGGACCTCGGCGTCGAGTTGCGGCTGAATACCGTTGTGGACAATCTGGACGATGTTTTCGACGAGGGCTTTCAGGCGGTGCTCGTTGCCGTAGGAGCGCACGAGGGCATCCGTCTGCCCATCCCCGGTTCGAATCTCGATGGAGTGCTGGTAAACACTCACTTCCTGCGGGACGTGCGCCTGGATCGGATCCAACCCAGCGCGCCCCTCGGCCGGGTGCTGGTGCTGGGCGGCGGAAACGTGGCGATTGACTGCGCGCGCACGGCCGTCCGGTTGGGCGCCTCCGACGTTCGCATGGCTTGCCTGGAACCGCGCGACGGGTTGCCCTGCCACGAATGGGAAGCTGCCGCGGCCGAGGCAGAGGGGGTCACAATCCATGCCAGCCGCACCTTCGTCCGTGTTGCGGATGACGGAACCGGCCGGGTTGCGGGCGTGGAATGCCAGCGGGTGCTCTCTTTCTCCTTTGGCGAAGGCGGTCGCCTGGAGACCGAGATAGAGCCGGACTCATCGCACCTCATCGAGTGTGACACTACCATCTTTTCGGTCGGCCAACGCGCCGGGTTGGCTTTTATCCCGGATGACGCCGGTGTGGGTGTGACTCCCCAGCGTACCGTTGCCATCAACCCCAACACTATGGCTGCGACCCGGCCAGGCGTGTTCGCCGCCGGCGACAGTGTTAGCGGTACCGCCTTTGTCATTGAGGCCGTAGCCAGCGGTCGCAAGGCGGCCCAGTCTATTCACCGCTACCTGCGCGGGATGTACCTGGAGCCGCCGCCCAAGCGGGACCTCCCGGTGGTTACGCTGGACCAGGCCGAGATTGAGCAGCGGATGCAGTCCGGAGAGATCAGTGTGGGCGGCCGCGTCCCGATGCCGGAACTTCCCATCGCGGAGAGGTCCGGCAGTTTCGCCGAAGTCGAGCGCGGCTACGACGACGAGTCGGCCCAGGCCGAGGCAGCCCGCTGTCTGGCGTGCGCTCTCTGCTCCGAATGCTTGAGCTGCCAGTACGAGTGCGAGGCGGATGCTGTGGTGCACGACATGGTCGGCCGGACCGAGACAGTGAACGTCGGCGCGGTGATCCTGGCGCCCGGCTTCCAGCCTTACTCGGCGGAGCTTTCCCAGGAGTACGGCTTTGGCCGCTATCCCAACGTGGTCACCTCGCTGCAGTTTGAACGGTTGCTCTCTGCCTCTGGCCCAACCCAGGGGCACGTGACCCGCCCGCTGGACCACGAGCCCGCCAAGAGAATCGCGTTCCTCCAGTGCGTAGGCTCCCGGGATCAGAACCACGACTATTGCTCCTCGGTCTGCTGCATGTACGCCACCAAGCAGGCGATCATGGCCATCGAACACGAGCCCGACACCGAGGTGCACGTGTTCATGATGGACATGCGCTCGTTCAGCAAGGGGTATGAGGAGTATTATGACCGGGCCAGGGCTAAATACGGCGTCGAATACACCCGCTGCCGGGTTTCGGCCGTTCGCGAGAACCGCGAGACTGGCGGTCTGCTGGTGCGCTATGCCCAGGAGTCGGGGCAGGTCCTCGAAGAGGAGTTCGACCTAGTCGTCCTCTCTATCGGCATGGAGATTGGCGACTCGGCGCGGACCCTGGCTCGCCAGCTAGGGATTCGGCTGGATGAGTACGGTTTTGCCCTCACCGAGCCTCTGGAGCCGCTGCGGACCACTCGGCCGGGCGTGTATGCCATCGGCTCATTTCGCGAGCCCAAGGACATCCCTGAATCCGTCGTGGAGGCGAGCGGAGCGGCGGCGGCAGCAGGGGGGCTGCTGGCTTCGGTGCGGGGGTCGCTGGCAACCCACAAAGAGTACCCGCCGGAGCGGGACGTCTCGGCCGAAGAGCCGCGGGTAGGCGTCTTTGTCTGCCACTGCGGCTCTAACATTGGCGGCTTCCTGGACGTTCCGGGCGTGGCCGAGTACGCTCGCGGCCTGCCAGGCGTGGTCCACGCCGAGGACAACCTCTACACCTGCTCCCAGGATTCCATCGTCCAGATCACCAAGCAGGTTGAAGAGCTGGGGCTGAACCGGGTGGTCGTCGCTTCCTGCACTCCCATTACCCACGAGCCGCTCTTCCGGGACAGCATCCGGGCGGCCGGGTTGAATCCCTATCTCTTTGAGATGGCCAACATCCGCAATCACTGTTCCTGGGTTCATTCGGGGCAGCGGGATGTGGCGACTCGAAAGGCCAAGGACCTGGTGCGAATGGCGGTAGCACGCGCCAACCTGCTCCAGCCGCAGCACACCAGCCAAGTACCGGTTGACAAGGCGGCCTTGGTCATAGGCGGCGGCGTCGCCGGCATGACGGCGTCGCTCTCGCTGGCATCCCAGGGGTTCCCGGTCCACCTGGTCGAGCGATCAGGCGAGCTGGGAGGCAATCTGCGGCACGTCTATCATCTGCCGAGCCTGGGGAACACAACCTCCCCGCCCGGTGCTCCGCAAGCCTATCTGGAGGATCTGATTGACCGGGTGACCAATGACCCACTGATCTCCGTTAACCTCAGCGCCGAGATTGAGGAATTGGGTGGCTTTGTGGGGAAATTCGTGAGCCGGCTGAGCCGTCCTGCGAACGGAGGCGCCGGGAGCGAGACCTTTGAGGTCGACCACGGCGCGGTCGTCGTCGCTACCGGCGGCCGGGAATACCGGGGCCCGGAATACGGCTATGGTACCAGCCATCGCATAGTGACTCAGCAAGAGTTCGAGGCGCTCCTTGCTCAGGGCGGTGACTCGGCTGGCGGCGGCGGGCTTCCCTGCTCGGTCGTGATGATCCAATGCATTGGCCCGGCCGAGCGCTACTGCTCTCGCATCTGCTGCACGGTCGCGCTGAAAAACGCCCTGTGGTTCAAGGAGCAGAACCCGGCTGGCCGGGTGGCGGTCCTGTACAAGGACATTCGCACCTTTGGCTTCAAGGAGCGGCTCTACACCGAGGCGCGGCGCCAGGGAGTGCTCTTCGTACGCTACGACGAGGAGCACAAACCAAGCGTTGACCAAGAACCAGGCGGTCAGCTCGCGGTCACTGCCTGGGACCCAATCTTGAGTCAGGAACTCTGCCTGCGGCCTGACCTTCTAGTGCTCTCCATGCCCATGGTGCCGGCCGAGGGGACTGAGGAACTGGTCAGCAAGCTGCGTGTGTCGGTGGATTTGGATGGTTGGTTCATGGAGGCCCACGTCAAGCTGCGGCCGGTAGATTTCGCCTCCGAGGGCATCTTTATGGCCGGGGCGGCCCACTATCCCAAGCTTCTGGACGAGACCATTATCCAGGCCCAGGCAGCCGCGGCGCGGGCCGCCAACATCCTCGCCAGCGACACGATGGTGGTGGGGGGTCAAGTGGCGGCGGTGGATGCTGAGCAGTGCGTCGGTTGCCTGACCTGCGTCCGCGTCTGTCCCTACGACGTGCCCAAGATTCAGGCCGATCTGATGGGGGTGGGCGGCCTGATGGGCGCTGCCTACATTGAGCCCGCTGTCTGCCAGGGGTGTGGGTCCTGCGTAGCTGAGTGCCCGGCCAAGGCGATTCAGTTGATGCACTACACCGACGCGCAGATGCTGACCAAAGTGGACGCCCTGTTCGCAGTCATACCCGAGAGCGAGGTCGTAGTGGTGTGAGTACGGGAGAACACCACTTCGAGCCTCAGATAGTGACCTTTGCTTGCCACTACTGTGCCTATGCGGCCGCTGACCTGGCGGGCAGTCTGCGGTTGCAGTATCCGGCCGCCATCAAGATAATAGAGTTGCCGTGCAGCGGCAAGCTGGATGCCATCCATGCGCTGCGAGCCTTTGAGGATGGCGCGGACGGTGTGCTGGTGGCTGGCTGACTGGAGGGCGATTGCCATTACCGGGACGGTAATCTCAACGCCAGAAGACGAGTAGAGTACGTGGGTAAGCTACTGGAGAAGATTGGTCTGAGCGGCCAGCGAATTCAGATGGTCAATCTATCATCTGCCATGGGAGGTCAGTTCGCATATCTAGCGGCTGAGATGACCTCAGAGATCGAGCGCCTGGGGCCTAACCCGCTCAAGTGAGCTGGACACAATGACAGCCAACATTGAAGTGCTGCGGCGCTTTGAGAACTTTGCAGGATTCAGCGACGGCGAGCTAGCAGAGATTGCCGATCTCTGCCGGGAAGAATCCTACGAGGAAGGCGAATCGCTCTTTGTGGAAGGCGAGACCGCCGAACTGATGTTCCTCGTCGTCCAGGGCGAATTCTCCCTGGAAAAAGCGGTCCGGCTGGGGCGAAGTGGGTCGGACCGGTGGGCCACAGTCGACATTGTGGGGTCTGACCGGGTTGCTGGCTGGTCCAGTATCATACCGCCGCACAGCTACACCTCGACTGGTGTCTGTGTAGAACCCAGCCGCGTGCTTGCCCTGAATGGTCAGGAGTTGCGCAAGTTTCTGGCCAGGCATCCTGCTTCCGGGCTCGTCTTCATGGACGCCATTGCCTCGACAATCTCGTCGCGGCTGCGGAACTCCACGACCACGCTTACCTATTTCTTGTCTGTCATCGCTCATGAACTCAAGTCACCTATCGCGGCCGTGGAGAACTACTTGCAGGTGATGTTGGGCGGTTTCACCGGCGAGTTGACAGAGAAGCAGCGGCGCATGCTCGAGCGAAGCGTTCTGCGAATCAGCGACCTGAGAAGCCTAATCAGCGACATCCTTGATCTGGCCCGCATGCGACCTGAGCAGATTCAGAGTGACTTTGAATGGTTTGACCCGGCGGAGACGATCGCGCAGGCCATCGAAGACGTCCGGCTGTCGGCCTCTCAGAAGGGGGTTGAGATCCAGGTCGATGAACCTCCTGAGCTTCAGCAGATCGTCGGCGCGCGGCGCCGTCTGCGTCAGCTTTTCTCCAATCTGCTCTCGAATGCGGTCAAGTTCTCACCCCACGAAGCGCTGATCAGGCTGCGCGCCTGGGATGAACCGGATCAGTTGGTCGTTGAGGTTCTAGATACGGGCCCTGGCATACCGGCCGACGAGCAGCCATTCATCTTTGAGGATTTTTACCGGGGTCGGAATGCGGAGGGGTTGGCCGGCACCGGTCTGGGGCTATCCATAGTCAAGAAGATTGTAGAGGCGCACGACGGCGAGGTATGGCTTGAGAGCCCTTATGCCAAGGGCCAACCCGGCACCAAGTTCACCGTCACCGTCCCCAGGAACTTGGCCACACTTGACATGAAGCGCCGCAGCCGGGCCGCGCCGGAGGAGGAAGCATGAAATCGCAGGAACCGCTTGAGCCTGGAGAAGCCCGGCAGCCCTACCTCCTGCTGGTGGATGACGACCCCGATATTCTGGATGGCCTGGTCGCTGTGCTGGAGAGCCAGCCCTACCGGTTGGAGATGGCTCGAGACGGTGAGCAGTGTCTGGAGATGATCGCCAAGGAGGTCCCGGATCTGATGATCCTCGACCTGCTCATGCCACGGATGGATGGCTTTGCCGTCATCCGCGAGATACGTAGCAGTTCGCAGTACGCCACCTTGTCGATCATTGTCTTGACCACAGTGATTGAGGATGCCAGTCGTCGCCGCTACGAGCTCGAGACCGGGCTGGCGATGGACGTACAGGACTATATCGAGAAGCCTGTTGCCCCACCTCAACTGTTGGAGAGAGTGGCAAGCATCCTGGGTCAGCCTCATATCCTGGTGGTCGATGACGACCCCGACATCTTGGAGAGCATTACGACCGTGCTCAAGACGCGCCCCTACAGGTTGCAGACTGCCAGCGACGGCCGTCAGTGCTTGGAGTTGGTGAAGAGGAAGACTCCGGACCTCTTGATCCTGGATTTGCTGATGCCAAAGATGGACGGGTTTGCGGTGATTCGTGAGTTGCGTCGGAGTCCCTATTTCGCCGACCTGCCCATAATGATCTTGACCGCAGTCGTTGAGGATGCGAGCCATCGTCGATACGAGTTGGAGACGGGTGGAGGAATGAAGGTGCAGGACTACATCGCAAAACCCGTAGCTCCTGCCGAATTGCTGCGCCGTGTAGAGCAAGTCCTTAGGCCGGCGGCGAAAAGATAGGTTCACTCCACTGCGCGTGGTGTATGAGGCTAGAAGTTGGGTATCGCTCCCGAGTACGTCGCTGACTCCATGACAGTATCTGCGAACCGGCCGATAGGGGCCGCAATGGTTGTGGGTGCCGGCATCGCCGGCATTCAGGCTTCACTCGACCTGGCCGAGGCGGGTTTCAAGGTCTACCTGATCGAGACTAAATCCGCCATTGGTGGCCACATGGCGCAATTGGACAAGACCTTCCCAACGAATGACTGCTCCATGTGCATTGTAAGCCCAAAGCTGGTGGATGTCGGCCGGCACCTCAATGTTGAGCTGATGACCAATGCTGAGGTCCTTGAGGTGACCGGAGCCGCCGGCCAGTTCTCCGTGCGCCTCCGTCACAGGCCTCGCTACGTTGACATGGACAAATGTGTTGGCTGTGGCGATTGCGTCGATGTTTGCCCGGTTGTCCTGCCTGATGAGTTCAACGAGCATCTCTCCTCGCGCCGCGCTGCCTTCAGGCTCTATCCCCAGGCGGTGCCAACTGCTTTTGCCATTGAGAAGCGGGGCATCGCTCCCTGCCGGGATGGCTGCCCTACAGGGCAGCGGGCGCAGGGGTACATTTCCCTTATCCGCGAGGGACGCTACGAGGACGCTCTGAGGGTGATAAAAGAAGACAACCCTTTCCCTGGCATCTGTGGCCGTATCTGCAATCATCGCTGTGAGGATGCCTGCAACCGGGACAAGCTGGACGAGCCAATCAACATCCGGGCGCTGAAACGATTCGTAACCGATAAGGTATACGCCCAGCCGCGGGTACCGCTGGAGCCCGCCGAGCTCAAGTATCAGGAACGTGTGGCCATCATTGGGGGGGGGCCGTGCGGACTCACGGCTGCTCAGGACTTGTGCAAGGAGGGCTATGCCGTCACCGTTCTTGAGGCCTTACCAGTGGCTGGCGGGATGTTGCGCGTGGGTGTGCCGGAATACCGGCTGCCGGCCGAGGTCATTGAGCGCGAGGTCCAAGACATCCTGGATCTAGGGGTGGAACTGCGGCTGAACACTTGCGTAGAAAACCTGGACGAGGTCTTCGCCGAGGGGTTCGGCGCGGTGCTTATCGCTGTGGGTGCTCATGAAGGGATTCGCCTACCCATTCCCGGGGCCAACCTGGGAGGAGTGCTGCTGAACACCGCCTTTCTGCGCGATGTGAGGCTTGGCAATCCACCTAGGCTGGGTAGGCGAGTCGCGGTAATCGGCGCCGGGGATGTGGCGATGGATGTGGCTCGCACCGCTGTGCGGCTGGGGGCAGAGGTCCACCTCTACTACCGCCGGACCCGAGAGGAGGCGACCGCCGACGAAGACGAGATGCACCACGCGGAGGAGGAGAGCGTCGTCTTCCACTGGCAAGTAACCCCGGTTGAAGTGATTGGCGAGGATGGGCGTGTGGGGGGCCTCAGGATCGTGCGCACTGAGCAGGGACTGCCCGACGAGTCGGGCCGGCGCCGGCCGGTACCTGTCCCTGGCTCGGAGCATGTGGTGCCCTGCGATAACGTCATTTTCTCTGTCGGCCAGCGGGCCGGTCTGGCCTTCATCCCGGAGAGCGTGGGTGTCGGTACCACCCGACACTCCACCGTTGCGGTGAATCCCAACACTCTGGCCGCCACCCGCCCGGGAGTCTTTGCGGCTGGAGATGTTACCACCGGCACCTCGTTCGTGATCGAGGCTGTGGCCGCAGGTCATCGCGCGGCCGCATCCATCCACCGTTACCTGCAAGGGGAGGAATTGGAGCCGCCACCCGGGCCTGAGCTGCCGGTGGTCGAGCTGACGCGAGCGGAAATCGAGGAGCGGGTTGGCCGGGGCGAAGTGAAACCCCAGCCTCGAGTGCCAATGGACAGGCTCCCAGCAGCGGAAAGGCTTTCGACCTTTGCCGAGGTCGTGGCAGGTTATACTGATGAGCAGGCTCGCGAAGAGGCGGCCCGCTGCTTGGCATGTGGCATCTGCGCCGAGTGCCTGAGCTGCCAGTACGTTTGCCAGGCGGATGCGGTGGTGCACGATATGGCCGGCTGGACAGAACTGATAGAAGTGGGTGCGATCATCTTGGCCCCCGGTTTTCAACCCTATCCGGCCGAACGCTCGGAGGAATATGGCTTCGGCCGCTACCCGAACGTGGTAACATCGCTTCAGTTCGAGCGGCTGCTCAGTGCCTCTGGTCCGACGTCCGGTCACGTCCGGCGGCCGTCGGACGGAGAGCCGGCGACCAAGATCGCGTTCTTGCAGTGCGTGGGCTCTCGGGACCAGTCTCACGATTACTGCTCATCGGTCTGTTGCATGTACGCCACCAAAGAGGCGGTCATGGCCATCGAACACCAGAGGGATACCGAGGTTCACGTGTTCATGATGGACATGCGGGCTTTCAGCAAGGGGTACGAGGAATACTATCGCCGGGCTCGAGAGAAATACGGCATCAAGTACACCAGGTGCAGGATTTCGGCAGTCAGAGAGGATCCTGCCAGTGGCAATCTGATCGTACGTTACGCAACGGATGGGGCGCAACATGGGGCGGCTTCACGGAACATGCTGCTCAAAGAAGAATTCCACCTCGTTGTATTGTCTGTCGGCATGGAGATGTCGGATAGCGTGCAGGAGCTGGGACGCAGGCTGGGGATTGAACTGGACGAGTGTGGCTTCTGCCGCACATCCCTTTTTTCTCCCCTGGAAACGAGCCGCCCGGGGGTGTACGCCATTGGTCCTTTCCGGGGCCCAAAGGACATCCCTGAGTCGGTGATCGAGGGAAGCGGTGCCGCAGGCGCGGCCGGCGGACTGCTGGGACAGTCTCGTTGGACCTTGACCAGGGAGAAAGGGTACCCGCCTATGCGGGATGTGAGTGGGGAAGAACCGCGGATAGGTGTGTTTGTCTGCCACTGCGGCTCGAATATCGCTGGTTACCTGGATGTACCGGGTGTGGTAGAGTACGCAGCGAAACTGCCGGGCGTGCTCTACGCCGAAGGCAATCTATACACTTGCTCGCAAGACTCAATTCAGCAAATCACCGAGAAGGTAGTAGGGTTGAGGCTGAACCGAGTAGTAGTCGCAGCCTGCACCCCGCTCACTCATGAGCCGCTCTTCCAGGACAGCCTGCGGGCAGCCGGTCTGAATCCATACCTGTTTGAGATGGCCAACATCCGCAATCAGTGTTCCTGGGTCCATGGCGACGAGTGGCAGGCAAGCACAACGAAGGCCAAGGACCTGGTCCGTATGGCTGTGGCCCGGGCCACGCGGCTTGAGCCTCTGTCGGTGTCCGCGGTGCCTGTCAAGCAACATGCTCTCGTAGTTGGTGGTGGCCCGTCGGGGATGAATGCGGCGCTCTCGTTGGCTGCTCAGGGGATTGCTGTCACGCTGGTCGAGCGAGAGGGAGAGCTGGGAGGCAATCTACGCCATTTGCGGTACCTGGAGAACTCGCGGGTCAAAGCTGAATTCCCAGTTCGCATCCCCATGCACTCTGGCGATACTGTTTCCGATTGGGCGAGTCTCGGGTCTGCCGACCCGCAGCTGTACCTGCGTTCCCTGATCGCCGATGTGGAGGCTGAGCCGTTGATTGACGTTTGCCTGGACACCGAACTAGTCAGCACGAGCGGCTTCAAGGGTAACTTTTGCTCCACTCTCAAGACGCCGCAGGGAGAGCTTGAGGTCGAGCATGGAGCAGCAATCGTTGCTGCAGGTGGACAGGAGTATCTGGGATCAGAGTATGGCTATGGATCTGATCCCATGATCTTGACGTTGCTGGAGTTCGAGAGGCTGCTGGGCAGCTGGGAAGCCGGGAAAGCACCGCAGGGGGAGCCAGGAGAGGACGGCCTGGCTCTGCCCTCCTCTGTGGTGATGATCCTGTGCGCCGGCACGCCGGCCGAGAAGTACTGCAGCCGGATCTGCTGCACTGCCGCGCTCAAGAACGTCTTGGTGCTGAAGAAGCTCAACCCGGCGGCCCGGGTCACTGTGCTCTATAGAGACATTCGCACCTTTGGCTTCAAGGAGCGGCTATATACCGAAGCTCGCAGGGAAGGCGTTCTGTTCGTGCACTATGATCTTGATCGCAAGCCCCAGGTGACGACGGAGGGCGGGCTAAGGGTGCGCTCACTGGAACCGGTCCTGGGAAGAGAGCTGGAGCTGAGTCCTGACATGCTGGTGCTCGCCAGGCCTGTGGTGCCGGCCGCGGGGGCCGATGAGCTGGCCCGCTCTCTGAAGGTGGGAGTGGACTTGGATGGGTGGTTCATGGAGGCCCACGTCAAGCTGCGCCCAGTTGATACGGCTTCCGAGGGGATATTCGTGGCCGGCGCTGCTCACTATCCCAAACTGCTTGACGAGGCCATCGCGCAGGCTCAGGCGGCGGCCGCCCGTGCTATGACGGTTCTGAGCCGAGACACGCTTGAGGTTGGTGGGGTGGTAGCCCAGGTAGAGCCGCAGCTGTGTGTGGGCTGCCTGACCTGTGTCCGGGTCTGCCCCTTTGATGTGCCCGCTGTTCGGATGGACCTGACCGGCGTCGGGGACATCGCTGGCGCAGCCCATATCGAGCCGGCCCGCTGTCGAGGCTGTGGTATCTGCGCTGGAGAGTGTCCGGCCGGGGCCATTCAACTGCTGCACTATCGTGATGAGCAGATGAAGGCCAAGATCGAGACCTTCTTTGAGGTGACCGGACAGCCCGCATGAGCTTGGTCAAGGGGCGACGGAAGGTGGATCAATGAGTGGGAGCCATGCCTTTGAGCCGGGGATACTCGCCTTTTGCTGCCGCCACTGTGCCTATGCTGCTGCCGACCTGGCAGGTTCGATGCGCCTAAGGTACCCGTCCAATCTGAGGATTGTGGAGATCCCTTGCTCGGGAAAGCTAGATATTGTGCAGGTGCTTGAGGCTCTCGAGCGCGGGGTGGACGGCCTGATGGTGGCCGGTTGACTGGAGGGCGATTGTCATTACCTGGAAGGTAATCTCATCGCCAAGCGGAGGGTAGCACGTATTCAAAGAATCCTGAGCGAGATCGGACTGGAGCCTGAGCGCGTGGCAATGGTCAACGTGTCTTCGGCCATGGGCTCTCAGTTCGCCGAGGCGGCTACGGAGGTCACGGAGCGGACACGCAGCCTGGGTCCGAATCCGTTTCGCTCGGTCGCAAACCCAGCAGATGTTAGCAGCAAGGAGTCACCGTGATGCAACTAGATAGGATTCGTACATTCCGCAAACTGATCACACTCAAGGACGGAGTCAGGGTTTTGTTCCGCGTTCTAGGCCCGGATGACAGGGATGCGCTGGTGACCTTCTTCCAGTCCGTCACACCCGGCGACTTGCAGTACATACGTAGCAGGGTGCAGGACAAGAAGGTTGTCTCCCAGTGGGCGCTGAAGCCCGACTATGACCGGGTTCTGCCCATCATTGCTCTGGCGCAGGAGAGAATAGTTGGCGAAGCCACTCTGCACTTCAGAACCGGGCCTCACGCGCACGTCGCCGAGATTCGTATTTTCCTCTCCGGCGATTTCCGCCGCCGGGGCCTGGGGGTCCAGATGCTGGAGACCATGTTCGAGTTGGCTCGCTGGCGCGACACTCATTTGCTCGAAGCCCAGGTTGTCGCTGACCAGTCCCGAGTCATCAAGGCGTTCAAGAAGCTGGGCTTTGAGCAGCAGGGCTTGCTGGAAGACTATTTCAGGACGCCCGAGCTGGGAGCCCGCGACGTGGCAGTGCTGGTGAAGCGGCTGCAAGCTCCTAAGGACGAGTTCTAGTGTGGGCGCGCGCCCATAGAGAGGGAGGTCTCGCGTGATTACTGGTGAACAGAAACCTCTTGATGAGATAAAGGGATTGCTGGGTGACGGCAAGAAGGTGCTGGTAGTGGGGTGCGGCACCTGTGTTACCGTCTGCTTTGCTGGAGGGGAGAAGGAGGCTCAGATCCTGGCCGCATCGCTCCGCATGAGCACCAAGCTGGATGGCGATGCCCGGGAGGTGACGGATGCCACTGTCCAGCGGCAGTGCGAGTGGGAGTACCTGGACCTGGTTGAGAAGGAAGTGCAGGAGGCCGATGTGATCGTCTCGCTGGCCTGCGGCATTGGTGTCCAGGCGATGGCCCGCCATTTCCCCGACAAATGGGTGATACCTGGCCTCAACACCACCTTCCTCGGCTTGCCGGAGGAACAGGGCGTCTGGACCGAGCAATGTCAGGCCTGCGGCAACTGTATCCTGGCTCTGACGGGCGGTATCTGCCCTATTGCTCGCTGCTCCAAGCAGTTACTCAACGGACCCTGCGGAGGCTCGGAGAACGGGCTGTGCGAGGTCAAGCGCATAAAGCGGGAGAACGGCATTCCGGTGATGCAGACCGATGCCAGGGGGCGTGAGCAGCCCGTGCTGGAGGACGTTGAATGCGCCTGGCAGCTCATCTACGACCGGCTGAAAGGGTTCGACAAGCTGGACCTGATAATGGAGATTCAGCCCCCCAAGGACTGGTCCGTGTCCCGCGATGGCGGCCCGCGCCGAATCGTCCGCGAGGACCTGCGGCTAATTGATGAGGAATGAGATGACAGATCGGGCTTCCAGCGGTTACAAATCGGGCAGCACCCTGGAACGGATGCTGCGAGCGGGCCACTTTGCCGTCACCGGCGAGCTGGGGCCGCCGCAGAGCGCTGATGGGGACCACATCCGCGAAAAGGCTGGCTATCTCCGCGGCATAGTCGATGGGGTCAACATCACTGACAACCAAACGGCCGTCGTACGCATGTCCTCCCTGGGCGCGGCCGTCATTGCGATCGAGGAAGGCCTGGAGCCTGTGATGCAGATGACCTGCCGGGATCGCAACCGGCTGTCGATGCAGGCTGACTTTTTGAGTGCCTACGCGTTGGGCATCCGCAATATGCTTGCCCTCACCGGAGACCATCAGTCCTTTGGCAATCATCCCACCGCCAAGAACGTCCACGACCTGGATTCGATGCAACTGATCCAGGTGCTGCGGGACCTGCGGGACGAAAAAAAGTTCGAGTGCGGCGACCCTGTCAAGGGTGTCGAGCCTCGCTTTTTCATCGGCGCGGCCGCTGCTCCCGATGCTGGCCCCGTCGAATGGCGACCTTACCGCCTGGCCAAGAAGGTCAACGCCGGAGCTGATTTCATCCAGACCCAGCTGGTCTACAACACAAAAGCCTTTGAGAAGTACATGGAAGAGGTCCGCCAGCTGGGCCTGCACGAAAGGGTCTGCATACTGGTCGGTGTCGGGCCGCTCAAGGGTCCTGGCATGGCCCGGTACATGCGGGATTTCGTGCCCGGTATCTCCATGCCCGACCACATTATCGATCGCATGAGCAAGGCGGCCGCCGGAATCCCCAAGGAGGAAAAGGCGGCGCGGCGTGATGCCTGGCGGGCCGAAGGAATCCAGGTCTGCATCGAGCTGATCCAGCAGGTGCGAGAGATCGAAGGAGTGGCCGGGGTCCACGTGATGGCCATCGAGTGGGAGGAAGCGGTCGTGTCGATTGTGAAAGGGGCAGGTTTGCTGCCCCGGCCGGCATTGGACTAGAAGGACTCGGTAGTGCGCGCCTGCGAGGGAGACTGCCATGGCATTTGACATAAAAGCGGACCTGGCCCGGGAGATTGAGGAAAAGACGGGACAGAACGCCTTTCTGTGCTACCAGTGCGTCCGCTGCACCAGCGGCTGTCCCCTCACTGACTTTTTCGACTATACGCCCAACCAGATCATGAGGTTGGTGCAGATCGGAGATGAGGAAGCGGCCCTAAACTCCAAGACCCCCTGGCTCTGCGCGGCTTGCCTCACCTGCACCACTCGCTGCCCTCAGGCTCTGGACATTGCCCGCATCATGGAGACCCTGACTCAAATTGCCCTGGAGCGGGGGACCAAGCCGAAGGTTCCTCAGGTGGCGCTCTTTAATAAGGTCTTTCTGACCGACGCCAACATCTTTGGCCGAGTGTACGAGCTGGGCCTCATGGGGTCCATGAACCTGCTGACCGCGCTCCAGACCCGGCAGCCCATGGCGCTGTTCGAGGACGTGGACCTGGGTTTGGAGATGTTCAAAAAGTCCAAGATCGGTCTCCTGCCTGCCTTTTCGCGATCCCGGCCGGCCCAGGTGGAGGACATCCATCCCACGGAGAACCAGGTCGGCTACTACCCAGGCTGTTCTCTGCACTCCATGGCCAAAGAGTTCGACCACTCCTTCCGGGCGGTCGCCGAGGCACTGGACCTGGAACTGGTGGAGCCTAAGGGTTGGACCTGCTGCGGCGCCAGCCCGGCGCACCATGTGGATCACTATCTGGGCCTCAAGGTGGCCATGGTGAACCTCGCGCTGATTGAGAAGAGCGGCTTTGACGAGGTCGTTGCACCCTGCGCTGCCTGCTTCTCTCGATTCCGGACTGCGGCCCACGAGCAGCGGCATGACCCCGAAATCAAGAAGCGGCTGGACCAGGATGTGGGTTACGTCTACCAGGACGCGGTCAACATTCGCTCCATCTCCGAATGGCTGGTCAACAAGGTGGGTGCGGAGGCTATCAGTGAGAGGGTGAGCCGGCCGCTGGAAGGCCTCAAGGTGGCCTGCTACTATGGCTGCCTGCTTACCCGGCCGCCGGAAATCACCGGTCATCCCAACCACGAATACCCGATGGACCTGGACGTGGTCTGCGAGGCCTTGGGTGCCCAGAGCCTGGGCTGGGATGACAAGACCATCTGCTGTGGAGGCAGCCTGGCGGTGCCCGCCAAAGAAGTGATGCTCAGATTGAGCCAGGACATCGTGGAGCACGCTCAGGCGGCCGGCGCGGACGCCATCATTGTTGCCTGCCCGCTCTGCCACTCCAACCTGGATGGCCGCCAGATGCAGATGGATACGCTGGAGCGCCAGACGCCCATCCTTTACATAACCCAGCTGATGGCCCTGGCCTTTGGGTTGGGTGAGGAGGCGACCGGCCTTAAGCGGAACCTGGTGGATCCTCGGCCCATGCTGCAAGAGAAGGCGCTGCTGCAGACAACGGCATGAGAATCCTGATCTTTTCGGATCTCCACGCCAATTGGGAAGCGCTGCTCTGGATGCAGCGGGTGGAGGAGGAGCCGGATGCTGTGTTCTTCTTAGGCGACGCCGTGGGATATGGCCCTGACCCGGCCGCCTGCATCCAGTGGGTGAGGTCCAATGCCGCGGCCGCTGTGCAGGGAAACCACGACTATGGGCTGGCAAACAACGTCTGCAGCGGTACCCTCATCGAGATGCACGATCTGGCTCTGGCGACCCACGCGCACTCCTGGAAGGTGCTGAATAGCGCCGACGTGAGCTATCTGCGCCAGTTGCCTCAGCAGCAAACCCTCTCCCTGGCAGGAACCACCTTCCATCTGGTCCACGGCACCCCGCTCGAACCGATGTATGGCCGGGTCGACCTGGTCTCGGCGCGCCAGGACTACCTGCGCGAGATGATCGCCGGGATCGAGGCTGATGTCATTCTGATGGGGCACACCCACATCCCCGCCATTCGCCAGGTTGATGGGGCGGTGCTGGTCAACCCAGGTAGCTTGGGCCAGCCGCGGTACGGAGTGCCGGACCCCACCTATGCCATCTGGGAAGATGGAGAGACTCGAATCCGGCACCTGCACGTCTCCCACGACCGCACTATTCAGAAGCTCGGTCTGCTTTCGCTTGAGGCAGAGGTAGTTCGGCGATTGCAGCAGATCCTGATGACGGGCCAGGTCGTGTTGCCGGAAGGCACTACGGCCCAGGAGCTGCGACGCATGCATGAACTGGAACACGGCGCCTATTGGTAGATCCCGCGAGTTGCCGGCGCACCAACCCTACCCGCCGGCGACAGATGACAAGGAGGCACTGACATGTTGGTCAAAGACCTGATGACTCCCAGCCCCCTCCACATTGCCCCGCACAGATCGGTCGCTGACGCCGAGGAGATGATGAGAGAGCATGGCGTTCGCCACCTGCCTGTCCTTGATGACGACGGACAGCTGCTGGGTCTGGTGACCCGTTCGTCTCTGGGCAGGGCGCTTCCTGGGATGGGCACCGGCCTCACCCGGTTCGAGTTCAGCTACCTCACTTCTTCCACCAGCGTGAGCGAGGTGATGGTCAAGGAACCGGCCGTGATCTCGGAAGATGAGGCGGTGGAAGAAGCCGCCCGGGTGATGAACACTCGCCGGATTAGCAGCCTGCTGGTGATGCGCGACGAGGAGCTGGTGGGCATCATCACCGACACAGACCTGTTTGAGGGGTTGCTGGAACTACTGGGCGCCCGCCGGCCGGGCGTGCGCCTAACCGTCCACTTTCCAGACCGCTCCGGCGAGCTGGCCAGGATCACCAAGGCGGTTGCCGAGCCAGGGGGCTACATCTCGGCCGTGGGCGGCTGGTACCTTGAAGAAGGCTACGGCGCCTTCTTCAAGATAGAGAATCTCGCCCCGGAGGAGGTGGTCGAGCTGGTGGAGGAGCTGCCCGACATCACCGTTGCCGACATCCGGGGTGAGCTGGTGGAGCGCGAAGAGTAACCGCACCCGTCGAGCGTACTGAAGGAGGCGAACTGCATGCCTGTCAAGGTTCCGTGGATGGAGGGGGTCTACCCGGCCCTGGTGACTCCTTTTGTGTCCCGCACCGAGGAGCTGGATGAAGATGCGTACCGCAACCTGATCCGCCACTGTCTGCCCCACGTCGATGGGCTGGTGACCAGCGGCACCACTGGCGAGTTCAGCTATCTGAGCCGCGATGAGCAGAAACGCTTGGTAGAGATCGCCGTCGAGGGGGCGGGGGGAAAACCGGTCATTGCCGGCTGCGGTGCGCCCGGTACGGCACAGGCCATTGCCTTGGCTCAGGACGCCAGAGCGGCCGGCGCTACCGCGGTCCTCGTCGTCACTCCCTACTTTATGCACCCCTCCGACAAGGGTGTCTATCAGCACTACCACGACATTGCTGCTTCTGTAGACCTGCCGCTCATCCTCTACAACATCCCGCAGGTAGTGGATCGCTATCTGCCCCGGCCGGTGGTCGAGGACCTGGCCGATCTGCCCAACGTGGTCGGGATCAAGGACTCCTCGGGCAACCTGACCTACACCATGGAGCTGCTAGAGTACGTGGGTGAGCGCATAGATGTCTTTGTCGGTCACGACGAGGTGGTGCTGCCCGCGTTGGCCGGTGGTGTGAGCGGCATGATCTTGGCCAGCGCTCAGGTCTACCCCGAGGTGTGGCAGGCCGTGCTTCAGTTTGTGGCCGAGGGGAACCTGCCGGCCGCCCGGGCTGCCCAGCGAGAGGTGCAGAAGCTCTCCCGCATCTTCTGTCGCCACGGCGGCGGGGTAGCGGTCAAGGCGGCGCTCAAGATGATGGGACTCAAGATGGGACCCCCGCGCAAGCCGCTCAAGCCGGCCGGCGGCGCACTGATGCACGAAACGCGGGCCGAAATCCAGCTAGAGCTGGAGAGGTTGGGCAAGATCGAATCGGCCGAGCAAGCCGTCTGCTATCCCGATGGCGACCTGGCGGACCGTTTCGCCGACCTGGAGATCAGCGCCGCCACCATTGCCGAGGAAGAGCTGCGTACCGGATCCGGCGCGGCGGGCGAGGAGCTGAACAAGGTGCAGATCGACCTGGTTGCTGGCTCCAGGACCAGTTCACTGGGCGATGCCTATGCACTGCAGCTGACCTATCCATTGCACGGCCGGGAAGCACTGACCACCATCCTGGAGCCTGCCCTCACAGTCCGGCCGCCCACTCTGATCCTGCCCACCTTGCCTCAAAAGAACCTGCGCCAGGCCAACATGATCTACGGCCCGACCCAGCTTGCGGTGGCCCGTGCCATCGCCGACGCTCTTGAAGACGGCACCATCAGCAGGGAGGCGGCCGAGAACGAGGTCATGATTGCCCTCGCCACTCTGCATCCCAAGGCGATTGACCGTCACCAGCTCTATCACGCCGCCCACCAGGCGGCCGGTCAGGCGGTGCGGCAGGCCTTTCTGCCGCCGGCCGGGTAGGAGGCGCCGCAATGGGATACAAGACCGACTGGTTCAGGGGAATCTTTCCCGCCCTGGTGACCCCCTTCACCTCCGCCGGAGCGCAGACCGGCGGCAAGATCGACGAATCCGCCTACCGTGAACTCATTCGCTGGGTGCTTCCCCACGTAGACGGTGTGGTGCCGGTGGGGACCACCGGCGAATTTGCCTACATGACGGCCGAGGAGCGCCAGCGCGCCATTGAGATCGCCGTAGATGAGGTCGCCGGCCGGGTGCCTGTCGTCGCCGGCACCGGCGCCCAGTCCACCCGGCAGGCGGTGGAGCTGACCCAGGCCGCTAAGGACGCCGGCGCATCGGCCGCTCTCGTTGTCGCCCCCTACTACCTCAAGCCCAGCTTTAACGAGGTCTACGATCACTTTCGCGCGGTAGACCAGGTGGGGCTGCCCATTGTCCTCTACAACCTGCCCCAGTGCGCCGGGACCCACTTCAAGTGGTGGACGGCCGAGGGTATGTTGCTGGACCTGGATAACGTTATCGGCGTCAAGGACACCTCGGGAGACCTGCCCTTCATGGGGGCACTCTTTGAGAAGGTGTACGGCGAGGTGAGCATCTTTGTGGGTCACGACGAGGTGGCTCTGGCCGCCTTTGCCTCGGGCGCCGACGGTGCCATCCTCGCCAGCGCCAACCTCATCCCCGATGTCTGGCAGCGGATCTATCGGGCGGTGCAGACCGGAGATCTAGAGTCGGCGCGCCGGGATCAACAGCTGGTGCAGAAGCTGGTTCGCATTCTCACCCGCACGGCCGGGCCCCAGGCGGTCAAGGAAGCCCTCACCGCCATGGGCCTGCCCATGGGCGAGGCCCGCCGCCCCATCATGCGGGGCGGCGGTTTCAAGCGCGAGGACTATGAAGAGCTGCGCATCCAGCTGGAGACGGCCGGGATTGACAAGATCAAGAAGGATACCGTCACCTATGACCTTGCGGGGAAGCAGGTGGAAACTCAGCTCTTTGCTACTCCCCAGACGCCGCGCACCATCGGCGGCTGGGAGATGAAGGTGGGCGAGGGGTTCGCCGGGCCGCCCTTCCAGGAACTGGCCCACGTGGACCTGCTGATAGGCCTCAAGGACGGTCCGGTCGGCCGGGCCATCGAGCGTTCGACGGCCGGCTGGGGCGAGGAGCGGGGTCTGCGCATCATCAGCCAACGGCCGCTGACCCTGCTGGTTCCCACTGTCAGCCTGCGGACCGCCAAGGGCAAGCGGCTCTTTTACGATGACGCTGCCCGTGGCGTCAATCATGCTGTCGCTCTGAGCGTGGAAGATGGCTTCCTACCCGACGCTATCCTGGATGACATTGCGCTCATCGCCAACGTCTTTGTGCACCCCTCCGCCTCCATCGCCCGGCGGGTCTTTGGCAACAACTACAAGGCCACCCGCCACGCCATCCGCAAGGCCATTGAAGGCCGGCCGACCGTGGATGAGCTGATCACAGAGAAAGCCTCCGCCCGCCACCCCTTCCGCTACGCCCCGTAACCACCAACCACGACGCGTAGCATAGCCCCTTGTGGGCGTCTGTAGGAACGGTTTTCAGCCGTGGTCCGTCGCGCCCCGCAACCACCAGCCGCGACGCGTAGCATAGCCCCTTGTGGGCGCCTGCAGGAACGGTTTTCCACCTCGATCACTCCGCCAACATCCCCTCCAACTCTGCAAAGCTGGTGATCGGCGCCAACGCTTCCAGGAACTCCTTCAGCGACCCGCTCCGCTCGCGCAGCTCCAACACCGCCGGACCGACCGGGTCGTCCCCCGGCGCGCCGGGTTCGTCGGCGTACGAACCGTGAAAGGCGAAATAGGCCTGGTTCAGCTTCCGAATATGGTAGCCGTTCTCCCAGAAGAACCGCCGCCGCGCCTCCATGTAGGCTTCCGCCTCCTCGATTTGACCTTGATCCAGGAGCGCATCCACCCGCACCCGCGTGATCCGCATTTCGCCACCCAAACTAAAGGTAGGCGGATCGGGTTCCGAGGCTGGCTCCGCCCTCGGCCCAGGAGGCGGCGGAGTCAATTCCGGATAGTAGCGCCGGACGACCTCAGCGCCGACCTCCTTGCCCACGACATTGGCGGCCGTCTCGTTCATCGTGCGGAGTTCCGCGTCCTGGTCGTAGCGCAAGCCCAACGGCCGCAAGGTGAGGTAGTGATGCGTCCATTCGTGCGCGCCCACCTCGGCGATCCAGTTCAGCGAGCTGGATTCCAGCATCATCGCCGGGTAGGCCCCCAGCCCGCCGACGTTCACCACCAGCGAAGAGACGTCCAGCGCTTCATCCACGGCCGTCTCGATTTCCACCCTTTCCGGGGTTTCGAGCCCATGTTCCAGCGCCACTGAACGGATCGTTTCGATGCGGTCGCGTGGCGAGACCACAAGCATTGCCGGCAGCGCCGTGAAGTGCAGCTTTACCGGCGGGAAGGTCCGGCCGGTGGCCGCCAGCCCTTCGTCAGCCAACACGACCGCAATCTGCTCCTCCACGATTCCTTCCGCCAAGGGCTGCAGCGCAGCCAGCCGTCTCCGGGCCTGTTCCAGCTGCCCTTGCAGATCGGCCGCGGCCGCCCTCGGATCGGCGACGGCCGGGTCGGTGTACACGGTGGCGATCTGCGCCTCCAGGTCCTGGACCTCGCGCAGTCGGTCTATGAAACCCAGCACGGTGGCTTTCTGGTTTGACTGCCTCAGGTAGCTGTGGGGAGGGGCTAGGCTGTACAGCGCCTTGGC
>JAUVHW010000160.1 GCA_030593075.1 Ardenticatenales bacterium
GGGCGTGAGCTATCGGCGCGGCGAGGAACTGCCCACGCTGCGCACCCTGGCCCAGCTCGGTATGCCGATCTTGCACACGATTCACGGTACGGGCCTGATGGAGGGGGGGAGTTTCCTCTGGCTGAATGACAGAACTGCCGTTGTATCTGTAGGACATCGCAGCAACGCAGAAGGCGCTCGCCAGTTGGCCGAGGTCTTGAGTACTCTTGGCGTCGAGTTGCTGTGCGTTGACAACCTCGGCTATGGGCTCCACATTGACGGCTCAATCGTGATGGTTGACGTTGACAAGACCCTGGTATTTGTCCAGGATCTGCCGTGGTGGTTCCTTATGCGTCTCGAGGAGCTGGGCATCCATATCGTGGAAGCCGATCCGAGGGATGGTGGTATGGGCGTAAACTGTCTGGCGGTGCGTCCAGGACGGGTAATTATGTCCTCCCATGCCAGGCGCAGTGCTGAGCGATTGGAGCAGGCTGGAGCAAAGGTTGTATTGGTGGACTATGATGAGATACACAAGAGTGGTGGGGGTGTTCATTGTTCCACACTCCCGCTGATCCGCAACGATGTATGAGGTAGCAACATGCTTCCCAGAAGAGATTTCCTCAAGGCATTGGGAGCTGGCGCCTGCACCTACTGGTTGACAGCGTGCCGCGCTCCCTCTGAATCAGAGAGGACTGATTCTGTCAGTGGCTCCATCCGCTACGAATACTTATTACAGCGAATTCTACAAAGATGTGATCCTATTCTTCTCTGGGCTAATCGAATCAAGTCACCAGGATGATCTATTCCTGGTCGTTGCCGATGAAGCGACGCAGCCGCAGATTAGCGATCATATTCCGCAGCAAAACCTCCTCCTCGGATCGGTTCCTGATATATGGATCAGGGACTTTGCGCCCGTCCGAACGACGGCGGGAAGTTTCAAGTTTCAGTATTCGCCAGCCTATCTCGGTAAGCGTGATGCTCAGTATGTCGAAAAGGGATTCGTGCGGTGGTTCCGCTCGGTAGGGCTGGAAGCAGAGGACATTCCGTTGGTACTAGATGGCGGGAATTTCTGCTACAACGGTGGAGATAGCGCAGTAGTGACGGAACGGATACTGAAGGATAACATGTCCTACTCGAGAGAGGAGATTGCTCAACTCTTGCGGGCAGAGTTGGGGTTGGAGAATGTCGCCATCATTCCAGAAGAGCCCGGAGATATCACAGGACATTCAGACGGGATGGTGAAGTGGTTGGCCGAACACCGACTGGGCGTAGCCCGATTTGAAGAGCCACTTCGTTCGAGAGTTCTCGGGGAATTGGAGCAGAGTCTAGGAGACGTTGAGCTAGTGGAACTGCCCGACGAACCCGGTGGCGAGGTTTGGAGGGGATGGCCGAGCGCGTCGGGTGTTTACGTGAATGCGCTCACCACCGAAAACGGGGTCTACGTTCCCCTTTTCGGCCTTGAAGCGGACGAGACTGCAATTGAAGCCTATCGCACCTATTCCTCCAAGCCAGTCATCCCTGTCCAAACGCGACGTGAGGAAGTCATGGGAGGAAGCCTCCACTGCCTGACATGGCAAGTCAGCAGAGGAGATGCTAGAACGATCTTGGAAAGTCGCGGCTGAGTGAAGAGTCCTATTCTACTCCAGCTTGACCAAACGCTATCTGGGCGCAGAGGGAGACAAAGGAGATGCAAGTGCATCGTGATGAAATCAGAGCTTCACAGCCGGCCGAGTGGCTCCCGGCGAGAATGTTCTCATGTGTGAGCCTAACATCGAGACTCTGTTCGCCGTATTGGAGACCAACTCGGCCAACTTCTTGCGACCCTTCTCACTGGACCAGGCCCGGCAGGAGCACCGCGCCTTCCGCCGGGCTATAGAGGCAGCCGGGGCGCGGGTGATAGATCTGCGCGAAGCGCTGACGTGGCGCACGGACGACGACCCTGAGGCCCTGGCCCGGCTGCGAGAGTGGGCCTTGTTCAGCATCCGCTACGAGTTTGCCCGGGAAATCAGCGAGGAGGACCGCGATCTCTTGCAGGCCAACCTGCGTCGAGCCGTGGGAGTCTTTGATCCCGCCACCCTGGCCGAGTTGATCATCCTCCGCCCCGTGGTCAACATTCGCTACAACCCCAACGCACTGGACCCCACCGCCCGCTTCCTGTCGCGTTACGAGGTGGTACCGGCCCACAACTCTTACCATATGCGCGACCCCTTCATCACCACCAGGCAGGGTTGTGTGGTCGGCCGGCTGCGGCTGGACGTGCGCAGGGTGGAGAACGACGTCGCCGAGTATGCCCTCCGGCAGTTGGGCATCCCCTCGATTTACCGGGTGCAGCCTCCCGGCTTTCTCGAAGGCGGCGACTCTAACCCGGCGGGCAACTTTGTGTTGCAGGGGCAGGGGCTTCTCTCAAACGAGGACGGTGTGGGCCAGCTCTTGGAACATCGCGTCCATGGCTACGTCGAAGTGGCAGTGGTCAAAGACCTCTTGCTCGAGATGAACGAGATGCACTTGGATGGCTACTTTGCATTGCTAGGCCCCGACCTGTGCGCCTTATGCGAGGATCGGATGAAAGGGGACTTGCAGCCGGAGGTGGACGTGTACCGGCCAGAAGGGACACCGACGGACTTTGGCTACCGCAAGGTAAAGACCTGTGGTTTTGTGGATTACCTATCCGAAAAAGGCTTTCGGGTGCTTGGCTTTGCGAGAGAAGAGCAGGACAACGGTGTCTCCAACGTGGTGCTAGCGGAACCTTATCAATTCATCGGCATCCGCGCACCAGAGCAGGCCTACGTGAGTAAACTCCTGGCTCACGGTGTCCAGTTTGAGTCTGTCGACTTTACGGCACTGCCTGACTTGCCCAGCCGCGCCGGTGCTTCCCCCTGCTGGTGGCGCGAGTGGCTGCAGGAGGCACGCGCGCTGTAGACTGTGTTGCTTGCGTCCGCCAAATCGGCGAATCATCACAGGGCCACCTGCCGGCCGCCTGGCGTAGTCACTCGAACACCTCTCTCGAGATGCTTCCTTCGCATATCCTGGAAACCGGCCCTGTCATTGTGATGGCCAAGTCGGGGGAAATGGATATGTCGATCTCCCCGCCTGGCATGTGGACGGTGATCTGAGCGTCGCACAACCCTAAACGGTAGGCTACGGCCGCGGCCGCGCAGCTGCTGCTGCCCGATGCCCGCGTGTACCCCACCCCTCTCTCCCAGATCTCAATCCGGATGTTGGAACGATCGAGAACCTTCAAGAACTGCACGTTGGTCCGGTTCGGAAAGCGAGCGTTACCTTCAATCAAAGGCCCCCATTCCTGGGCCTCCTGAGCGGATACCTCATCGCGCAGGACCACACAGTGGGGGTTGCCAATTGTGGCAGCGCAGAAACGCAGTTCCTGTCCGCCAACCACGATTGGCTCGTTCAGGACATCTCTCGGCGGCCCCGTGACCGGTATTCGGCGACTGTCAAAACTGACGGCCCCCATCTCCACCGTCACCTGCCGGCCGTCTCTGTCTACCCGAGACATCACCTGGCCGCCCGGCGTCGAAATGGTAAAGGGCTCTTCCTTCACCAACCCCATGTCCCAGAGGTAGCGCGAGAATATCCGCAGGCCGTTGCCGCTCTTTTCGAATTCGCCGCCGTCGGGGTTGAAGAAGCGCAGAGCGAATTCGGATCCCGGGTCTTCAAAGGGGCCTAGCACAAGCCCATCGGCCCCAACACCATAGTGGGGGTGGCAAATCAGTTGGATCTGAGGGGGCGTCAAGGCGTCGGGGAGGTCGGAGGGGTCGAGCACCAGGTAGTCATTCCCCAGGGCATGGTATTTGACGAACTCGACGTTGGCAGCCTCGTCTTGCCACAACCGTTTGTCCCGACGAATCAGGTCATTGGGCGTTTCCCTGGCTCGAATCAGGCGCGCCGTGCCATCTTGCAGCCAGAGTATCGCCGGCCGGCGAGCGCCGTTGTAGTTGCTGGCCATGCTCAATTGGTAGGCGCCACTGACAGGGATGGCAATCAGCTCGCCGGGCTGAACCTGAGGCAGGGGCAGCTCCTCGATCAGGATGTCGGCGCTCTCACAATACGGTCCCGCCAGCCAGGCCGGGCCGGCTTCCGGCCGGCGGGGCTGCCAGACGGGCAGAGCTGAATAGCGTGCCCCGTACAGCGCCGGACGAGGGTTGTCGGCCATGCCGCCATCTAACAGCACCCAGCGGCGGTGGGCGGTCTGTTTGACTGCCCCAACCCGGTACAAGGCCACGCCTGCCCCGGCAACCAGGCTCCGGCCGGGTTCCAGCCGCAAGCGAGGCAACGCCAGGTCTCGCTCCCGGCAACCTGCTACCAGCTTTTCGGCCACGTAGCGGACGTACTCCTCAACCGGTGGATGGGGCAAATCATCCTCGTGGTAGGCAACGCCCCACCCACCTCCAGGGCAAAGCACCCAGTCTTCCTCTGCGCGGATTGCCACCAGCAGATCCAGCGCCCTTTCCAGGGCCAACCCAATGGGCTCCGGGTCGTGAAAGTGGGATCCCTGGTGAAAGTGCAGCCCACAAAGCGGGAGATGGTGCTCTCGGCAGAGGCGGGCTGCCTGTACGATCTCGGCCTGGTCCATGCCGAACTTGCTGTCGTGCTGGCCGGTCTGGGTGTAGGCGTGGGTCTTCACGGCCAGCCCCGGCCGGAAACGCAGCCACAGGTTGGGAAAATCGCCGTTCCTCTGTTTCGATAGTGCGATCAGGCGATCGAGCTCGGCCAGGTTGTCCACCACAACGGTCCCAGCATGGGCTACAGTGGCCGTCAGGTCGGCCGGGCTCTTGTTTGCGCCGTGGACCAGGATGTGCTCCCTTGGCACACCGGCAGCGGTCGCAACCCTCAACTCGCCGAGCCCGGTACAGTCCACCCACAGGCTGTGGCGCTGCGTCCATTGAGCGAGCGCCAGGCACAGAAACGCCTTGCCAGCATAGGTGATGCCTGTTTCGCCGGGGTAGGAATCGGCCAGGGCGCGTTGGTAGTCCTCAACGGCGGCGTCCAGGGTTGCCTGGTCGTACAGATAGAGCGGTGTGCCATAGCGGTCAGCCAGACCGGGCAGATCGCACCCGGCAATGGTCAGGCGTTCGCCAGCCTCAGACTTTGGCGAGCTCAGCCGATCCGTCTCACGATTTTCACCGCCCGGCGCCGTCTCAATCCGGGCCGTAAGCGGAAAAAGCGCCAACCGGCGTTCCATCCTCTCGTTTTCCATCTCTCGTTTCTCGTTTTTCGTCTTCGCCTACTCTACCCACTCAGAAAGGTCCGCGCCCCGGCGAACCGCGCCCGGAGTGTCGCCGTTGGCCGCAAGGGCATCTCGCCCAGGCCGCCCCTGTTCCTCAGCGTAGCTCAATCCTGGACGTGCTCCGTTTTGGCATAGATCCACGCGTAGTCAATGCCGTGCAGCGTGACTACGTGTTCAGCCTGGGCCCGGGGGTTCCACAAGTACCTGTCCAGCAGATCCAGGTAGCGGTGCCGCTGAGCGTGAGAGACATAGAATATGACATAATCGCTCTGCAATGCAGGGTACTCCCTCATGCTCCGGGTCTCGCCGCTGAAGAGAGGCGCAAACTCCGTCACTGTCGGCACGATGACCTGCAGTTGCCCAGCATCGCGTTTCGCATTGAGATATGCAGCAGCCCTGTCCAGCCCCTCGCCCCAGCCCACCAGGAGGGTCTTCCGAGCCTGGCGCGATCCTCCCATCAGCGGGTTGTAGTAAGTCAGATAGTAGGGATAGTGGGACAAAAGGAGGGCGACGCCGACGACGAATACGACCAGGCAGACGGGCACCCAGGTAGGCCGGGCATGACCCCGGGGTCTCTCTCCCACCATGCGCCCGCGTACGGCCTCAGCCATCTTGAGGAGCCCGACAGCAGCCACGATATCAAGAGCCGGAAACGCAGGTAGGAGATACCGATCGAACTTCTTGGGAGCCATACTTATGGAGACCCCGAAGAGCGCGCCGTAGAGCAGCAGGATGGTTAGGTCGAAGCGATGTGCATGGCGATCATTGCCCTTGGCCAGCCAGAGCAGAGCGCAGATCAGACCGATGAGGACCAAGGGGCTGAGGCGGAAAAGGCCTGCCACAGGGTAGAATCTCCAGCCGGGATCATAGAGCGGTTGACCCAGAAAGAAGTTGCCCCCTGAGTGGGCCTGCATGGCCTCCAGCAAGGCCACATCCTGCACCTTCGCCGCGGTATCCACCGGGTCGTGCCACATGGCAGGCCACAGGCCGATGCAGACGACACCAGCGACAAGGCACCATATCGCCAGATCACGAGCCGCCTGAAGGATTGTCTCACGGCCCGCACGTCGCCGCAAGACGTCGGTGCCCAGCAGCAAGAAGGCGAACGGCACAAGGAAGATCGCAGGCGACTTTTCCAGGATTGCCAATCCTCCAGCCGCCCCCGATAACAGCAGGAGTCCTCTATGCAGGACGGCGGACTCCCTGCGGTGTGTTGAGCCCAGAAGGCTCAGTACCGAGCAAGCCATCGTGCTCGCAAGAACGCCATCTACGTGGAGGAAGCGGGAGAGGGCCAGGTAGAACGGATCGAGGGTTACCAGCGCCAGGGTCAGCACGGCTAACCCTGGCCCCCACAACATGCGGATCAGGAGATACATGGCCGAGATGCACAGCCAAGTGTACAGCGCCACGCCAACACGCCCTCGGAAGAGCATTCGCCCCAGTTCAGCTGCCAGCCGGGCTCGCTCGGCCGGCGTCGCGCCGGCCGTCTGGAGTTTCGCAGCGTCCTCGCTGGCGCGACACGTCGCCTGTGCCTGGTCGTCATTGTGGGGTATGAAAACGGCTCCCAGCCAAGTGGTCACTACGCCTGGATGCCCGGTGCGATAAGTGCCGGCCCAGTCGCCTCGCTTCAACGCGTCGCGGAAGCCCAGGGAGCGACAGGTCCACCTCAGCTCATCGCCGACGATGAAAGCGTCAAGGCTCGCCAACCGCAAAGCCAGGGCCAGCGCCAGCAGCACACAGGCGGTGACAGTCTCCAGACGCGGCATTCGACTCGTCATAGCGTATCGTCCTGGCGACCGCTCGCAACAGCGTTCGCCCATCCTCGACGTCTCTTGCTCACGGGCTCAGCCGCTTGCCAGCGTTCTCCCCGGGACAGGTCGGCTCCAGCTTCTGCGGCTCAGCCACCTGTACCTCAAAGCCCATCTCAGCAGCGTGCTCATATGCCCGCCCTTCCCTTGTTCCCGTTGCTCGCTGTGACAGGTGGCATTGGGTCCCCGCGCATGGTGATGACGTTCAGCCCTCGCGCCTGATAGTCCGTCAGGCGGTCCCGCAGCTCTTGAGGAGCCTCCGCCGCCAGTACCTTCACGAATCCAGCCTGCCCACAGAAAGCCTGAAGATGACGATATGGCGGAAAGTAGCAGGTGCGGCCGCCCAGGACGGTCTCACCGGCCTTCAGAAGGGATGTCCCGATTCCCTGTCTCTGAGACTCCTCCCGAACCCGCATACCACGCAGACCGACTGTGCCATACTCCTTGCAGAACCGAACGGCCTCAACGAGCTGTGTGCCCCTGTCAGCAACCAGGATCTCGTCGCAAGGGGAGACCACTCCGCCGTAGCCACTCTCCGGGCACTGCCCCTTGATTCGTACAAGCTCGTCTGAGCGGCGTTGTTGATTGACCACTTGGATAACGCGCAGAAGTCCGATTGCCACTCTCCGCTTCGGCCGGAACCCCGACACCGGCGCGCCCGGTCCCGCAAAGCTGTTCCCTCTCTACAGGATGATCCCCAGGAAAGGCAGTGTCGCCACCACCGTCAGCACCATGGGCATATCCCGATCGGGATGATGGAGGTCTTGGATCCAACCACGAAGGTCCATATTGCCACGACCAACACCATCGAGCCAGAAGCCCGGCCGGTAAGTCTCAGTTCAGCAATGTTGCTCAAGGCGTCACCCGCAAGCGCGTGCGCAATGGCTTCTGCCAGGCCTGGCCGGTCCACCACAGGCGCGTTCGGGTGGCTGGCAGAGCGCCGGCTCTCCAGCAAGACGTGCCAGACCGGGCTACCGGCCAGGCCGCTAGGTCCCTATCTCCATCTCCCGGCAGTGGTCCGGCGGGGGCGCACCACAGGATCGATCCCTCTCGCCTTCCCTCTGCCGCTAGTGCCCATTGTACAGCAACGAAGAGGATCGGGCGAGGAAAGCCGTGCCCACACCGACTGTCGATTACACGACACACAGCAATGGCAATACCTGGATGAACTGGTAGACCGGGCCGCCAGCTACTGGGATCAGATTCCCCCGGAGTGGTGGGACTTCGAACGTGCAAAGGCAGAGTACA
>JAUVHW010000069.1 GCA_030593075.1 Ardenticatenales bacterium
ATTCAGGAGGCATGGAATACAGTCTGCCTTCCACAGGGTGAGTGGACAGAAGGCAGAGGCTAGGCCCCTGGTCACTCAAGTCAGCAGCGGGAACGGGTTCTCCCCAAGCTGCTTGATCCGCTGCAAGAAGCGGGCCGCCGGCGCGCCATCCACCAGCCGATGGTCAAAGGTAAGGCTCAATGTCCACATCTGCCGGGCCACGATTACGCCATCACGGACGACTGCCTTGGGCTGGATGCGCCCAGCGCCCAGGATGGCCACCTCCGGGGGATTGATGATGGGCGTGAAGGCGTCGATGTCGAACATGCCCAGGTTGGTGATCGTGAACGTCCCACCGGCCAGGTCGTCGGGCAGCGATTTGCCAAGTCGCGCGCGCTCCACCAGGTTGCGGAGCTCTGTCCCAAAGTCGCGCAGTCCCTTCTGGTCAGCATCGCGAATAACGGGCACCAAGATCCCCCGCACGGTGTCGACCGCCATGCCCAGGTTGACAAACGGCAATTGCTCTATCTCTCGCCCGTCCGCACTGAGGCGGGCGTTCATGTAAGGAAACTCTCGCAGTGCCCGGCAGACGATGATGCCCAATAGGTCATTGTACCCCGGCGAGAAACCCCACTCCTCGGTCACCGAGGCTTTGAGTTTCTCTCGAGCCTCGGCGAACTGTGTGGCATCTGCCTCTGTGACGAGGGTGACCCGAGCAGTGGCCTGATGGCTCGCAAGCATGCGCTCGGCAATAATGCGCCGCATGCCGGTGACGGGCACGCTCTCGACGACGGGCGTCTCTGCCTGGGCAGCAGCAGCAACTACATCCTCTTTCGTGATCCGCCCACCTACACCGGTGCCGCTAACTGCGGCAAGGTCCACGCCCAAAGTCTCAGCCGCCTTGACGGCTACGGGCGTGGCCTTGAGCCTTGCAGTCAAGTATGCCAGCACGTCCTTCTCGACGATGCGACCGTTGGGACCAGTTCCCGTCACCAGCGCCAGGTCCACCCCCTTCTCTCGCGCCGTCTTGAGCGCCCGAGGCGAAGCAACGATGCGTCCAGCTTGGGGTCGCACAGCCTCAGGTACGCCGACAACCTGTTCTGGGGAGGCGTCACGAGCTTCTGCCCTGTCAAGCGGTTTCATGGCTACCTGTGTGCCCCTTCCATCATACCCCGAAATATCCTCATCTGCCTTGCGGGTCATGATGGCTACCACTGTCAGCACCGCGACTGTCTGACCCGCCGGCACCAGGATCTGGCGCAGAAAGCCGCGCGCCGTAGCTTCCACCTCCAGTACTGCTTTGTCCGACTCGACGGTGAAAAGGAGATCGCCGCGGTTGACCGGGTCACCTTCCTGCTTGACCCACTCGACGATGGTCCCCTCTTCCATGGTCTGGCCCAGTATGGGCAGAATGACTTCTGTGATCATGTGGGCCTCACCACAGCGCCTGACGGATGCCGGCGATAATGGCCTCCACGTTTGGGATGGCCGCATCCTCCAGCGTCTCGGCCATGGGTACCGGCACATCGGCCGCCGCCACCCGAACCACCGGCGCATCCAGCCAATCAAAGACTTCTTCTTGGATGCACATCGCTAATTCACTGATAAACGAACCTGTCTTGCAGGCTTCGGTGACGCCCAACACGCGGCCGGTCTTGCGCACCGACGCAGCCACTGTTTCCATGTCCAGCGGTTTGAGGGTGCGCAGGTCGATCACCTCGACGCTGACCCCCTCCTCCGCCAGCTTTTCGGCCGCTTCCAGGGCGCGATGTACCATGCGCGAGTAGGTGACAACCGTCACGTCGCTTCCCTCCCGCTTGACGTCGGCCACGCCGAAGGGGATGACATAGTCCTCGTCGGGCACATAGCCCTCGACGCCATAGAGCATCTTGTGCTCGATGAACATCACGGGGTTGTCGTCACGAATGGCGGCCTTGAGTAGTCCTTTGGCGTCGAAGGGTGTGCTGGGCATGGCCACATAGATGCCCGGGAAGTGAGTCCAAAGCGCCTCCAGGCTCTGGGAGTGGTGGGCGGCGATGCTCCGCCCAGCGCCACCCTCGGTGCGGATGACCATGGGCACGATTGTCTTGCCGCCGAACATGTAGCGGTTCTTGGCCCCCTGATTGGCGATCTGGTCCATGGCCAGCGGCGTAAAGTCCACGTACATGATCTCGGCGATGGGGCGCATCCCGGCCATAGCCGCGCCAACCGCAGCCCCGCCGATGGTCGCCTCGGAGATGGGCGTGTCACGCACGCGCTCTTCCCCAAACTCGTCGAACAAGCCCCGCGTGGCGCCGTAGGCCCCGCCATAGAGGCCTACATCCTCGCCCATGATGAATACACTCTCATCGCGCAACATCTCCTCTCGCGCTGCCTCTTGGAGAGCCTCGCGGTAGAGAACTTTGCGCACGCCTGTGGGCGCGCCGTTACCGTCGGTGCGGCATCTTTGGCGTAGCTCGCGCTCCTCGGCATACTCTTCCGGCGTCCACTTGAAGGGCGCGTAGACAAACCTTTCCAGCTCCTCCGCGGACGGCATGGCCGAATCCAGGGCGAACTGGGTCGCCTCGTCGATGGCGTCCTCGACCTGCTCCTCCAGGGCGTCGACCTCTGCCTCGGTGCAGATGCCATTCTCCACCAGCCAGGCGGCGAACCTGGGGATGGGGTCACGGGCTTTCCAGGCGGCCTCCTCCTCCTTGGTGCGGTAGGCACGCGGATCCGAGCGGGAGTGTCCGTACCAGCGATAGGCCTGGCACTCGATGAGGGAGGGTCCTTCACCCTCGCGGGCGCGCTTGACAGCGCGGCCTACCGCCTCGCGGACGGCCAGCACCTCCATGCCGTCCACAACCTCGCCGGGCATGTCGTAGGCGCAGGCCCGGTCGGCGATGTCCGGCTTGGCCGCCGCTTTCTCCAAAGGCACCGACATGCCGTACAGGTTGTTCTCGACGATGAATACGACGGGCAGCTTCCACAAACCGGCCAAGTTCAGCGATTCGTGAAAGTTGCCGGTCTGCGAGGCACCGTCGCCAAAGAAGCAGAGGACAACCCGGTTGGTGCCCTGCATCTGCTGGGCCAGGGCTGCGCCGGTGGCCACCGGGAGGTTGCCGCCGACGATGCCGGTGGCGCCTAGGTTGCCCTTTTCCACATCGGCGATGTGCATCGATCCGCCGCGGCCCAGGCAATAGCCAGTCTCTCGACCGCACAGCTCGGCCATCATCTTGTTGTAGTGTTCTTGTTTTGCCTCTTCGGTCCTGGCGATGCTCGCTCCCCGGGCGTGGCAATGACCGTGACCGCGATGGCTGCTGGTGATTAGGTCGGCATCCCTGAGTACAGAGATGGCGCCTACGGCCACTGCTTCCTCGCCAGCATACAGGTGCGAAGCGCCCTTGATGACATCGCGCCCCAGCAAGTCGTAGACTCGCTCCTCGAACATGCGGATTTCCCACATCTGGCGCAGCAAGTCCAGCGCTTTCTCCCTGGTGAGGCCGTATACGTCCAGTGAATTGCCGAAATTCGCAATCATACAGTCTCCAAGAACCGAATCAGTAGAGCCTTCTCGCGAGCTGCAGGCCACACGCCAGCCCGGCTGGTCCCACGTGCTCCATCGTCATGTCCCACCCCATCCCACCCACAAGTGGTATTGGTCGTCCAGATGCCAGCCGGGCGCGTCCAGCGCCAAGTCCTGACGCGCCCACCCGCTGCGCACGCGATGCCAGGTTTCACCCCAGGGGCGGATGCCACCGAGGGCGTCGGCCGCCTCCACGTTGCACGCGCCCACAGCCACCGCGGCAGTGAGGGCCTGCTCGGCGGAGAGGCCGCGCAGCAGCGCGCTGAGCAAGCCTGCAATCGTCGCGTCCCCCGAGCCGGTGGTGCCCACCATCTCCACCTGGAAGCACGGAGCCCACAGCTCCCTGTTGGCCCAGGCTGCAGCGTCGGAGGGCCGGGCGCGTCCCAGTGTCTCCAGGTCACCCAGGCCGGTGGTGCGCAGGTAAAGTCCCCGGTCGCCCAGCTTGAGCGCAACGATCTTGGACCCTAACTCGATCAGCTCCTGGCTCACGTCCGACAGCAGTTCAGGGCGAATGAGCGGTAGAATGTTGGGCCCGCCCGCTTCCTCGCAGAGCGTCTGGTAGCTTGCAGGCCGCAGCATGAAGAGGATCTCTTCGATGCTGGGTAGGAAGAGATCGACGTGGGGCAGCACTGAGCGAAGGATACCCTGCCAGTCGGCCCGGCCCGCCGGCGAGGAAGGATCGGGCAGCGCCATATCCAGCGAGGTGGTGACGCCCGTGTCTTTAGCGCGCTGGAAGACCTGCATCAGTTCAGACCTGCCGGTCTCATACATCCGCTTCATCAGGGGCGGGTAGCCAAAGTGAAACAGGCGCGAGTCCGCGACTAGGTCGTAGCGGATGTCGTCAGCACCGAAGGTGTCGTTGGCACCAGGATGGTGGAGGAAGATGCGATCTACGCCGGGCGGACTGAGCACGATGGTGTAGGAAGTGTCGGCGGCAGGATCCACCACCATGGCGTCGGCTAAGTTTGCCCCGTAGGCTCTGGCATAGTCCTGGATAACCTGGCCGAAGATGTCGTCGCCTACTTTGCCCATGAGCTGGGTACGGATTCCCAGTTTGGTGAGGGCCAGTCCGGTGTTGGAGACCGGGCCGCCGGTGCAATAGGTTACCGGCCCTATGACCACCAGGCGCCCCGGCTGAAGGATCTCCTCGAACTGGTCCTGGGCGCTGCTGCTCAGGTCCGGGATCACGTCCAGGCAGACGTGTCCTGCCACGATGGCATCAATCATCTGCCACAATCCTCCAGAACAGCTCTAGATCGCCGCAACCGGACGCGCACCAGGTTCTGACCTGGTGCAGGCCTGCTTCGATGAGGCTCAGAACAGCAGCTTGCTCGTGCTCCCTTGGCGACGCGCTTTGCCAGATAGGGTGCAGCAGGGCCTCGGCCGTCACGGTTCCCTCCAAGATCGATCGATCCAACGTAGCCAGGGCGGCGGCGGCGCCAAAGGCATACCGCCGGGGCGCAACACCCTGGCCGAGCGCCTGACGCATCGTGCCCACCAGCCGGTCGTTCCAGCCAAGCTTGCGCGCCGGGTCGCGACCCACGCGCTCTACGGTGTCCAGCAGGTTGGGGTTGGTCATGCGGGCCAGGAGATCGTCGGCATAGTGGGTGTAACCCTGGGGCGTGAACAGCGGATCCACGCCAGCGTGCTTGCGCACCAGGGCTTCGCCTGACTCCTCGAGAAAGGCGGCGCGCAGGAAAGGGAGGGCGCCGGGAATGGCCTGCAAGTCGGCAATGCGCTGCGCACCGACCAGCGCGCCCGCGTAGGCCCCCAGGGCGTGTGTGGCATTGTGACCGTACAGCTTGGCCTCTTCGAAGGGAAGCAGATCCCGTTTCTCCTCGAACACCTCTATTCCACGACGGAATGGCGGTTCTCCGGCGCTCCGGGGCCGAACCCTGGAGATCAGGATGCGGTTGAAGGCCTCCACCAGAAAGGCGCGCGGGTCTCCGGGCGTGATCGTCGCCAGTCCGTGTTCGCGGATCGTGTCCAAATCCGAGAGAACGCCGCTCATCTTGCCGATGACGGTGTTGAGGAACTGGACTCTGGTGCGGACTGCGTCCTGCTCGACCGGTGGGAGAGCGCTCAGGACGGCTGCTTCCAGGATCTCGGCGGCGTGGTTGTGGTTCTCGGCGGTATAGACCACCGCTTCCCGGTCTCCGTCAGAGCTCTTGCGACCCAGGCCTGCGGCCAACAGCCGGTGGAGGCTTCCCGGGCCTGCCGATTGGTAGTAGGCCACGCTGGGAATGGCAGTGCCGATCTCCTGCGCTTCGCTCAGGGCGTCCACCAGGCGTTCGCGGTCAAGCGCTACAGCCGGGTCGTAGATCTCGACCGGGCCAACGCGGACCGATTCGACCCGGTCGGGGTGGGCAATGTTAAGGGCGTAGGTGCCTCCCGCCCGGCGCAGGTTCAAGACCATGTCTGGCAATACCTCGGCCACCCTCAGGCGGCGGAAGTTGCCGGAGCGATAGGCCTCGTAGAGGAACAGCCCAGCCTGGATCGCTCCGAACCCGAACCCCACGTAGGTGCGCGTCCCCGTCAGTGCCACGGGCCAGACCGCCCAGCCTGGAGGTAGGCGCGCTCATCCTGAGAGGACCAGGATGGGATGGTGAGCATCTCGCCGCTGCGGCGGTGGGGATAGACAACAGCTTTGCCGTCGATGCGCTGTGCTTTTACCATTTCCAGGAACTCGACGGCATGGTCCAGGTCGCCGACGCGGCTGATGTGTTTGCCCGCATCGATCTCCCCGGTGGCCATGAGCTCCAGCGTGCGGGCGACATCCCAGGGCGAGCCGCCGCTGGAGCCAGTGACGTTGGTCTCCTCATAGTGGACGATGCCGGTGTCGAGCCCGACGATGTCCTCACCGCTCTTGAGACCACCAAAGAGGTTGAGCACGGCGCCGCGCCCGGTGTAGTGCTGGGCTGTCTCGATGGCCTGGCGGGAGCCGACCGCTACGATCACGTCGTCGGCCCCTCTGCTGCCAGTCAGTTCGTCCAGCAATGCCTGAATGCTGGCCTCGGCAGGATCCACGGTGTGAAGCGCCACGCCCAACGCCTCGGCGCGTTCAGCAAAGAGTTGCCTCACCAGTTCTAGGCGCTCTTTGATTAGGTCGGCGGCGATGATGGCTCGCGGGCGGTAGCTCAGGGCCAAATCGACGTGCATACGCCCCATGGCGCCGGACCCGATGATAACCGTCACGCCGCCCGGCTTCAGGCCCTTGAGCACGCCACGGGCCGCGCTGGGGCTCTGCTGCGCCAAGTGAAGGTGATGGTCTTGGGCGGAGACGACACACGAGAAAGGCTCTGCCAGGGCAGCGTGGGCGTGGGGCAGCGATTCGTCAGGCATCGGCATGAGGCAACCGGCGGCCAGCACCTCCTCGGTGACCAGGATGTACTCGGCCAGGTGGCCGGGCAACGTGTAGCCGACGGCGATCTTGTCGATGCCCCTGCCCCCATCCCGGTAGCGCTCGCAGTGGTTGATGGGCGGGTGGTCCACCGCCGGTTGGATGACGTAGCGCTGCCCTGGGCGGTAGCGCTCACTCAGTTCCTCGCCCACCTGGACCAGGGTGACCGAGCCTTCGTCGCCCAGGATCAGCGGGTAGCGGGCGATGTCCCAGCCGTAGAGGAAGCGGTGAGCCGGTCCCTGCTCTACCAGCTTGATGAGCGACGTGCAGATACCGGCCGCGTCGACGCGAGCCACTATCTGGCGCGGCCCAGGCCTGGGAGTAGGTATCCGGGCAATGCGCAGCTTCTCAAAGCCGACCCCGTCGAGCACCAGGGCGCGCATGACGTCCGCAACGTCCAGAGCCTGCGAAGCAGACTGCTCGTAGGTCTCTTCTGAAAGGGACACAGTTGCACCTCGAAAGACTCTTCGATGGATTACCTCAGGGTGCCTCCTCGAATCGGATCGTCCCAAAACAACGGGGCAGATGGAAGTTCGTTTCGTCAAGCGGTGCCCACGACGCCCAATGGGGATGGGAGGTCTCGTCCCCGCACTTGTACAGATTGGCGCGCCACTCCTGTCCCCCCACCGGGCCAAGGGGGCCGACCCACTTTTCCAGAACCGAGAACGGAATTGAAAACTCCAGGTACCATTCGGCGGGTTCCGCGATCTCGGGCTCGACCCGCGCAGGCATCGAGTGGTAAACGGAGACTTGTTTGCCGTCGATCGCCGGCAGACGGGTAAAGTCACGGAAACCGCCGGGGACGCGCGTGGCATTGACGATGTAGAAACAGAGCATTGAGCCGCCGCAATTGAACTCAAAGTTCAGATATCCCGCGTCGACTTTGGGCTGCAAAAAGACCTCCACACAACTGTCCAGGTAAGTGGGCGCCATGTAGCCGCTGTGAGCGCAGCGCACGTAGCGGTCTTGCACCTGAAAGAGACCGTACAGTCCAAGTTCGTCCCATAGCAGGCGGGCCAGGGTGCGGGGCCGGTGATCGCTGCTTTCAGGACGAAAGTGGGCGACTTCCAGGGTTTCGGCGCGAGCCCAGGCAGTCCCGCGCCACCCCCCCTGCAATGCGGGCCGGACAGTCGCATATCGTACTGTGTAGCGCACAGGAACCTTCAACCCGTCCTGGCCCACCCGCTAGGCTATGTCGTCCGAGACGTCGCAGACGGCAAAGAACTGGCCCCGTTTCATTGTCTGGAATACCTCAGGGTTCTCGAGGTCGATCTGCAACGTCGGCCGATCTCCGGGGATGACGTGCCAGCTCCCGACCATGTAGGCCCGGCCCTCTTGATCGGCTGCCAGCGAGTCAACCATCCTGGGAGCACGCCCCTTCTGGTCCAGAATCGCGCCGTGGTCAGTCACCTGGCCGTAGGTGCCCGCTGCCAGGGAGATGCTCTTCAGATGATAGTCCTCGTTCTTGCCCACCACATCCGGGTCTTCATCTCGCTTCGCCTCGCCCGAGTAGCCTCGGTGGCTGGCGGGGTCGCCCCGCTGGATGTAGAATACACGATCCCTGCCCAATGCAAGCGCCAGGAACACCGAGCCGATGAAGCCGACGGGTTGGAACGCCGCGCCGGTGGCGATGTTCTTGCGAGGATCAAAGACCCAGAGCCGCTCGTCGTCGCCTCCCCCAAAGCCCATCGCGAACAGGCAGTGTGCTCTCCCCGGCAGCGACTGGGCCCAAGTCCACGAGCGGTCTGTCTGGAATTCGTCGGAACAGCGCTTCCCATTGGGCCAGAGCTTGGCTTCGGGCAGTACGTCGTCAAAGGACTCGATCTGGCCGGAAACAGCCGCCACTCGGTAGAGATTACCTTGCCCGCCTGCGGAGAACCGGCCGCCTGCGCCCCACATCGTGAACCAGCAATTGCCATCGAGGTCCACATAGGACCAGAAGGAAGCGTTGCGTCCCTTCCCGGCTGGTCCTCCCAGGTCCTCCATCTCGCCGGTTGGGATGTTAATCCTGTAGACGTTGCAGCCGCCGCTTTCCTGATCTTCCTCGGCAAAAGGCACGGAGAACACGTAGAGCTTCTTGCGATCCGGATCGACATTGATGAAGGAATAAATCGAGTAGCGAGGGCGCACGATCCCAAAGTCACGGAAGCGCCCCGTCGACATCTCATACCCAATCACGTGCGCTCCGGTGTAGCTGTCGATTGCCTCTTTCCAGTAGTTGGACAGGTGTGTAGTGAAGTAGAGCCACCCATCGTGCTCCACGATCGGGCTGTGGATCTTGCCCTGGGATGGCGTCTTGGTCAGGTCCTCTCCGCATATTGCGGTCATGTCGTCGGCCAGGGTGGTCAGTTCCCGCGTGCGGGAGTCGAAGCGGAAGAATCCGGCTCCATGACGGTAGGAATGCGTGGAGGAGCCAAAATAGCAGTTGCCGTCGGACGCCACGGTGATGCCCTGCCACTGGCCATCATACTCGGGCTCGATCTCGTTCAGGGCGATGGAATAGGCCGGGCACACTTTTTGTGCTGCAGGATCCGATGCCGTTTGAGACATGTCTTTTCCTCCTCAAAGATGGATTGCTCTTGTCTATCGGAATCCCGCGCTGGCTCACGATCATGTTAATGCATCTCAGCTTCACAGGTGCCGATGCCGTGCCGGTAAAAGTTGAATTGCACGTTGGGATGGTCTGCCAAGAGCGACATGGGCACAGCGCTATCCGGGACCTTTCTTGAGATCATGAGCGTGGTCAGCCGCATTCCGAACGGACTATCGTGGGTACCGGCCTGCCAGATGGAGACCTTCTCTGCCCGCCAGGTTTCCAGTGGACCCACCGTCAGGGCCTGGCTGGGCACGTTTTGGACCACACCCCCGCCTGACGTGCGCGCATTCTGCATGAGGGTGATGGGGTGCAGGTCCACCAGGCGCGAGCCGAGCTGGCGATACACCTCCGGTGTGGGCGGATTGTCTTTGTAGGCCCCCTCCCGACGCACGGGGTCGTTGAACGCCCAGTGCTTGACGTCGCCCTGCCCGCCTTGCATCACCACGCACCGTGCCCTGCTCCAACTCGCGGTGTAGGGGGTCAGGTTGGCTTTGGGGAAGTGCAGGTTCTCCTCTGGCATGCGTAGCTCGGGGCGGATTCGGTCGAAGCACAGTTCCCGGTCGGCCCTTTCGAAGCTGAGTGGGTGGGTAATCGCCACCTCTTGGCCATCGAGCACCCACTCGTCCATAGCCCAAAAGTGAGCGTGGCGCAGGTCGAGTTCCAGCTCGTTGACCAGCCGAGCCACAAGGGGCAGTTGCTCCGTCGGCCCGATGGGTCCGCAGATGCCGGCCGGCTCGCTTTCTGTTGCCTGACGCCAGGAGGTGACATACTCCAGGGCCTCGGCCAGGTAAAAGTCCTTCAGCGTGTCGTAGGACCTGACAGTAAAGCCAGGGCGCGAGAGCTGCAGAAGGTCGTCCGCAGTCAGGCGTGCCGCGTCGTCCAGTATCTCTCTGTCGAGCGTGGTATAGTCCCACCAATCTGGAGCTACTTTGCTCAAGGGCCTCATGGTTTCCCTCCTTCCTCGGAAGTGGCTGATTGACCTGCAGTCCGGGATCACGGACCGTGCGGCAGCATGACCGCCTTGATGATCGGCTCGCTGCCGTCGATCACAGCCTGCATGATGCTCCTGGCGTCCTCGAAGCCGAACCTGTGTGTAATAAGGGTGCTTGCATCTACCAGCCCTTCCCTTAACAGCCGATTGGAGACGGGGAAGTTGATCGCCGGTTCCGCGAAAGTCGGCCGCAAGGTGATCTTGCGGAAAATCAGGTCGTTGACATCCACGTTGATCACACTCTTGCCGCCAAAGTGTAGCCCGAAGAAGTTGATGATCCCCCCGAAACGGATAATCTTGAGGGCATCGTAAATGCTCTCCGGGGGCGAGCTGACGATGACCCGGTCCACCCCGTTCGGGAAGCGCCGTTTGATTTCTGCCTCCACGTCCTGCTTGCCCGTCTCGATCACCATGTCGCAGCCCAGCTTCTCCGCCAGGGCCAAGCGTGCCTTCTCGCGCGGGTTGTCGGCTGGCAGCCCGGTGATGGCGACGAACCCGGCGCCATGCAGCCTGGCCAACTTGGCAGACATCAGCCCAAGTGGCCCAGGTCCTAGGACGACCACGCTGCCACCCAGCGGAATCTCGGAACCGAGAACCGCCGTCAGGCACACTGCCAGCGGCTCAGTCAGGCAGGCCGAAACGTAGTCCAGTCCCTCGAACCGGTCGAGGGAGTTGTAGCGCACCGACAGGTACTGGCCCATGCCAGGCTGGCCCTCCATGTCGTACATGTTGCGGCAGAACTCGGGGTGCCCGCTGCGGCAGTTCTCGCACAGGCCGCACATGGTGCAGTCTTCCACGATGACCCGATCCCCCGCCTTGACGCTGGTGACGTTCTTGCCCACCTCCACAACTTCGGCGGCGATCTCGTGGCCAAGCGGCATCGGTTCGTCGTCCCAGTCGCGCACAAAGTTGACGTCGGTGCCGCACACCCCGCAGGCGCGGATCTTGACGATGACATGGTCTTCGTCCGGCGGGCCGATCTCCACCTCCCGGACTTGAATGTCCAGGTATTTCTTGCCGTACAGTCCCTTGCTTCTCATGGCTATCTCCTTTGGATGGATCTTGCTACCCGGCACCGTACAGTGCGCCATCAGGCCCAGGGTAGATCTCGTCATCGGCGTGGTCAAGGGCCTGGCCCAGATTGCTGAACACCTTGTGGAATGCCTCGACGAACTTGCCCATCAGTTCGAGGCCGTTGGGTGCATGAATGCCGTGCAGGACCGTGTAGGTATCGCACAGGTCTTGGGCAACGGGATAGTCGTCGACGCGGTAGTCGTAGCGGATGCCCTTGGCCTCGTTTACCACCCACGGATAGCTCGAACCGCCGTAGCCCAGCTTCTGCTGGAAGATGTCCTGGGCTGGTACCGGCATGGTCTGCCACTGCCCCGCCAGCAAGCCTTCCTTGTAGAGGGCCTTTTCCACGGCGATGCGGAAACGGCGCGGCTCGCAATCCACGCCGGCAGCCTGGGGGTCAAAGCGGACGTTATACATGAAATAGACATGCTTGCACTCCGGCGGGCAGTAGGGCGGTATCACACCCGGTATCTTGCCCAGCTCCGCGCTCAGATAGTCGGCATTGGCGATGCGGACCTCGTTGTACTCGTCAAGGTGCAGCAGTTGGGCACGGGTCAGGGCAGCCGGGAGCTCCTGGTTGCGATACATGTAGCCCAGGATCGAGGCGTTGTACTGGCGCCGGTGGCTCACCTCGTCGATTTCGTCGCCGAAACAGCGGATGAGCATGCCTTTGTTCAGATAGACCTCGCTGTCGGTGATGTACAACCCCCCCTCGCCGCCGCACAGATTCTTGAAATTGTTCAGGCTGAAGGTCCCCAGGTCACCGATGGTGCCCACCTTCTTGCCCTTGTAGGTAGCACCGTGGGCCTGGCAGGCATCTTCGATCAGGTACAGGTTGTGTTTGCGGGCAATCTCCATAATGGGGTCCATGTCGGCCGGCAGGCCCTGGATGTGTACGGGGATGATCACCTTGGTCCGCTCGTTGATGGCCGCCTCGAGCTTGGCGGGGTCCATGTTGTAAGTGCGCGCGTCGATGTCCACAAAGACCGGAATGGCATTCTGGTGCAGGGCGCATGAGGCAGAGGCCAGAAAAGTAAAGGCCGAGGTGATCACCTCGTCGCCGGGCCCGACGTCGACCGCCGCCAGTGCCATGTGCAGGGCCGCCGTGCCGCTCGTGGTGGTCAGGCAGTGCTTGGCCCCTGTGTATTCCGCCCATTCCTTTTCCAAAGCACTGACCTGCGGTGCCGTCCCGCCTGCCATAATGCCGCTGTCCAATACCTCGTTGATGAGCCGGCGATCGTCATCGGTGATGATCGGCCAGTTCTTGTAGTCGCTTCGCTGCAGCACCGGCGTGCCGCCGCTGATCGCGAGTTTCTCTGTCATCGCATTCCCTCCTATTGCGGGTGATCTGGGTCAGTTACGAGCGGTACACTTGCCCGAGCAACTCCAGGCTCTGGCTCAAGATCACGTCTTCGGCATCAGCGTCGACCCTCCTGACGTCTACTGCGTATCCGCCTTCGACAATGGCTTTACTGGTGGGGACATAGCCGACGGAGCCGTTCGCCAGGCCGATAACGTAGGTGCGGGCGAAGGGGCTTGCGGCCTTGATCTTCATGCCAATCTCGGTAAAGAGCTCTCCAGGAAAGCTAAAGAATGCGGTGTCGTCGACGGCGATGCAGATGTGCTCAGCGGCGACTGGCTGATCCTGCACGCCGTAGAGTCGCTGGAGTAGAAGCGCCTTGAAGTCATCTCCTACGCCATCAGCCAGGGGCTGAACGGTGCCGCCGGTTTGCTCGATGATCCTCTCCGCCCAGGCCAGTTGGTCTTCAGAGACTCTGCGCGCTGGCAAGCCGTGCTTGAGATTGGCGCAGCGGACGGTCACCCCCTCTTGTGGCTCGATGCCGCGCACCACCGTGGCGACCTCCGCCGCCAATTTGGCGCCCAGGCGCTCCATCTCGGCCCAATCGCGTGGGCCCAGGCCGTCGATGTCCATCGTGCCCTCGGCGCCATTGACGAACATGGCCAGGCCTCCGAACTCCTCCTCGAGCAGCTTCTCGGCATGGCCAGGATACTCGGCGCTGATCAGGTAGTTGTCGCCCGACAGGACATTGGGATGCCCGGCGTGGTTGAAGAGAATGCACAGCACCTGGCCCGAAAGATCTTCAATCGTCAGAACGCCAACCTCGGGATCAGGCACGCCCAGCATGGCAACGAGGTGTTCGAGAGGCCAGGGCTCCCAGTTCATGACGACGTGACCGTCATCAGCAAGCAGCCGCCGGTACTGGCTGATGGTGTTCTCCCGGCCCGAAGCGGAGCCCGCTCTGGCAGGCTGGAGGCTGCTGGCTGCTTCTTGCATTACCTGGAGGAGCTTCTCTTTCAGACTGTGGGTGTAGCGAACCTCGGGCTCGCCTTCGCCATCGGTGTCGGGTCCAGAATGAATGTGCTTGGCTGCCATGATGGTGTGATCAGCTGGGATGCCAATCTCTTGCTCCGCTGCCCCTCGCACATCAGCCGTCAACCAGTCAGGCATGCCGCAGACGTCTACGGCCACAATGGCGCAGGCCTGGTCCAGGTGCTCTTCGTTGGAGAGGACCAGCGCCTTGGCAAAGATGGGGTCGTGGACACCCTCCGACCGGTGTGCCCGGAGCATGCCCTCCATCCAGATGCTTTCGGTGGGCGTGATGTCGATTCTGGCTACTCCCGCTCTCATGAATTCACTCCTTCTCGGCGGCCTATGCATTCTGCTGGTAGATGATCTGGCCCGCAACAATAGTATGGCGCAGCTCTAGGTCTGCGTCCAAAATGATCAGGTCGGCATCCCGGCCAGGTACGATCTCGCCCTTGTTCAGCCCCAGCAGGCGGGCGGGGTTACGGGAGCAGATCCTGCTGGCGACGCCGATGCTCTTGTTGAAGAGGCGGATCGCATTGCGGAAGCCATCGATGGGGGTCAGCGCGCTGCCAGCCAACCCCATGTCGCGGTCCACCATCCGTGCACCGTTGTTGGGGCCGTCGATCTGGATACGGCCCCAGCTACCACCCGCGTCATATTGGCCGGGAGGTAGTCCAGCACCGAAATTGCTGTCGGTTACGAACACCAGCTCGTCGGGCGTCTTGCAGCGGAACGCTTTTTCGACCAGTATGTGCGGCACGTGGGTTCCATCGCCGATGATCTCACATT
>JAUVHW010000169.1 GCA_030593075.1 Ardenticatenales bacterium
GTCGCGGGTGGCGATGAATCCCGCCTGGCCGCCGCCGAACTGCATGTGCATGCCGAGAGGCTGGATGTCGCCGCAGACAATGTCGGCGCCATAGTCAGCCGGCGGCGCCAGCACCCCCAGCGAGATGGGATCTACACTCACGACGCAGATGGCTCCGTGACGGTGAGCCAGGTCGGAGACATCGCGGCCGCACGTTTCGACGAAACCCAGGTACGACGGATTCTCAAAGTAGACGGCCGCGGTTCCGGTCGAGATCTCGGCCTCCAGCGCCTCGAGGTCCAACTGCCCGGTCACCGGATCATAGCCCAGCAGCCTGATCTCGATATCTGGCCTGCAGTAGTCCCGGAGCTTGGAGAGCTTGCCGGCGCTGACAGTCTTTGACACCAGGACCTGGCACCGGCCGGTGAGGCGGGCCGCCATGCGGATCGAGGTGGCGGCCGCCTGGAAGCCATCGTAGGTCGGAACGTTGACCACCTCCATGTTCAGCAGCTCGCCCATCATACTGGCATACTCGAAGAGGGCCTGGAACCGGCCGTGGTCGTCGTAGGGTTCGCCGGCGTAGGCGGTCAGGAACTCGCCGCGCTGGTTCACCTCGTCGCAGACGGCCGGGACGTGATGCTGCCAACACCCGGCTCCCAGGAAGTTGAGATACTCGCGAGCGGTCTTGTTCTTCGCCAGAATCTCCTCCACGTGCCGCTTCAGGCCACATTCGGAGAGAAAGGGCGGGGGCAGATCCATGGTCCGCCGGAGCCGAAGGTTCTCGGGGACGTCCTGGTACAACTCCTCAATGCTCTCAGCGCTTACCTCTCGCAGCATCTGCTGCTTGACGGCGGGCACGGAATTGGGGATGTAGGGATACACAATCGGCCGGGGTTGGTTCATGTTTGGTTTCTCCGTCGGATCACCGGATCACTGACCCACTGAACCCCACTGAGACACTGAGGGCCCGTCTTCTCAGCGGCTTCATGAGGTATCAGCGCCTCTTTGATTCCGCTGCTGCACCCGGTGGCGAGGACAGCGGATGCAGGCTTGCCAATGCCATCGTTTGACAGACTGCTCTGCCCTATCGAACCGCTCGGCAGACAGCTATCAGTCCTCTAGCATAACCAGGACAGCCCGCTTCAGCTTGGGAATGTCGCGCTGGGTGATCTCCCAGATGGTTTCCAGGTCAGTGCCAAGGTAGTTATGGACCAGCACGTTTCGGAACGCCGAGATGCGGCGCCATTCAATCTCCGGCCGTGTGGCTTTCAGAGGAACCGAAAGGCGCTGGCTCGCTTCGCTCGTCGTCTGAAGATTCCGCAACACGGCCTCCTGCGGGCCTGGTCGGATACCCAGCGCGCTTATGCCTCTGCGTACAGTGGCGCTCGCACAGCGAGCCGGCCAGGCGTTCCAGAAGCCAGCATCCACGCATGTGCGGTCTCCAGTCCTCGCAAGCCGCTCGCACGAGACGCTTCTCGGTCTGGCTCCTGGCGCGTATGGGACCCCATGAACTGGTCGCGGCCTCCGGCGACGTTCTCCTCAATGCGACGGATGCACTCTCTGATGTGGCGGAGATAGGCCGTGTCGTCCTTCACAGTTCTATGGCTTCGCTCAGTAACTGCTCACGAATGTCAGGGTTGAGCGCCCTCTCCATGACAACCTCGACCCGGTAGCCTAGAAGTTCCTGCAGGTCCGGAATGAGGCCCGCGGGAAACCACGAACTCGTGGTTGGGCCTACGTCAATGAGTAGATCAACGTCACTCTCCGGCCCGGCCGTGCCGCGCGCCGCGGATCCAAAGACACGGACGTTGCGGGCACCGTGTTCAGCAGCGATGCGCCGGATTCCGTCGCACCTATCTTTGAGAAGCTCCTCAACAGTCACTGCTGCTCCTCCGCTCGCGTCACCATCGTCTGACCCGCCTCTGGACTTGATTGTACCACGGGCAAAGTGAGATTCAAGCGGAGCCGGTACTGGCCCCCTGACGCGCCGAGAGCAGGTCCTCTCGGCGTTTCAGTGATCCCGCTCGATCGGCTGGCATTGGGCACAGATGAAGCTGCTGGTGCTGCCGGTCTTGATCTTCTCGATGAGCGTCGCGCAGACCGGGCAGGGCAGGCCCTCCTTGTAACCAATGATGATGTCGTCGGCCGTGAATCCTCCCCGCCGGCCGTACAGGTCCCGCTCGTAGTACGCCCCGCCCTTGTCGATGCTCGGCTGGAGGCCGTCGTGGATGGCCTGGGCCAGGGCGTCGATCTCGACGCCCGTGAGGGAGTTGGCCGGCCGCAGGGGATGCAGCCGGGCCAGAAAGAGAATGTCGTGGATGTAGGCGTTCCCGATGCCCGCCAGCTTGGATTGATCGAGCAGGTAGGACTTGATCCGGCCGCGCCGGCCGCCGAGCATGGCCCGCAGGTCCTCGGCCGTCATCTCCAGGGCGTTGGGACCCAGCTTGGCCGTCATGGGATGGTCAGCTAGCTCGGTGACGTGGTGGCAGTAGCCGAACCACCAGAAATGCACCGCCAGGCAGGACCCATCGTCAAAGTCAAAGATCAGGAGGTGTTTCTCGGGCAGGGTGTCGCGGGTGACGAGCAGAACGTCGCCGCCCATGCCCAGGTTGAGCAGCAGCCACCCCTGGGTGGTCTCGAGAAAGAGCCACTTGCCGCGATGGAACACGTTCAGGATGCGCGCGCCGGTCAGGGCAGCTGCAAAGGCCTCTGGCTCCACGTTGAGGCACTTGGGCTGGAGCACCTCCGCTCCGGTGAAGGCCTTGCCCACCAGCTCGGCCTTCATCTGGCGGGCCTTGACCGTGATTTCGGGCAGTTCGGGCATGGCGTCTACACTCCTTGGGGTGAAACCAGGAATCTCACCGCCGAGATCGCTGAGAGCGCAGAGTCCCCTTTGTTTCTCTCTGCGTTCTCCGCGGTGCAAGTCTTCGACTCGCTAAATGTGTTCATCCTGGGTCCCAATGAGTACATGTAAAGTGACCATGACCACATTTAGGCCCTTCTCCAACGCGCCGAGCGCCCTTTCCCTAGGCACTCGACCTCGCCCTGGTCGCGCAGTTCGCTCAGGACGCGCCTCACGGTCGAGCGGCTGACCATGGGGCAAGCGCTCTCCAGGTCGCCAATGGTAAAGGTCTCGCCCGGCCGGAAAGCCGTGATGGCCGCATGCACGGCACGGCTCTTTGCTCCAGGTGCGGTGGTCAGCTCACCCAGCCGCTGCTCGAACTCTCGGTACTGGTGGACGAGCGCGCTCAGGCTGTACTGGTGCCACGGTGTGAGGTCGTGCCGCCCCACGTCCCAGCGCAGGCTGGAGCGCCGCAGGGCCTCATAATAGGTCTCTTTGGTGCCTTCGATCACCCGCTCCAGGCTGACGTACGGGCCGACCTCATAGCCGGCCGCATACAGCAGACCCAGGGTCAGCAACCGAGCCAGCCGGCCGTTGCCGTCAGGGAAAGGATGGATGCAGGACAGGTCCAGGGAAAAGGCGTTGATGACCAGCAGCCGATCCGCCTGCTGGCTCTCCCAGGCGGACGCCAGGCTCTGGCACAGCTCGTCCATGGCGGCCGGGGTCTCAGCGGCCGGGAGAGGTACAAGACGCACCACTCGCCGTCCGTTGGGCAGCGCCTGCACAATGACATTGTCGTGCTGCTTCCACGCGCCCCCCTCCCCGGGCAAGTAGGCATACAGATCAGCGTGCATGGCACGGATGGAACCGGGCGCGGGAGGAAGCTCAGTCTGGCCAGCGTGGATGCGCGCTAACACGTCTCGGTAGCCGGCGATTTCTGCCTCGGACCTGGTCTCGGGGGCCGCCTCGGCCATCAAGGCTTCAAGGCGGTGCGACGGCACGGTGATGCCCTCAATGCGGTTGGACGACTCGGTCGACTCTACCATAGCTATTCGGCGCAGGGCCTCAAGAGCCTGGGGGGCTTGGTGCTGGTAGAGCTGCTGCCGGCCCTGGTACCGGCCGAGTGCGGCCAGTAGGTTGGCTACAGTGACATCAACCGGCTCCACTAGCCGGTTACCACGAAAGGACCACATCGGATCAGCCTCCCTGCAACGCAGCCGCCCGGCCGCAACGGCGCAGCACCCGCCAGGCACCCCCGAGCATCACGAGGGAACCCCCAACAGAAAGGTCTGCACCTGCTGCCAGATCAGCTCCATCTGGTCGCTGAGCCGGTGGTCCGAATCGACCTCGATGAGCTGGACCTGGTCGTGGAAGCGAGCGGCATAGACGCGGCTGCCCTCAATGGGCACCACATCGTCCCGCCGGCCGTGGACGATGGTGGTCGGTGCGGCCGGCGCCACCGGCGTCTGGTAGAGGCGGCCGTCGGCTTCAAGGTCGTAGCGCACCGGAATCTCGCGCTCAAAGGCATAGTGGAGCACCGGAACAGCGCCGGCCTTTCGCCACTCCTCCAGCCCGAGTTCCCCAAGACCGCCGGAGAGCCAGAAGAAGGCGGGCGCCAGCAGCAGCATCTTCTCCACGCCGCCGAAGCGATGAGCATAGTTGACGGCCGTCAGTGCGCCCATGGAACTCCCGATGAGGCTGACCTTGGCCAAGTCGTGCTCCAGCAGATACTGACGGAGACGGTTGATCCAGCCGGTCACCGTGGTGTACTGGAAATCCTGCGGTGTGGGGTTGAAATCAATCGCCCTGAATTGCGCTTCCGGGTGAGCCTTGAACCTGTCCCGCAGGAACTGGGCCTTGCTAGAGTTGGCGGAGGATGCGAATCCATGTAGGAGCAGAACCGTCTTGCCTTTCATTCGGGACTCTCCACGGGACACAAGCTCGATAACCACGCAATAATCGAGCAATCAGCGTTGGGCTCGCCGGGGCATGCCGGCCGCAAGCAGCGCGCTCACGCCGCTGCCATCTCGGGCGTGAGGGCCCAGGCGAGCAGCCAGCGCCCCTCCTCGCGGGCCAGGCAGACGATGCCGCCCTGGCGGAACTGTACCACGCCGCGGTCGGGGTCGCCGGCCAGCAGGAGCGCGGCCAGGCGCGACACGAAAGGCAGATGGCCCACCAGCATGACCGGCCGGTCCTCGGCGGCGAGCGCCTCGGCTGCCGGCCGCACGTCGTCACGGGGCGCCAGGCCGGAGACGGCGACCACGCCGCCGGCCGGAGAGAGGGCCTGGGCCAGCGCCTCGGCCGTCTGCCGGGCGCGGGTCTTGCCGCTGTGGCGGATCTGGTTGACCTCCAGCCCCAGACGCGCGGCAAAGGCGGCAACCGCCTGGGCGGCCGCCCGGCCGGCATCGGAGAGCGGCCGGGCGGGGTCCTCCTCCTTTGGTTTGGCTTGCGCGTGTTGGACCAGGTAGAGGTTCATGAGTGACTCCTGAGCTGCGGGTGTGGCGCTAATATACCACGAATCCGGCCAGTTAACCACGGATTTCACGCATGGCACGGACTGGGAAACACGGATGACACAGATTGCAGGGGGAAACCGTAGGGGCGGACCAATGTGTCCGCCTCTACACGGACCGACGCCCGCCGCCGGTCGACCGTGCCGGTGGTGGGAGCCTCCGTCGGCTTCAGGGTCAGCCGTGAGGGCGAGCCACTCAGCCAAATGGGGCCCGTCAGTGCCGCATGCGGCGCGTCATTAGTTCAGTAGCTCGGTGATTCTGGCCCCTCGCCTGCGGGAACAGCCGACGTGAGGGCGTGGCAGGTCGTGCCGGAGCCTCGGCCGCAAGTGAGGCAGTCCTGGACCTGGCTCGCCCCCACCGTGGGTTTGCCCATGCACATCCGTGGTTCCCCATCCTTGTCAACCCGTGGAAACCCGTGGGAGACCGTGTCTACCGGTTTGCCCGCGACGGCATAAGTGGCTACACTCTGCGCCAATGAAATGAGCGCGGCGAGCGAGGAGAGAGCAATGGATCAGAACCCCTACAAGCGGCTGGCGGAGCGGCTGGACGAGCTGCCCAACGGTTTCCCACCGACGGAGGATGGGGTGGAGCTGAGACTGCTGGAGTGTCTGTTCACCCCGGAAGAGGCGGCGCTGGCGGCGCAGCTGCGGCTGACGAAAGAGACCCCGGCCCAGCTCGCGGAGCGGATCGGCGGCGATCCCAAGGAGCTACGCAATGTCCTGAAAGGGATGGCGAGACAACGGCTAATCACCTTCGGCCGGGCCGAGGGCGGCCTCGGGTACGGGCTGATGCCGTTTGCGATTGGCATCTACGAGATGCAGTATGACAAGATGGATGCCGAGCTAGCCCACGCCTTTGAGGAGTATTACCACCAGGCATTCGGCGAGGTGGTCAAGGTCAGGCCGTTGATCCAGCGGGTCATCCCCATTGGCGAGGCGGTGCGGAACGACATGGAGGTGCGTCCGTACGAGACCGCTTCCGAGCTGGTCAACCGCGCCAGGGCGTGGGGGGTGGTGGACTGCCTCTGCCGCCAGCAGAAGGAGTTGGTCGGCGACCCGTGCGACCACCCGCGAGACGTATGCATGGTCCTGAGCGAGATCCCAGGCGTCTATGACAACGACCCAACGGTTCGCGCCCTGACCCGAGAACAGGCGCTAGCCACGCTCGAGCGCGCTGCGGAGGCGGGATTGATACACTGCACCAGCAACAGTCAGGAGGGGTTGTCGGTCCTGTGGTACATCTGCAACTGCTGCACCTGCTCCTGCGGCATTCTGCGGGCGATGGCCGACCTGGGCGTGGCGAACGTGGTGGCCCGGTCCGCCTTTGAGGTGGACATAGACGCTGACCTGTGCACCGGGTGTGAATTGTGCCTGGACCGCTGCCAGTTCGACGCGCTGTCGGTCGACGAGGTCGCCCGAGTCGAGCGTCTCCGCTGTGTGGGATGCGGGCTCTGCGTAATGGGCTGTCCCACCGATGCGATGGTGCTGGTACGCCGGCCGGCCGGGGAGATCAAGCCGACGCCCGTCACTGAGATGGACTGGATGAAGGAAAGGGCCGCTTCCCGTGGCCTGGACATGGGGCGGGTATTGTAGCAAGAACGGATGGTTCTTACTCGGCGATGATCTGATGGGGCGCCCACGGCCGTCTGGTAGCTGATACGTCCACAAGGGGCTGGGCCGCAACTGATCGTTGCCGGGTTGACTGGGCTTCTAGGGCTCCTCCACCGGATAGGCGACGATGCTCACCGCGCGCGAACAGCCTGCTCGAAATCATCCTTCGACTCACCTTCGGCCCGAGAACGGGCCGAAGGCTCAGGATGATTCCTCGCACGACCCGAAGAATGTCGAGGGCGGCATGCACATAGTCCGGCCGGCCGCCGAGAATTGCACTCTCCGACAAGCCTGCGGAGCAGCGCCTCAGAGTGCCTGTTCCGCCAAGTGCGGCTGTGGGATTAGGGCTGCTCCACGGGGTAGGCGACGATGCCGACGGCGCCCGGACCGAGCTGGGCAGTGATCGTGTTGTTGATCTGCTCCAGGAACAGCTCCCTGCAGTTGAGCGTGGTCTGGACCCGCCGGTAAAGCTCCTCGGCCACGTCGCGGGCGCGCACGTGCATCACGGCCGCGTTGACGAGCCGGCCCTGGAGGCGCTCGCGCGCTTTATCAAGGATGCGCTCAATGGAGCGGGAGCGGGTCCGAACCTTGTCGGTCATCACCAACCTCCCCTCTTGCAGCTCGATGATTGGTTTCATCTTCAGCACCGCAGCGAGCGCGGCCGCCAGGGCGCCCACCCGGCCGCTCATGCGGGCAAAATCGAGGGTGTCCAACGCGAGGACGACGGTCATGTTCTCGCGGACAAACTCCAACCGCTTGATAATCGCATCGAGCGATGCGCCTGCCCGGCTGAACTCGCGTGCCTCGCGACACATGAACCCAATGGCGGCCGATCCGCCCAGGGAGTTGAATGGTATGATCTTGAACTCGTCCCTTAGCTCACGGGCCACTGTCATGCAGGTCTGGAGGGTTCGCGACAGCTTGTCGCTGGCGTGGATGGAGAGGATTCTCTCGCCCGACTTGGCAATGCGCTGGTACAGCTCCTTGAATTGAAAGGGGGTCGGGGCGGCCGTCTTGGGAACCTCTCCCAGTTCCTCTATCAGGCGGAAGAACTGGTCGGAATCCAGGTCGACTCC
>JAUVHW010000384.1 GCA_030593075.1 Ardenticatenales bacterium
GGACAGCTCCCTGCGAGCCAATTTGAGTCTCCGCTTGATGAGATACGTCAGACTCTTTCTCAGACCACTGCCGCTCTTTGCTCGCAGCTGAATGATGGGATTAGAGCCTATCGTTGAGATCAGGGCGCCTTCAGCACGTCCAGTTCTGACGCCGGCCGGCCGGCGCTGCACCGTTCCGGCTAGAAGCTTCCCCACCGCGGCGTTGCCGATCGAGCCCTGAAGCTGCAGGATCTCGGGCGCTGTCAGAGAGTACGGCGCAAGCCTGGCCTTCTGGACGATGGCATCTGGCAGGACATCTCTGGCTGGAGAGAGTGAACTCTGCATAGAAGGCCGCGGCGCTCGCTTCCTCGGGATAGCTATGTCACTTGTGCGTTCCTGGCGCTTGGCAGTCATGAGGACCTCCTCCGAAGACGAATCTCTAGCCGCAAAGGCAACGGCAGCGAGGACGGCTCCCTGGCTGAGACTAGTCGGACAAGCTCATTATAATCAACCAGAGCTACTTGGTCAATCACGCTCGCCGCTCCGGTCGCCAAGCCCTGCGGAGGCAGGTGGTGTCGACGCTGGGCGGGCGGATCGGAGTGGGCACGGCACGCCGTGCCTAAACGAATCGCAAATCAGCAAATCGCAAATGGTTCTTCACGCGTCGAGGACTCTGACACGGAATCCGTGTAATCCATGGTTCCAATCCGTGCAATCGGTATAATTGGTGGTTTCCGGAGATGAGATATGACAATTGAGGCGAGGTACGTCCACACCAACCTGGTTGCCCAGGACTGGAGGAGGCTGGCCGAGTTCTACCAGCGCGTCTTTGGCTGCACGGCGGCGCCTCCCGAGCGGGACCTGGCAGAGCAGTGGCTGGAAGATGCCACGGGGGTGCCCGGCGCCCGCATCCGCGGGATGCACCTACGGCTGCCGGGCTATGGCGACGAGGGTCCTACGCTGGAGGTATTCGAGTACCAGCCGGAAGGGGAGCGGCTGGAGCCGGCCGCCAACCGGCCGGGCTTTGGGCACATTGCCTTTGCGGTGGAGGACGTGGAGGCTGCGCTGGAGGCGGTGATCGCGGCCGGGGGCGGCGCCGTGGGCGAGGTCGTCTCGGTTGAGATCCCAGGCGCCGGCCTGATCACCTTCGTCTATGCGACCGACCCCGAGGGAAACGTAGTCGAGCTGCAGAGCTGGTCGTGGTGAGTCGGCCAGGCCCCAGGCTATTCGCCGTCCGGACCCATCTGCCTGACCTCAACTAGCCGGCCGATGTCCTCGGGATCGAACCGGTGATGGACTTCCCGCTGCGGGCAGGGCAGCTCGATTCCTGCCTCGCTGAACGCCTTGTAGACGGCCGTGTTCACGCCGTCGAACATGCGGCGGGTGTCTGCGTAGGAACCGATCCACCACCGGAGGCGGAAGATGAGCGCCGAATCGCCAAACTCCAACAGCAGCGCCTCTACCAGCCGGTCCTCTAGCACCCCATCCACAGTCCGCACAGCCTCAATCATCGTCCGGCGGGCCAGTTCGATGTCGGAACCGTAGGCGATGCCGATGTGCACCTGGATGCGATAGAGGATATCGGGATAGGAGTAGTTGACCACCAGGCTCTTGCCGATCACCGAGTTGGGAACGATGACCATCCGGTTGTTGCGGGTCCGCACCCGGGTGCTGCGGAGGCCAATGTCCACCACGTCTCCCCAGGTCTCCAAATCCTGAATCCCAATGCGGTCGCCGATGCGGAACGGCCGGTCGATCCAGATGAGGAACCCGGTGATGGCGTCGGACAGTGAGTCCTTGGCCGCCAGTGCGATGGCGAGCGAGCCGACCCCCAGAGTTGTGACCAGCGCGCTCACATCGACGAAGCGGCCGAGCAGCATGATCAGGCCAATCAAGAACAGGACGATCATCACCAGGCGCCGAAAGAACGGAATCAGCTGCTCATCCAGTTCAGTCTCGGTCCGGGTGGCGATATCCTGGGCGTACCAGGCGAAGAGATTGCCGGTCAGGCGCCAGACGAAGGCAAAGCCTACCAGCCCATTGAGGGCGAAAAAGATGCCGCCCAGCGCATCGTCCCAAGAGGCGGGCACGAAATCGAGCCGGGCGATGGCCACCCTGAAAGCGATCACTACGGCCAACCAGTACACCGGTCCACGGACAGCGGTCAGAATGGCGTCGTCCAGCGCAGTGCCAGTACGCCCGACCAGCCGGCCGGCCAACCGTCCCAGCAGCAGATGAACCACCCACCGGCCTACGACGGCGGTCCCCACAACCAGCAGCACCGACAGGCCCAATTCTGCCCATTGATCCTGTGTCAATCCCAAGAATACCATGGCTATCCTCCTTCTATGACAAGCAACCCTACCCCGCGCCCCCGGCCCGGACCGTGCGGCCGTGACCGGGGCGGCCAACGAACTCTCCATTCCGCACAACCTGCTGCCCGCGGCTAAAGACGTGGCGGGGCCAGCCGGTCACGTCGAGACCTTCGTAGGGGCTCCAGTCCACCCGCTCCTGCAGTTTCTCGGCTGAAAGCGAGACAGCCCGTTCCGGATCAAAGACCACCAGGTCGGCGTCATAGCCGGGCGCCAGGTGTCCCTTGCGGGACAGTCCAAAGAGCCGCGCCGGGGCGGTGCAGCAGGCGTCAACCCAGCGATTAAGGCTGAGCTTGCCCTGGCGCGCGCCGTCGTGCAGCAGGCTGAGCCGGGCCTCGATGGAGGGGAGACCGCCAGGAATCCGGGCAAAGTCGGCTTCGGCCGCCTTTTCAGCAGCGGTGAACGGGCAGTGATCAGTGCTGACGACCTGCAGCTCGCCTCGGGCCAGCCCACCCCAGAGGGCGGCTTGATCACTTTCGGTGCGCGGCGGCGGCGCGCAGATGAAGCGTTCGGAGTGGGGGCCGGCCAGCACCTGTTCGGTCAGAAAGAGGTACTGGGGGCAGGTCTC
>JAUVHW010000004.1 GCA_030593075.1 Ardenticatenales bacterium
GGCCGGTCCGCAAGGCCCGCCGGGTGAGCCGGGAGCCCAGGGCCCGCCGGGAGCAGACGGGACCGAGTATGAGCCGGCCGGCTACGTAGGCAGCGATTCCTGCCAGGTATGCCACGCCGACATCTATGATGTGTTCATGAGGAGCGGCCATCCCTACAAGCTCAACAAGGTGGTCGATGGTCAACCGCCCGAGTATCACCGAGGTTTCCGACCCGCCGGAGGGCTACACGTGGGATGACATCGAGTACGTGATCGGTGGCTACGGCTGGAAGGCTCGCTTTATCGACCAGGAAGGCTACATCATCACTGGGGATGCCGACGCGACCACCCAGTACAACCTGTACAACGACGTGTTGGGGATGGGCGAGAATTGGGTCGGCTACCACGCCGGCGAAGAGAACAAGCCTTACAACTGCGGCCCCTGCCACACCACCGGCTACAGCCCGCAGGGGAACCAGGATGATTTGCCCGGTCTGGTGGGCACCTGGGCGGAACCGGGGGTTCGATGTGAGGAGTGCCACGGACCGGGCGGGCGGCACGTGACCAACCCGCAGTTCGAGCCCATGGAGGTCAACCGGGACGCTGAGCTATGCGGCGCCTGCCACGTACGCGAGGGCTTTGAGGCTGTCAATGCCAAAGGTGGCTTCATCCGGCACCACGAGCAGTACGAGGAGCTGTTCGCCTCCAAGAAGCGCGTGATGGACTGCGTCGACTGCCACGACCCCCACCTCGGCGTGATTGCCGCCCGCAAGCAGGACCTGCCTACCACCCACACCCCTTGCGAGACTTGCCACCTTGAGCAGGCGGAGTTCCAGGCCAGCGAGGTCCACCCCTCCGTGGCCGAGTGTGTCGACTGCCACATGCCGCGCATCACCAAGAGCGCGCTGAGGAACGCTGAAGTCTACTCTGGCGATATCCGCACCCATTTGATGCGCATCTGGCCCTTTGCCACCGAGCAGTTCAGCGAGGACGGCAGCACCGCCATGCCTTACGTATCGCTCGACTTTGCCTGTAAGCACTGCCACAGCGAGGGCGGCACGGCGACGGTCAAGGCCGACGGGGACTTGATTGAGAGGGCGACCGGTTATCACAACCGGCCGTAGGGATGGTGCCAGTGAGAGGGGCAAGCTCGAGCTTGCACTTGGCGGTGATTCTTTGGGCTACGCAGTTGTCCCTGTAGCTGCGCAGTTCATTGCCATTCTCACCAGATCACGGTCTGCTGCGCCAGCCGGAAAGCTGTCTGCATTTGGAGTGTCGGATTGCGCTCTTTGGATTGGCTTGCACTCCAGTGTCTGGCGGGCCATCTGTGATCTCCATCAGCGTCTCTCCAATGATCGCGAGCTGCGCGGCGCTCCCAGGTCGGCCGCTCTCGCCGAGAGCCAAAGGGCACCGACCGTTTGCCACGTCTGCCCAGCCGGCTGTGCGGTGCTGGTCTGGACGGTCAGTGGCCGGGTGGTCAAGATCGAGGGGAACCCGGCCGCCCCTCAATCAGGGGCCAACCTTGCCCCCGCGATGGGGTGGGCGACTTGGCCCCAAGGCAGCACATCGACGCCGAGGAACCGGCTTGTGACGGGATCCTGTACCCCTTGACAAGGGCGTTCCGCCGCGAGATAGTAGAGTATTGGCCACAGGTTTGGAGGTTTCATGCCCCGCTGGGGAATGGTCATAGACCTGGACAAATGTACGGCCTGTCAGGCTTGCACGGTGGCCTGTCTGGCCGAGAACAACGTCCCCTGGGCTGAACCGGAGGAGGCGGCTCTAGGGCGGGCTATTTTCTGGCAGGACGTGATAACCGACGTGGAGGGTGAGTATCCCCGCGTCCGGGCTCGTTTCACTCCGCGTCCGTGCCAGCATTGCGAGGAGCCACCCTGCGTCAAGGTCTGTCCGGTAAGGGCTACCTACAAAGACGAAGAAGGGCTGGTCCTCCAGAGGTACGAGAGGTGCATCGGTTGCCGGTATTGCGCCGTCGCCTGCCCGTATGGCGTGCGCTACTTTAACTGGTACGAGCCCCAATGGCCCGAGCCACTTGACCAGTTATTGAATCCAGATGAGGGCCCCCCACCTGAGACCCGTGGGGGGCGATCCGGCCCGGAGATCAGGCCCAAGGGGATCGTGGAGAAGTGCACCTTCTGCGTTCACCGGCTGGAGAAGGCCAGGCACGAGGCCGAAGAAGCGGGCAAGGACCTGACCGACGAAGAGCTCGTCCTGCTGCCGGCGTGCAACCAGACCTGTCCGGCCTCGGCCCGCTACTTCGGCGACCTCGACGATCCCGAGAGCACCGTTTCCAGGCTGGCCGAAAGCTCGCGGGCCTTCAAGTTGCTGGAGGATCTGGGGACCGAGCCCAAAGTGATCTACTTGAAGGCAGGCGGCTAGCATGCGATATGAGGGTCCCAGAGAGGACGCAGCCTTGTTCCAGCCAATCGTGCACACGGGCTGGAGGTTCTATGTGCTGCTGGCGGCCTTGGTGATCGTCGTGATCTGGGGCGTTTCAGCCTATTATCGGCAGTTGAGTCTGGGACTGGGCGTGACAGGCATGAACCGGCCGGTCTTCATGGGAGTGTACATCGTCAACTTTGTGTTCTTTATCGGCCTGAGCCACGCCGGCACCCTGATCTCCGCCATCCTGCGCATCGTGGGGGCCGAGTGGCGACGGCCCTTCACTCGCGCGGCCGAGGCCGTCACCCTTTTCAGTCTACCCTTCGGCGCGGGGAGCATAATCATTGACCTCGGGCGGCCAGATCGCCTACTTAATGTGATCCAATATGGCAGTTTCCGATCGCCCATCTTGTGGGACGTGACCGCCGTCTCTCTGTACCTGCTGTCCAGCCTCTTCTACTTCTACTTTGCGTTGATCCCGGACGTCGCCATGTGCCGCGATCGCCTCCAGGACGTAAGCACGTTCCGCAAGAGGTTGTATGAGTTGTTGGCCCTGGGCTGGACCGGCAGCGGGCAGCAGTATCGTCGCCTGAACGTCGTGATGAACATCATGGCCCTGTGGCTGACCATGCTGGTGGTCACGGTGCACACGGTGGTGTCGTGGATCTTTGGCATGACAATTGTCCCTGGGTGGCACACGGCCATCATCGGACCTTACTTCCTGGTGGGGGCTATCTTTGCGGGTGCTGCAGCGCTGATCATCATCGCGGCCATCCTGCGCAAGGCCTATCACTTGGAGAACTATATCAAGCCGGTGCACTTTCGGGCTTTGTCCAGCTTCGTGTTGGCTTTGTCCCTGGCCTGGTTTTACTTCACCGTGGCCGAGTTCATGACTGTCTACTACGGGGACGAACCGGCTCACATGGTCGTCTTCAACGCCAAATTCTGGGAGGAGTTTGCTTCGGCCTTCTGGCTCACGGTGGTGCTGTGCTTCGTGGTTCCAGTGGTGATCCTCGGCAACCCTTTCACCCGCACCATCACCGGGGCGGTGATAGCGAGCGTGGGCATCAATGTGGGCATGTGGCTGGAACGGTACACGGTCGTTGTGCCCTCCCTGACTCGGCCGCGGCTGCCCTATGGTATCGGGGTCTACCGGCCCACCTGGGAGGAATGGGCTATCACGGCCGGCTGTTTTGCGCTCTTTGCCCTCTTGTTTGCTCTGTTCACCAAGGTTGTCCCGGTGATCGCCGTGTGGGAGGTTCACGAGGCCAAAGAGCTCGCCATACCGGAGGCCGTCGAACGGCTCAAGTCCTACTTCCCAGGTACCGTGTCAGCAACCCGGGAGTAGGTGGGGTAGAAGGAGAGAGTCTGTATGGCGGAAGGAGGGATCATCGTCTTGACCGCTGTGGGAATCGTCTTTCTGGCATTCAGCGCAATGCTGTTTTGGATGACAAGGCCAGACGGTGAATAATACCCGTATCGTCAGTCCGAATTGCGGGAGTTCATTTCGATGACGAAACTCAGCAGGCGTCGTTTTCTCAAGTTGGCCGGCGCTGGTGCCGGTGCGATGGGACTGTACAAGCTCGGTCTGGAGGAAGCCGTCCAGGAGACCTTTGCCCAGAGCCAGAGAGGGCAGGAGCCAGAGCGCGAGGAAGTGCGGGTACCCAGCGTTTGCGGGCTGTGCCCGGCGGGCTGTGGAATCCTGGTCAGGGTCATTGAGGGGCGGGCGGTCAAGATCGAGGGCAACCCCCTGAACCCCAACAATCAGGGCCGGCTCTGCCCCAAGGGACAGGCTGGCTTGCAGCTGCTCTATAACCCCGACCGCATCAAGGGACCGCTCCGTAGGGTGGGCGAAAGGGGGAGTGGCGAATGGGAATCCGTTTCCTGGGATAAAGCCCTTGGTCTGGTGGCTGAGAAGCTGAAGGAGATGCGCGGCGAGGGTCAGCCGCACAGCCTGGTCTTCATGCATGGCGCCAAGCCGGGCTTGATACACAACCTCATTGCCAGGTTTGGCCAGGCCTTTGGCACACCGAACGTGGTAGAGGTGCCAAGCTCCACCGCCAGCGAAAGCGCCTCTTTGGTTCACTACCTGATGCAGGGCTGGAGGGCTCCCAGCGGGTACGACTGGACAAACACCAACTACGTTCTGAGCTTCGGGAGTGCCTTCCTGGAATCCCGCCAACCGATTGTCAAGATGCTGCAGGCCTACAGCCGCTTGCGGAGAGGCCGTCCAGACCACAGGAGCAGGATCGTGCAGGTGGAGAGCCGCTTCTCCGTCACTGCGGCCAAGGCGGATGAGTGGATCCCGATCGAACCAGGCACGGAGGGAGCCCTGGCCCTGAGCATGGCCCGCGTTATCGTCGAAGAGGGACTCTACGACAGGGACTTTATCGAGAACCACACCTTCGGTTTCGAGGATTGGATAGACGAGGATGGCAGGGAGCACATAGGGCTCAAGACCCTGGTACTGAGAAGTTACTCGCCGAGGGCGGTGGCAGCAGTAGTGGGCGTCCCGGTAGAGACCATCCGGCGGATAGCGCGTGAGTTTGCCGTCACCAGGCCGGCCGTTGCCCTTGGCGACGTGAGCTGGCAGACCAACGGTCTCTTCAGCCAGATGGCGATCCACGCGCTGAACGCCCTGGTGGGTTCCATAGATGTCCCCGGTGGGATCATCAGGCAGGAGGACCCACCTTTCGCCCCGTGGCCCTTGACAGTGGAGGATAGCGTAACGAGTCAGGGGCTGGCTATGCCCCGCCTGGACCATGCCGGTACCAGGAAGTATCCTCTGGCCGACGGGGTCTACGAAGCCTTGCCGGAGAGCATCCTGGCCGATGATCCCTACCCGGTCAACGCCATCTTCCTGTACCAGGCCAACCCCCTCTTCCACAGTCCCGAGCCAGATTGGTTCTACCGAGCTTTCCAGCGGGTTCCCTTGATCATCAGCTTCTCCTCTTTTGTGGACGACAGCACTTCGTATTCCGACCTGGTCCTGCCCGACCATACCTACCTGGAGGGATGGAGCGACGATGTCCTCGTGCCCAGCCTAGGCTATCCTGTCCTGGGGCTGGGGCAACCCGTGGTTCAGCCGCTGTACGACACAAAGAACACAGGCGATGTGCTCATCGAGCTGGCCCAAGAGTTGGGCGGTACAGTAGCCGAATCCTTCCCCTGGCAGAGCTTTGAGGGACTGCTGCGCTTCCGGTTGAGGGACATCTTTGAGGCCGGCCGGGGCTCCATCGTGACCGATACCTTCGACCAGTTCTGGGACGAATTCCAAGAGAGGGGGGTGTGGTCTGCTCCGCCGTATCGTTTCGGGGACTGGGAACGGGTGCTAGCCACTCCCTCGGGCAAGTTCGAGTTCTACTCACAGAATCTAGAGCACACTCTCGAAGCAGTGACCGCGAGAGAGGCGGCTGAGAAGGGCACGACGGCCGAGGAAGAGATGGAAAAGATGCTCCAGGAGCTGGGGCTTCAAGCCCGGGGCGATGAACTACATGTGCCCCATTACGAGTTCCCGAGGTGGGTGGGGGAGGAGACCGAGTATCCTTTCCACCTCAACGTCTACGAGTTGATGTCCCTCCTTGACGGCCGACTGGCGAACTTGCCCTGGTTGCAGGAGATAGCCGGCTTGCACATCAAGGAAATGTGGAGCAACTGGGTGGAGATCAACCCCGAGACGGCGAAGGAGCGGGGCATCGCCGATGGAGACCTGGTGTGGGTCGAGTCACTCGTGGGCAGGATACAGGCCAAAGCCCGGCTCTATCCTGGGGCCATGCCGGAGGTGGTCAACATGCCCCTGGGCCAGGGTCACATGGCCCACGGCCGCTGGGCGAAGGGCCGAGGAGCGAATCCTAAGCGGATCATCGGCAATGAATTTGACTATCTGGGTGGGCTGGCCACGTGGTCATCCACGCGCGTGAGGATCTACAAGGCATAAATACCAAAAGAAGAGCCGACGAAAAAGCCATCGCCCCCCTTGTGTTGAAGGGACACCAAGATTCCTGAGACCTCTGACTACTGGCTGAGGAGATTGCCAATGCCCCGATGGGGAATGATCATTGACCTGGACAAATGTACAGCTTGCCAGGCTTGCACTGTGGCCTGTCTGGCCGAGAACAACGTGCCCTTTGCTGGGCCAGAAGAGACCAGTATGGGCCGGGCCATCTTGTGGCATGAGGTCATCGGCGGGATAGAAGGGGAGTATCCCGATCTGTGGGCCACCTTCATACCACGACCCTGCATGCATTGCGACAACCCGCCCTGCATCAAGGTCTGTCCGGTAGGAGCGACTTACAGACGGGAAGACGGCCTGGTGATGCAGGACTATGATCAGTGCATTGGGTGCCGGATGTGTATCGTTGCTTGCCCATACGAAGTGCGGTATTTCAATTGGCGTAACCCCCAGTGGCCTGAGCCCATGGACCAATACCTAAATCCAGACCAAGGCCCGCCCCAGCCAACCGGAGGTCGGGGAGGGCCGGATGTCAGGCCCCGCGGCGTAGTGGAGAAGTGTACCTTTTGCGTGCATCGCCTGGAAAAGGCTGAACGCAAGGCCCAGCAAGAGTATAGAGAGATGAGCGAACAGGAGTTGACCCTTCTGCCCGCCTGCAACCAAACCTGTCCTGCCTCAGCCAGGTATTTCGGCGACCTGGACAACCCCAAGAGCACCGTCTCCCGACTGGCCAGAGGTGCGCGGGCGTTCAGGCTGCTGGAAGACCTTGGCACCGAGCCAAAGGTGATTTACTTGAAGGAGGGACGGTAGCGTAAACCACCAGCCCATGTCCAGAAGATGCCATCATGTACCAGGGCGGGTAGGTATCCGACGAGGAGTATCATGAAACTTTATCATCAACTGTGTGTTGCGCTGGCGTTGCCTCTGATCATCCTCCTTTTTGTGTCCATGGCCAGCGCCCAACCGCCCGTCCCTCATTCCCCAGAAGGGCGGGATGATTGTCTAGCCTGCCATCAGACCGGGGTGGGAGGCGCGCCACGAGTGGTGACCGACCATGTGGGGCGCACCAATGAAACTTGTGGCCAGTGCCACGCCCCTCTGGGCGTTGAACCGGCGGCCGTGCCGGCTATTCCGCACTCAACAGAAGGGCGGGAAGCCTGCCTGGCCTGTCACGAGGCCGGGCTGGCAGGAGCGTCCAAGATCCCCGGTGACCATGCGGAACGCACTGACGAAACCTGTAACCAGTGTCACGTCGCGGCCGGCGCTACACCAGCCCCTGTGTCCCCCGGCGCCCTGGCACTGCCGTTGATCCCCCACCCGCTGGAGGGACAGGAAGCTTGCCTGGCCTGCCACGAGACCGGGGTGCGAGGAGCGCCCAAGCTCCCCGATGATCATGCAGGACGGACCGGCGAGACCTGCCGCCAGTGCCACCTCGCGGCCGGTGTCACGCCGGCCCCAGTACCCCCCATCCCGCACCAGGTGGAAGGGCGGGAAGCTTGTCTGGCCTGCCACGCTGGCTGGGTGGGGCAGGCGCCCCTGATTCCGGATGATCACGCCGAGCGCCTGAACGAAGTCTGCCAATCGTGTCACCAACCAGCGGTGCTCATCCTGGCCACGCCTACTGTGCCGCCGCTGCCAACTCCCATTGTGCATCCCGTGTCTCCGGCAAAGGATTCCTGCCTGGAATGTCATCGCACGCTGGGTGGAAAGTATGCGGACATAACCTATCAGTGGGAGGGGAGCTACTTTGCCGCCTTTGGCGTGACTTGCGCCGATTGTCACGGCGGCGACCCGGGAGCGGATGACATCGTGGCTGCCAAGTCACCAGAGGCCGGCTACATCGGCGTGGCCGACAGAGCCGACATTCCGGCTCTATGTGGTTCGTGTCACACCGATGCTGAGAGGATGTACCCCCATGGGCTGCCGACCGATCAACTGAGCGAGTATGAGAAGAGCGTGCACGGACAGCTCCTGGCCCAGGGGGATGTGAACGTGCCCACTTGCTTCGATTGCCACGGCGGTCATGCTACCCTGCAGAGCGATGATCCCAGATCGAGCGTCTTTCCCTCGAACCTGCCGGCTACCTGCGCCCGGTGTCACGCTGACGAGGAGCGCATGAAGCCCTACGGCATTCCCACTGACCAGTACGATCTGTACCAGAGAAGCGTTCACGGACGCGCTCTGTTGATATATGGGAACACCGATGCTCCCTCCTGCGTGACCTGCCACAGTAGCCACGGAGCTACCCTTCCCGGCCAGACCGAGGTGATAGATGTGTGCGGGCAATGTCATTCCCTGTCGGCGAGGTATTACCTGACAGGCGGGCACCGCCGTGGCATGCAGGAGGGCTCTGAGGCACCGCGTTGCATCACCTGTCACGGTCGTTACGATGTGGAGCTTGCCAGCCTGGAGCTGTATGTCGGTGATGAGCCACGCCACTGCGGTTCTTGCCACGCCTCAGGCTCGCTGGAGAGCGCGGCAATTCAGATCATGTACCAGACCCTGGCCGGGGCAGAACAGGCTCTCCAGGCAGCGGAGCAGGCGGTGGATGAAGCCCGCGCTGCGGAGCTAGGCCTTGACGCCCAGGAGTCCCGGTTGAAAACGGCCAGAACCAGGTTCGCTGAAGCAGTGGCGGCGCAGCACGAGGTGCAACTGGAGACCATTGAGGAAAAGACCGCTGAGGTCGAGTCCATCAGTGTTGAGGTACAGGAGGCAGTAGAGAACGCCATTGCCGCAAGGGAGCGGGAGCGATTGCTACCGGGGAAAATAGCTGCTGTCTTCCTCGCGCTGGGTGGCGCTGTTCTCATTGTGCTCAGGCGACGGGCACGGGTTGGCTGACATGGCGCGCGTTATTGCTGAGCAAGACATGATATTGCTCCAACCTATAATGCGCACTGGCCTGCGATTCTATCTGCTAGTGGCGGCCTTGCTCGCGGTCATTACCTGGGGCTTCTCCACCTACTATCGCCAGTTGACCGAAGGGCTGTGGGTGACCGGCTTGAACAGACCCGTTGTCTGGGGATTGTACATCATCAATTTCGTGTTTTTTATCGGGATCAGCTATGCCGGGACGTTGACCTCGGCTGTCCTACGGGTCACCCAGGCGGAGTGGCGGAGGCCCATCACTCGTGTGGCCGAGGCGATCACCCTCTTTGCTCTTCTCCTCGGAGCGTCTCAGGTCATCATTGATCTGGGCCGGCCGGACAGGATGATCAAGTTGATCACGCATGGCCGTCTTCAATCGCCGCTGCTCTGGGACGTGGGTACGCTCGCCATGTATATGTTGGGCAGCCTGACCTACCTCTATCTACCGCTGATCCCAGATGTGGCCATTCTGCGAGACCACCTGGGAACGCAAGTCCCGGCCTGGCGGAGGAGGCTGTATCAGATTCTCTCCCTGGGCTGGCAGGGCAACGCTGAGCAGCGGCGGCGGCTGGAGAAGGGTATCAACATCATGGCCGTCTTTATCATACCGGTGGCCGTTTTGGCTCACGCTGTTGTGTCGTGGATCTTCGGAATGACCCTGCGACCCATGTGGCACAGCACCATCCTGGGGCCTTACTTCCTGCTGGGTGCTATCTTTTCGGGCACCGCCACCCTCGTTATCGCCATGACCATTATGCGCCAGGTGTTGCACCTGGAGGCGTATATCACGATCAAGCAATACAACTACCTGGGACTGCTTCTGCTGGTTATGAGCCTTTTCTGGTTCTATTTCACCGGCGCAGAATACCTGACCACTTTCTACGGTGATCTCCCTGATGAAATGACGGTACTCCTGTCCAAGCTCGTTGGAGAGTTCAGCTGGCCCTTCTGGGCGATGATCCTGTGCAACTTTGTGGTGCCGGTGAGCATCTTGATCTGGAAGAGGGGACGGGGAGTAGTTGGCACTTTCATCTCCGGTGTAGCCATTAACATCGGGATGTGGCTGGAGCGATTCACTATCGTCGTACCCACCCTGACCCGACCACGGCTCACGTTCTATGGTATTGGAATCTACCGGCCGACTTTGACTGAATGGGGCCTCTTTGCCAGCTCGGCGGCCATGTTTGTCCTGCTGCTCGCGCTGTTCCTCAAGCTGTTCCCCGCCGTTTCCATCTGGGAGGTGGAGGAAGGCAGAGAGATAGTAGCAGCCAAACAAGCTGTGGCCAGCATAGCCGCTTCGTCCGAGGGACCTGTTCGCTAGATTCGATTGAGTGGAATGAAATGGGCGACCTGAGCATATTGGGCAAGATATTCACAGAGACTGGCTATGGCGGGGCCATCGTACTCATCGCACTCTTAACCTGTCTTGCCTTCTACGGCTCCCTGATTGCCTGGATCGCACGAGGAAAGGAGGAATAGGCAAAGAGGCAGGACGACTTTTTCAGAAGCTGGAAGTGAGACACTCGTAACCTATCACACAACAAGACTAAGGAGGAAACAAAATGACGACTCTCTTTGAATTGCTTCCCTGGATTACGGTGGCCCTAGTGACAGCCCTGGTCTTCCTGGTTCCGGCCATCAAGATCGTACAGCAGTACGAACGCGGTGTGGTGCTGCGCCTCGGCAGACTAGTCGCCACCAGGGATCCCGGTTTCAACCTGATCATCCCCTACGTGGATCGGATGATCAAGGTTGACATGCGTACCCTGACCTGGGTCTTGAAGGAACGCCAGGAGATCATCACACGGGACAACGTGACCGTCCACGTGGATGCCGTGGTGTACTTTAACGTCTTTGATCCGGTGAAGGCTGTTCTCAACGTAGAAGACTACAAGACAGCCACCGAGCAGTTGGCGTTGACCACCCTGCGGAGCGTCCTGGGCCAATCGGATCTGGACGAACTCTTGGCGCATCGAGACCGGGTCAACGAGCGACTGCGGGAGATTATTGACGAGCACACCGAGGAACCCTGGGGCGTCCGGGTCAGCCTGGTGGAGGTCAAGGATGCGTTGCTTCCCGAGGCCATGCAGCGGGCGATGGCCAGGCAGGCTGAGGCGGAGCGCGAGAAACGGGCGAAGATCATCCACGCTGAAGGTGAGTACGCGGCGGCTGAGACTCTGAAGCAGGCAGCAGACATCATCGCCGAACAGCCGATCTCGTTGCAGCTCAGGTATCTCCAGGCCCTGGTCGAGATGGCCGGCGAGAGTGGCTCCACCATCATCCCCTTGCCCCTCGACTTGCTGGGCGGCATCGCGCAGGCCCTGAAGGGAGCGGGATCGCAGGGGGAAGGAAGCGAGTGAGACCCCCAGCCTGCTACGACGGGACTGCCCTGGGCACCCGGGCGGGTTTCCACTGACTCTCGGCGCGTTGTCACCCCGCCCGATGGCTGGCATCATCCTGGCATGCGCCGAGTCCCTGACCGCCGTGAATGGTGGCGTCCTCTCATCTCAGACGCTCAGGCGCGGCCGGTCGATGCCAGCTTTCCACCTGGTCTCGACTGTACGTAACGCGAGCGACTAGCTGGCTGATCGGTGGTTGGACATTACCGGTCATTCTAGTACAATGAATTCCGAGATTCGCCGGAGTCGAGCCCGGGGCCGGTCCGCCACCTGCGATGGTGGGGCCGTCTTGGCTGGCTGATCATATCTGGGGTACCGCTACCAAGAACGTCGACAGTGGACCGCGAGTTGCCAGCACGCAGAAGATATCAGGTCGAGATTCCTACGCTCGATTACTACCGGCGCCAGATCAAGTGCCAGTATGCCTGCCCGGTCAGGACCGACGCCCAGGGGTATGTGACAGCTATTGCCGAGGGCGACTACGAGCGGGCCTACCATATCGCCCGTGAGCCTAACCCCCTGGCTGGAGTGTGCGGGCGAGTCTGTACTGCGCTCTGTGAGGAGGAATGCCGGAGAGGTGCAATTGACGACTCGATAACCATTCGGGCACTCAAGCGTTTTGCCCAGGAGAGGGGAGCAAGCGAGAGAGCAGAAGAGAAGGTGCCTCGTTCAGGCAAGCGAGTGGCCGTAATCGGCTCCGGGCCAGCGGGGCTAGCGGCCGCTCATGACCTGGCCCTCCTGGGGCATCAGGTCACCATATTCGAAGCCGCCGAGGCAGCAGGGGGGATGATGCGCCTGGGAATACCGGCCTATCGGCTGCCCAGAGACCTGCTGGACCGGGAAATACGGGCCATCCTAGAGTTGGGCGTGGACCTGCGGCTCAACACCCCTGTTGGTCCTGACCTATCCCTGTCCGATCTGCGTGCTCAAGGGTTCGAGACCATCTTCATCGCTCTGGGTGCACATAGAAGCCGCGATATGGCTATCGAGGGCGTCGAACTGGATGGGGTGCTGAGGGCGGTGGACTTCCTCTTGAACGCCAATTTGGGCTACAAGGTTGAGTTGGGCAAGAAGGTGCTGATTGTTGGTGCCGGAGGCGTGGCGTTTGATGTGGCGCGCACTGCGCTCCGCAGGTTGGAGGATGTCGATGCTCTGAGCCAGGAAGAGAGAGACCGTATCCTGACTGCGGCTGGGGATGCTCTGCAGCAAATGGCGGGCCTTGGCGATGGCAGGGTAGAGGACTTGACCGCCGCCATAGATACGGCTCGCTGGGTTCTACGTCTGGGGGTCAGGGATGTGCACATGGTCTGCCTCGAATCGCAGCAGGAGATGCCGGCCGACGTACGGGAGATCACCGAAGCCCTCGAGGAAGGCATCCAGATACATACTCGGCTGGGCCCCAAGAGAATCCTGGGCCGCGAGGGCAAGGTGGTCGGCCTGGAAACCATCGCGGCAGCCTCGGTCTTTGACAGCGAAGGGCGATTCAACCCCGTGTACATCCCCGATACGGAGACGATCATCCAAGCGGACACGGTGATAATAGCCATTGGCCAAACCTCTGACCTCTCCTTCATCGGGGAGGGTAATGGCATCGAGACCACCGGGCGGGGAACGATCGTCGTTGATCCTGACACCCTGGCGACCACCGCGCCGGGGGTGTTTGCTGGCGGGGACGTGGTCTTTGGGCCCCGGGTGCTCATCGAGGCCATAGCCGACGGGCGGAAGGCAGCCCGCGCCATTGACGACTACCTGCGGGGCAGACACTCCCCCTCCGTCTGGAGGGGGCACATGACGGTCATCCTACCCTACTCCATGCCCGCTGGCTACGAGAAGCTCAAGTGGCAGCGCAGGGTACCAACTCTGCCTGTTGAGCGACGCATCGGTGTCGCTGAGGTGGAACTGGGATACGCTGAGAGGGAGGCCACAGAGCAGGCAAAGCGTTGCCTCAGGTGCAGCGTGAACACCGTCTTCGACGGTGACGAGTGCATCCTGTGCGGCGGCTGTGTCGATGTCTGTCCCGAGCGTTGCCTAAAGATGGTGCCGCTGGAGCTCCTAGCGGAGAACCCACACCTGGCGGCATTGGTGGCGGCTCGCTTCGGGCGTCCCCTGGCCGGGTTCCCCGACGCATTGGGCACAGCCATGATAAAGGACGAGACGCGCTGTATCCGCTGCGGGTTGTGTGCCAGTCGCTGCCCTACGGGAGCTATCACCATGGAAGCACTGAGCTTGGTCGAGGAATACGTGTAGCTATGCCGGGCTGGAGGCAGAGAGAGGGCGAGAAAGAGATGAGTATGGCGGCGAACCTGCTCGACCGCCTCGTCCACGGGGTCACGAACTCTCGGGTGTGGCGCTCCTTCTTCCGCCACGGGCTGCCAGACAACGACCTCGATCGCTCGCTCACGATCACCAGCAACCTTTTCCTGCACCTGCACCCGGTTCGGGTGCGAAAGCACGGGTTGCGGCTGACCTACACCTGGGGGCTGGGCGGGATTAGCTTCTTTCTGTTTCTGGTGTTGGGCGTCACTGGGGGGCTGCTGATGTTTGAGTACGTCCCCTCGGTGGACCGGGCCTACGGTGACATCGTCCGCATTCAGACTAGCGTCCCCTTTGGGGCGCTGCTGCGTAACCTCCACCGCTGGTCGGCCGAGTTGATGGTGCTGACGGTGTTTCTGCATCTGTGCCGCGTTTTCTACACCGGGGCCTACAAGCCGCCCCGCGAGTTCAACTGGATCGTGGGGCTGGCGGCCGGCTTTCTCACCCTGGCCTTCAGTTACACTGGATATCTGTTGCCCTGGGATCAACTGGCCTATTGGGGTATCACTGTGGGCAGCAACATCGCCGGCTACGTCCCACTGGTGGGCGATCAGGTTAGAGTTCTGCTGCTAGGCGGCCCGACGGCGGGGCAGCCAGCCCTCATCCGTTTCTACAACCTCCACGTCTTCGTCCTGTCGGCCAGCATGGCTGTCGTACTGGGAATCCACTTCTGGAGAGTGCGCAAGGACGGTGGCATCTCAGGGCCACCGCCGGCTGAGGAGAAGCGCGAGTGATGGACGAGAGGCAAGATCCCCAGATCTTCCCCGCTGATACGAGCAAAACGTACGGCCTGATGGAGCTGGCCCGAGGGACCTCGCCTCTGGTGGCGAAAGAGCCTGAGGACACGGTGATGACCTTTCCCCACCTGGTCATCATTGAGGTCCTGGCCGCGCTGGCGGTGATGGTTCTGCTACTGATCCTTTCGGCGGTGCGCGACGCTCCGCTGGAGGAGGCCGCCAACCCTGATATTTCGCCAAGCCCGGCCAAGGCGGCCTGGTACCTGATGGGCATCCAGGAACTGATCCTGCACATGCACCCCACGTGGGGGGCCATCATAGTGCCTGGACTGGCAGGCCTGGCCCTGGCGGCCGTTCCGTACCTCGACCGCAGCCAGCAGGATGTGGGTCGGTGGTTTGCCGGCCCGCGGGGCAGGCGCATCGCCCTGTGCACCGCAGTGGGTACCCTACTTGTGGTCCCGGCGCTGGTGGCGCTGGACAGCCTAAAGGGAGTGCGGAGCGTGTGGCCCGGCGTTCCCCCCCTTGTGGCAGGAATTGTCATCCCGTTGGGGACCCTGCTCGTGCTGCTGGCAGTGCTCTATGCCGTCCTGCGCCAGTTCAGAGCTTCGGTACGAGAAATGATGATCGCCTACTTTACCATCTTGGTCGTGGGCCTCGTCGTCCTGACCCTGGCGATGCTGCTGTTCCGGGGGCCAGGCATGCAGCTCTATTGGCCGTGGGCCATGCCGGCCGGACATTAAGGCCTGTAACAAGTGATGATTGACGACTAGAGACAGGAAGGTGCGACATATCTGAGGGAACCGGTGGCGGAAAGGAAATCACGCGGCGGCGGTTTTTCTTGTACGCCTGGACAACAACGGTTTTCGTCCTTCTCGGCGAGGTGGTTGGCATTCTCTTCAACTTCTTGCGACCGCGGGCGGAAGTAGGAGCATTTGGCGGCAAGAGTGCGGTCGGGAAGGTGGGGGATTTTCCCGTAGGCTCAGTCACCACCTTCGGGCAGAGCCGGTTCTACCTCGTTCACCTGGAGGACGGCTTTCTAGCTCTGTACCGCGTATGCCCCCACCTCGGATGCATGGTCCCCTGGTCCGCAGAAGAGCAGCGTTTTCTGTGTCCTTGCCACGCAGCGGTGTTCAATATGACGGGCGAAGTCCTGGCGGGCCCTCCCCCCAGGCCACTGGACCTCTTCCCCGTGGAAATCGTGGATGGGGAGATTACTGTGGACACGGGCACGATCGTGCAGCGCAGCAGCTTCGAGGAATCGCAGCTGGTCAAGCCTTGATGTTGCGTTGCATGAGGTGAGCGCTATGGGCAGCATGGAGCGAAAGATACTCCTGGGTTGGGGGTTGACTCTGGTGATAGCTGTCTTCCTGCCAGTCTACTGGCTGAACGAGCCGCACCGCATGGCCGTGGCTCGCGAGGAGTTCCGGCAGGAGGCCGTGCGGCGGGGCGCGGAGCTCTATTCCGACCACTGCGCCTCCTGCCACGGTGACGAGGGCCAGGGGAAAACCAACGTTGGCCCAGTTCTGAACTCGAGAAGTTACCTGGAACTGTACGACGACCAAGCTATCCGCTCTGCGACTCGGGACGGCCGGCCCAACACGCTGATGGCCGCCTATGCCCAGGAAGAGGGCGGCCCCCTGCGCGAGAGCCAGATCGACGACCTGGTAGCCTTTATCCGGAATTGGGACGAAACGGCTCCTGTGTTACCTACAGCCACGCCTGTGATTGACGCCGCCTCGCTTTACGCGCGGTACTGCTCCGGATGCCATGGGCCCAGCGGCGAGGGTACCGGTGCCGTCGGCCTGGTCTTGAACTCGAAAGGGTTCTTGGACCGGACCGACGACGCTGTACTGTACCAGTTGATCGCTCAGGGGAGGCCCGAGCAGGGGATGCCGAGCTTCGCTGGCGAACTGTCGAGCGGGGAGATCAACGCCGTGGTCGCCCTCATCCGGGCCTGGGAAGCGACCGCTCCCCAGGCGGTGCTGGGTGGCGAGACGCTATACGCCCGCTATTGCGCTTTCTGCCACGGCGCTGACGGAGAGGGAGCCAAGAATGTCCCGGTTGTCCTGAACTCGCAGGAGTTCCTGGTTGCCTACGACGACGAGTATCTCCAGCAGGTCATCGCTGAGGGCCATCAGAAGATGCCTCCGTGGGGGGAGGAGAGGGGCGGAGTACTGGCTACTGAGCAGATTGACGCCCTGGTGGCTTTCCTGCGTGCGTGGGAGACGCCACGTGGGAGGACAGAGGAGGCGGTGGGCGTGCCGACATATGCCCGCACCATCGGACCGCTGTTGACCGAACGCTGCGGTGCCTGCCACGGCGGCACCGCTGGCCTCACGGTTACAGACTATGACTCTCTAATGGCTGGCGCCTCGTCCGGCGCGGCAGTGGTCCCCGGTGAACCGGAGGAGAGCCGGATCGTCGAGGTGCAGCGCGGCGAGCACTATGCTCAGCTGAGTGAGGTAGAACTTGATCTCTTGATCGAATGGATCGGCAACGGTGCGTCCCCCGAGTATCTTGATTGACCTGAAGCCGCTCCGTCTCTTCCCAGACGGGGCGGCGGAAGAGCATCCCACAGAGGTGCTTGCAGCAGGCGCCTCACCCGGCACCGGCCGACCTTTCTGGCTTTGGTTCCAGACTCTTCAGTAGTCATGATAGGAGGAGCTCAGGTGCAGCTACCCACATTTGGGCAGTCGCCTCCCAGCGATGTGGGTAATCATACCCATTACGACTGCGTCTTCGGCCAACTGCGTTCTTGCCGTCAAGAGAAGAGCAACGTTTTGCACCGCCGTTCGTTTCAGCAATCCGCGCTGCGTACCGTTGATGCTGCCACAATCGTTGCCAGCCCCGGTTGACATCTCTCATACATCCGCCGTGATATTTGTCATACAGCACCGGTGACCTTTGTCACTTATCGGTCCCTGGGTATGGCCTACACTGCGTATAATTACCTAGGTCGATGGTGTGAATGGCTTCTCGGTTTGGTGTCATTTGCCCAGCACCGATATGCAGAACTCTGCGAGACGCCTGTTTGAGTTTGTGGTGGCATCCACACAGGCGCACCTCTTGAGTCGGTGTGCAGGGTGTGAGGCCTCCTGACGCGACGGCCGCAGCCGGCAAGAACGGCTTTTGAGTCGTCAAGTGAGCAGGTGTGGTTCGCAGCACCAGGGTCCGCAGGGCGAACCCGGACCGCTAGATCCGGTTGGGTTGGCCGGGCTGCAGCGGCGGGCAGGCACCGGAACGGTGAGAACCGTCCGGCCTTATTCGCCGTTGAGAGCCCGTTCATGTAGCAGCAGAGGGACTGTGCAAGCCACCAAGTGACGGAAAGGAGATGGTGCGGAGCAAGGCGGAGCCAATCGGAAACCAGAAGGAAAACCAGACGTCGCCTTCCCGCCCGAGGAATTGAGCGGGACAGGCATCAGACTGCACACAGAAGAGGAGTGAATATGGATCTCAAGCGAACCGTACTGTCGGCAGCGGGACTGCTGTTGCTCTCTCTGGTCCTGGGAGCGTGCCAGCAGGAACCGGCCGAGTGCCCGGCGTGTCCGGAATGTCCAGATGTCGAGTGCCCGGAGGCTGTTTGTCCAGAAGGTCCTGCCTGCCCGGACTGCCCGGAGCCGGCGGAGTGCCCACCGGCCGTGAAGGCGCCGTTTGAGGCGATGTGGGCCGGTTCTGGGCATGCCGACGCGTCGGCTGAGGCTTTCACCCACTGGGACGAGGATGATCCGCCCGAGGTCCCCACTAGCTGCGCCAAGTGCCACAGCACAGATGGCTATCGAGATTTCCTGGGCGTGGACGGGACCGAGGCTGGCGCCGTAGATAAGAATGCGCCAATTGGGACCGTCGTTGCCTGCATCGCCTGCCACAACGAGGCTACGGCGACCAAGGATAGCGTGGTGTTCCCTTCAGGCGTGGAAATCGCCGGTCTTGGCCCCGAGTCTCGCTGCATGGAATGCCATCAGGGGCGCGCGTCTGCCGGCACGGTGGACGGAAAGATCGAGGAGCTGGGGCTGGCAGACGACCTGGACGCGCCCAGCGAAGAGTTGGGATTCACCAATATCCACTACTATGCGGCCGCCGCGACTCAGGCCGGCGGCGCCGCCATGGGTGGCTACCAGTACGAGGGCAAAACTTACGACGCCAAGTTCACTCACGTCGCTGGATATGACACCTGCAACGGCTGCCACGATCCCCACACCCTGGAGCTCAGGATAGAGGAGTGCAGCACGTGCCACACCGGCGTCGCCAGCGCGGACGATCTCAAGGACGTTCGCATGTACGGCTCAGCGGTGGACTATGACGGGGACGGCAACACTGACGAAGGTGTCTACTATGAGATCGAGGGCCTTCGGGAGTTGCTCTACGAGGCCATCCAGGCCTACGCTGAGGATGTATCCGGTACTCCCGTCGTCTACGACTCGCACGCCTACCCGTACTTTTTCATCGACACTGATGGCGACGGCGAGGCCAGCGAGGAAGAGGCCAACTATGGCAACCAGTACAATGCCTGGACCGGCCGGCTGACCAAAGCGGCCTACAACTACCAGGTCTCGGTCAAGGACCCCGGCGCCTATGCCCACGGCGGCAAGTACATCATCCAGCTCCTCTATGACTCCATCGAGGACCTGGATCCCGGTCTGCTGGCGGGTACGCACCGGACTGACCCCGGCCACTTTGCCGGGTCGGAAGAGGCGTTCCGGCACTGGGATGAGGATGGTGCCGTCTCAGCGTCTTGCAGCAATTGCCATTCGGCTGCCGGCCTGCCCTTCCTCCTGGAGCACGGCGTGCAAATCGAGCAGCCGCTCGCCAACGGGCTGGACTGCGCCACCTGCCACAACGACCTGACCACCTTTACCCGCCACGAAGTGGCGTCGGTCGAGTTCCCCAGCGGAGCTGAACTGGACACCGGCAATCCTGACGCCAACATCTGCATCAACTGCCATCAGGGCCGCCAGTCCACCGTCAGCGTCAACGTCAGGATTGGTGACGCGGCCGACGACGAGGTGACTGAGGGATTGAGCTTTGCCAACGTCCACTACTTTGCGGCCGGCGCAACCCTCTTTGGCACCGAGGCGCAGGGGGCCTACGAGTACGAGGGGCAGGAGTACAACGGCCGCTTCCCCCACGTCCAGGGCATCGACACCTGCATCGACTGTCACAGCACCCACCGTTTGACGGTCAAGGTTGAGGCGTGCAGCGGCTGTCACCCGGTTGTGGAGGACGAGGAAGACCTGCTCCGCATCCGGATGGACCCCACCGACTTTGACGGCGACGGCGACACCAGCGAAGGCATCGCCGGCGAGGTGGAAACCATGTCCGAGGCCATGTACGCGGCCCTCCAGGACTATGCTGCCAATACGGCTGGCGTCGGTATCGAGTACAACTCGCACCGATATCCCTACTTTTTCGATGAGGCGGGCGAAAGGTATGTCACCTGGACGCCACGCCTGCTGCGAGCGGCCTACAACTACCAATACTTGCAGAAGGACCCCGGAGCATTTGCCCACAACGGCAAGTACATCATCCAGGTCCTCTACGACTCTCTAGTCGATCTTGGGGCAGACACGGCCGGAATGGTTCGGCCCTGACCGGGTAGACTGAGGTCATGCAGAACACCGGACCGGGCTCACTCTTGGGCCCGGTCTGGTTTGCCTGCTCGGTGTCTGTCGCCGGCGTTCCGCGCCACTGCGTGAGGTGCGGGACCAGGGTGCTCCGCGGAGGTTTCCCTAGGCCCGCCTAACGATCGGTTTGCTGTCCACGCTGGCGGCACTATAATAGGGCGCGTCTGTCTTGCGATGAGCATGGCTGAGTTCTTCCAGGCGCGCATCGTCCACGTATACCTGGTCTATGGGTTGGGGTTCGTTACCCTGGGGCTGGCTGTGGCGCTGGAAGCGGGCCGTACCTCTGAGTCGTGGTTCGCTCGAGCCATGCGCCCGCTGGCCCTCTTTGGTTTGCTGCATGGCTTCCATGAATGGATTGAGATGTTCGAACTGGTGGGAGAGGCCGCGTATGGCTTTGTCACGCCCGCGTGGCTGCAGTGGGGCCGGCTCGGATTGCTCGCCGTCTCTTTTGCCGAACTTATCGCCTTTGGGGTGGGCATACTCTACGCTTCTCCTGGCCAGCCAGCGACTGGCCTGATGAGCGGTCTGGGGATGCTCACCTTGTCAACCGCGGGTGCGCTGGCGCTGGGCATCCAGTTTCACGGGGATGATTGGGTGCTGGCGGCGGACGCCTGGGCTCGCTACTCCCTGGGCGTGCCTGGCGCGCTGCTGGCGGCGGCCGGCATGCGCGCCGAGTGGCGCCTACTCCGCCAAACGGGGCGGACCGCATTTGCCAACGATTTCCTCTGGGCGGCCGTCGTGTTTGCGGTCTATGGCCTGGTCGGCCAGACCGCTGCACCCCGCAGCGCGCTCTTTCCCTCCAACCTCTATAACGCCAGGCTGTTCAGCCAGTGGTTCGGCTTTCCCATTCAGGCACTGCGGGCCGTGCTGGCGGCGTTGATGGCGCTTTTCGTCATTCGCGGTATGCGGACCTTTGAGCTCGACCGGCAGCGCCGGCTGGCAGACGCTCAACGCCAAGCTCAAGAAGCTATCGCACGGCGTGACGCCCTGCGGAGGGAACTCCTGAGGCGTACGGTCGCTGCTCAAGAGGAAGAGCGGGCCCGTCTGGCCCGCGAACTGCACGATGATACCCTTCAGGTGTTCACCGGGCTGTCGGCCGGGCTGGTGGGGACCCAGCAACAGCTGGCAGCCAGTCCTGAGAAGGCACGGGAGCAATTGACCCAGCTGGCTGCCATGAGCAGCCACGCCATAGCTGAGCTGCGCCGCCTGATCCGCGATCTGCGGCCGTCGGTGTTGGACGACATGGGGCTGGTGCCGGCGCTGCACTCGTATCTGGAGGCCATGAGAGAACGGCTTCCGCCCGACGTGACAGTGACCGCAGAGGGTCTGGAGAGCCGCCTCCCGGCGCCCGTTGAAACCATACTGTTCCGCATAGCACAGGAGGGGCTCACCAACGTTGCCCGTCACGCCGGCGCCCATCGGGTGGCGGTGCGGCTGAGCTGCGACCAGGTGACCGCTCGCCTGGAGATCGAAGACAATGGCGCAGGATTCGACCCGGCGGCCGCGCTACGCAACGGTTCAAGTCTAGCGGGGTGGGGACTGGTTGGCATCCAAGAGAGGGCAGAGTTGGCGGGGGGTGAGTTCAAGATTGTGTCTGCTCCCGGCAAGGGCACTATTCTATCTGTAACTCTGCCGGCGCGGCTGCCTGAGGGTCAGGATGACGGAGGACACAGAGGTTGAGCGAGATGATCCGCCTGATGCTGGTAGAGGACCATGAGATGGTCCGGGCTGGCTTCCGGATGCTGCTGGAAGCGGAGCCCGACCTGGAAATTGTGGCCGAGGCAGACTCTGGGGATGCCGCGCTGGAACTGCTGGAGGCACAGAACCCGGACGTGATTCTCCTGGATATTTCGATGCCCGGCATGAGCGCCGCCGAGACTGTCCGCGCCATCAAAGCCCGTCTTCCCGGCGTCGCTGTCCTGGTGGTTACTATCCACGAGACCAAGGCGTACCTGCTCGAGATGCTGGACGCGGGTGCTGATGGCTACCTGCCCAAGAGCGCGGCGGCCGGGGAGTTGGTCGCCGCTATACGTACCGTCCGCGCCGGCCGGAGCTACGTCTACGGCCGGTTAGTAGGCGCCCTGGTGGAGGGCTACCGGGACTCTGCGGAACTGCAGACCAAGCCCTCAGCGTTGACGCCCCGCCAACTCGAGGTCCTACGCCTGGTCGGCGACGGGCTCACCAGCCAGAAGGTAGCCGACAGGTTGGGCCTCAGCGCCCGCACGGTGGATCGCCACATCGAGAACATGATGAAGCGGCTGCAGGTCCACTCGCGGATTGAGCTTGTAAAGTACGCCATCCGCGAGGGTCTGGTAAAAGTAGGCGATCTTTGACGCCCGGCGGGGCTCACCTGCTACCGCCCTCCCCTGCGGCAGCAACCTCCCCGCGCTCCCCAACGCCTTCCCTACGCCGGACGCGGAACTCGGCCGATTCCGCTCCCGCTCCAATTGTGACTGGGCGAAAGTCCCCACCGGTCGGCCGGAGCGCCCGGGCCCGAATTCAGGCCGCTTTCTGAGATTTCTGCATCCCGCCGGAGAACAGGGCGTTCCTGGAGGTAGCGAGCCGGTAGAGAAAGAGCCCGACTGCGGCCCTGCCCGATGGCCTTACTGGGGTAGCTGAGTGGCACGTGAGCTCTCTGTCCGAGCTGCCGGGCTGCTCACCCCTCACCCCCCTCCCTCTCTAGCTCCTGCTCGATAAGCGCCTGGAAGGTCTCGAACGGCCGGGCACCGACGATCTTGGTCTCATTGACAAACACGGTCGGCGTGGACCCAACTCCCTTGGCCCGCCCCTCATCTAGCTGATCCTGCACCTCCTGCCGGTGTTTGCCGCCGTCCAGGCAATCGTCAAACACGCCGGTCTCAAGGTCGAGCGCGGCCGCGTACCGTTTCAGGCTGTCCTTGCTGAAGTGACCCTGATTCTCAAAGAGCACGTCGTGGTAAGGCCAGAACTGCCCCTGGTCGGCTGCGCAGAACACCGCCTCGGCCGCCCAGGTTGACCCTTCGCTGAGGAAGGCAAAGTTCTTGAACTCCAGACGGACCTGCTCGGTTCCCCCGTAGGTTTCCTGTATCTGGCGCACCGCGCCAAAAGCAAGCTGCTTGCAGTATCCTCAACCAAAGTCGGACCACTCCTCAATGACGACGGGAGCGCGGGCCAGGCCCCAGGCGTTTCTGTCGGCCCCGGCAGGAACGACGCTGTCCGTCGTTCGAGGTCGATTGCCGGACCAATACAGACCACCCAGAACGACGACCACCAGCGCCGCTATGCCACTGGCGCGCAGCCACCGTCTGCGCTCCCTGCGCTTCTGCTCCGCCAGCGCCCTCTGGCGCCGGGAAAGGCGCTTCCCAGTCATGCCCGCCTCCTGATGCTCACAGAGTGATGCCTTATGTCAATATCGGGATGCCTGCAACGAACGAGTCCCTGTGGGGCGGAGCGAGGCCACTGCCTCACTCCTCCTCTTCCCACTCGGCCGCCAGAACGGCCCTCGCCTGAGCGGCGTGCTCCTTGGGGACCCAGACGTGAGCGGTGCCCAAGGGGCCGACGGTCAGGGCATACACCCGGGCGCCGATAGCTTCCTGCGTGACGTGCGTGGGGATGCCGCAGCTCTCGAGCCGGCCGGCAACAATGATCGCGTTGGGTTTGCCACTGGTGGCGGTCACTCTTACCCAGCCGGCCGGCGCGGCGGGGCCGCCCACATCGGCGCCCAGTTCCTTTTCGCCGCCCGGCGATTCATCGATTTCGGCCGCCCGCTCTGATTCCAGTGTGCCCATCAGCCAACTCCCGGCGACAAACACCATGCAAAAGTCGCTCTCGCAGAATGGTATCAGGTTGCGCCGCAAAATCAACTCTGCTAGAATGAGGCCTGCCCGATCCGATGGACCGGAGAGAGCACGGGGACAGAGGCGAGGTAGGAGAGAGACGAGATGAAGCTTGGCAACACCCAATGGAGCGCGACCGGTCTGGAAGACGTTGACTGGAACACGGTGGCCCTGCGGGCGACCGCCATTCTGGTTCTCTGGCTGGTCATGTGGCTACTACAGCATTACCTGATTCGCTGGAGCAAGGCGGCCGACCGACGTCTGGGTGCGGTCGAGCTGGGCGAGAAAGACCGAGCCGCCTTTGAGCGGCTGGTGAACCTCGTCCTGCTCATCGTTGGCCTCGGCATTACTCTTTACATCCTCGACCTGGTCCCTCTGTTCTGGGTCAGCACGGTGGGGTGGCGAGTGATTGCGGTGCTGCTCCTCTGGACGGTGGTCTGGGTCCTGGTGCGCTACCTGAGCGAGTGGATCATGGCGCTGGATGAGAAGACGGAGGGAATTGACATCGACCCTCGCGACCTGAAAACGGTGGACCGTCTGCTGGACTCCATCATCATTGTCATCGGCATCATTGCGACGCTTGCGATTCTAGACCTCACACCGCTGCTTTACAGCGCGCTGACGGCCGCCGGGGTTTTCGGCATCGCCCTGGGCTTTGCCGTGCAGGACGTGGCGTCCAACGTCATCTCTGGCGTGCTCATCCTCATGGACCGGCCGTTTGTGGTCGGCGATTCGATCACCGTCAAAGGCATCTCGGGTACGGTGAACAGGATCTCCCTGCGATCCACAGACATCATCACCTACGATGGCCCCATCGTCACCGTCCCCAACAGCACCATCGCCCAGGAGGCGATCACCAACTATACCCTGAGCCAGCACCGCCGAGTGCGCTTTACGGTGTCCGTGCTGAGCACGGCCGATCTCAACCTGGTCGTCAAGACAGTGCAGAACGTACTGGAGGCGGAGAAGCGACTGCTGGCGGACAAGCCGCCCTCGATCCTGGTAGATCAGATACGCGACAGCGCAGTGGACCTGCAGGTCACAGCCTACACGGCAAAGGAGGAACTGGTCAGCGTCCAGTCCGACCTGCAGAAGGAGATCGTCTCGGCCTTTACCAGCCAGGGGATCGAACTGGCAGTCCCGCTGCGAATGAACCTGACTGCGGTTCTCAGCGGACAGGACACCGGACAGTCAGAGTAGCCACCCGACCAATTCTGCGGAGGTGAATTGATGCCCGACAAACCCGAATACCTGCCGCGCGGCCGATACTTTGAGGAGTTCCAGCTTGGCGACACGGGAGTCAGCGGCGGCCGGACCATTACCGAGACCGACGTGGTGAGCTTTGCCGCGCTCTCCGGTGACTGGAACCAGATTCACACCGACGCCGAGTTCGCCAAGGGGATGCCTTTTGGGCAGCGGGTGGCCCACGGCCTGCTGGTTCTGTCCATTGCCACCGGCCTATTCAACCAACTGGGCTTCATCGAGGGGACGATACTCGCTTTCCGGGACCTGACCTGGAAGTTCAGCGCTCCGGTCTTTATCGGGGACACGGTTCACCTGGTGGCCGAGGTGACCAAGTTGAAAGCCCTCCCGCGTCTCGGGGGCGGATCGGTGGTGCTGTCGGCAAAAGTAGTGAACCAGCGAGATGAGGTAGTGGCTCGCGGCGACTGGAACGCTCTGATGGTCAGCAAGCCGGCCGAAGAGACCGACTGAGCCCCCCTGCCCCGACCGTCTTTTCTCGCATCAGTTCCGGAGCGCCACCAGGTGCAGAGATCACAGTCGCGCTGGCCCTTCGGCTGCCCGGCATCTGCTTCGCGCCGCACGACCCGGACATCGCCAGAGAGGAGCACGATAACTCGGGACGAGGACGGCGCACGAGAAGCAGAATCGGCGTCCCGAAATAGAGGAAACCATGAGACGCTGGAACGGATGGGGCGACGACACCTTCTCCTATCCCCTGCCGGAGTCGGCCGGCACCCGGCTGGTCGAATGGATCGGCCCAGGCACGCCGCCGCGAGACGCCCGGCTGAAGGACGTGGTGGCGAGCGTGCCCCCGTCCCGCCTGCCGGACCACTCGCTGGTCACGACTGACGCAGAAGAGCGGGTGCGCCACACGCGCGGGCAGAGCCTGCCGGACTGGGTCGCCGTTCGCAGCGGGCGAATCGAGGCTTTCCCCGATGGAGTTGCCTTTCCCACAACTGACGCCGAGGTACGAGAGCTGCTGAGCTGGGCGGCCGAGCGCGGCGCTGCCCTGATCCCATATGGCGGCGGCACAAGCGTGGTCGGGCACATCAACCCACTTCCTGACAATCGGCCGGTTCTGACAGTGGACCTGGGCCGGCTCAGCCGGTTGAGAAGTCTGGACGACACCAGCCAGCTGGCTGCCTTTGGCGCCGGCGTGCGGGGGCCAGACCTGGAGGCGCAACTGCAAGCCCAGGGGTTCACTCTGGGTCATTTTCCACAGTCCTTCGAGTATTCTACGCTGGGAGGCTGGGTCGCAACGCGCTCGACCGGACAGCAGTCCTACCGCTACGGCAGGATTGAGCGGACGTTCGCCGGCGGCCGCCTCGAGAGCCCGGCCGGGCCGCTGGTCATACCTCCGTTTCCCGCTTCGGCCGCCGGACCCGACCTGCGGGAGCTGATTCTGGGCTCGGAGGGGAGGCTAGGAATTCTCACCGAGGCAACGGTGCGGGTGAGCCCGCTGCCCGAGGATGAGAGCTTTCACGCCCTCTTTCTCCCCGACCTATCTTCCGGCCTGGCGGCCGTGCGCGAGATCGTCCAGGCCCAACTCCCTGCCTCCCTGCTTCGCCTGAGCACGGCCGCGGAGACCGTCACCAACCTGGCGCTAGCCGGCCGCCCCCGGCTGGTTGGGCTCCTGGAAAAGGGACTCAAGGTGCTGGGCGCAGGAGAAGGCAGATGCATGCTCATGCTCGGCGTCAGCGGGGCGTCTAGCTTGACAAGTTTCGCCCGACGGGCGGCCATCAGCATTGCCCGAAAGCACGGTGCGGTTCCCGTAGGCCGGTACATGGGGAGGCAGTGGCACAAGACCCGCTTCACCACTCCATATCTGCGCAATACCTTGTGGGAGATGGGCTACACGGTGGACACCCTGGAGACGGCTGCTCCGTGGGCCAGGATCCCGGTTCTTATCGGCGCGATTGAGGCCGCTCTGCGCAGCAGTCTTGAGACCAGAGGCGAGCGGGTTCACGTCTTTACCCACATCTCACACGTGTACACCGACGGCGCCAGCATTTACACCACCTTCATGTACCGCCTGCAACCCGACCCAGAGCAGACGCTGGCTCTCTGGAAAGAGTCAAAGGCGGCCGCCAGCAACGCCATCGTGGCGGCTGGAGCCACAATCAGCCACCAGCACGGTGTCGGCACAGATCACGCCTGCTATCTGGAAACCGAAAAAGGGCCATTGGGCCTAGAGGCACTCAAGGCAGCGTGTAGACTCTTTGACCCGGAAGGGCTGATGAACCCTGGCAAGCTAGTGCCCGCTGGGCAGTAGCGAGGCGCGCGATGTGGCACGGAGACTGGCGGGACAGAGTCTGGGACCAACTCGATCAGCCTCGTGACCTGATCATCGTCGGAGGAGGGATCACGGGGGCAGGTATCCTGCGGGAGGCGACGCGCCTAGGACTCAGCGCACTCCTGGTCGATCAGCGAGACTTTGGCTGGGGAACCTCTAGTCGTTCCTCCAAGCTGGTCCACGGCGGCTTGCGCTACTTGCGAACCTTGCAGTTCGGCCTCACCCGCGCCTCGGTTCGCGAGCGCGAACGGCTGATGGGCGAAGCTCCTGGCTTGATCGACCCGCTGGGTTTCCTGATGGCGAACTATGCGGGCGATAGCCCCGGCCGCTGGAGCTTCACCGCGGCCCTCTCCATCTACGATCTGCTGGCACTACACTGGAGCCACAGGCACTACAGCACCGAGGAGTTCCAGATGCTGGCTCCTCATCTGACGCCAGAGGGGCTGGAAGGGGGTTTCCGATATGGGGATGCGCAGACGGACGACGCCCGGCTGGTGCTGCGCGTGCTGCGAGAGGCGGTCGCTGAGGGAGCAGCAGCCATCAACTACGTCCGGGCCGACGAGCTCCTGCGGGACAAAGACGGGCAGGTGACCGGCGTGCATCTGCACGACCTGGTCGCGGACCGTGCGTCCAAAGCGCGGGCGCGTGTGGTCATCAACGCAGCAGGCGCCTGGGCCGACCGCCTGCGAGCCTGGGTAGGCGGGGAGCCCAGGCTGCGGCAGTTACGGGGTAGCCATCTCATCTTCCCCAAATGGAGATTCCCTGTGGCGCAGGCGATCAGCTTCCTGCACCCCATTGACCGCCGGCCGGTGTTCGTCTTTCCCTGGGAGGGGATCACTCTGGTGGGCACCACAGATGTGGACCATCAAGCTGATCTTGACCTTGAGCCCCGTATCAGCCCGGAGGAAGTGGCGTATCTGATGGCAGGGGTGGGGTCTCAGTTCGCGCCGCTGTCACTGCGGGTGGAAGACGTGATGGCGACCTTTGCCGGCATCCGGCCGGTGGTCGATACCGGCCAAGAAGATCCGTCACGGGAGTCCCGAGACCACATCGTCTGGCAGGAGTGCGGACTGGTGACAGTCACAGGCGGCAAGCTGACCACCTTCCGGCTGATCGCACTGGATGCGCTGGAGAACGTGCGGCATCTGCTGCCAGATATGCCGTCGGTGGACACCAGCCACCCGGTCCTGAACCCGGTGGACATTTCGCTCCCGGCCGCGGCCGGCCTGGACGAAGCGGATCGTCGCCGGCTGCTAGGCCGCTATGGTGCCGACACCTTATCGCTGGTAGAGACCGCCTCGCCAGAGGAATTGGAGACCATTCCGGGCACCAATACCTTGTGGGCGGAACTGCGTTGGGCGGCTCGGGAGGAGGGGGTCGTTCATCTCGACGACTTGCTGCTGCGACGGGTCCGGCTGGGCCTGCTGCTCCCAGACGGCGGCCAGTCCCTGTTGCCGGCCGTCGGTGCGATTGTAAAGGGCGAGCTCGGCTGGGACCAGGCTCTCTGGGAGGCAGAGGAAGCCGCCTACCTCCACCTGTGGCAGCACTGCTACGGACCGCCTGACCCAGCCGCCATCCCGGACTGGCGGCCGGCGCTGGCGGCCACGCTGGCGGCTAGAAAGCAGCCGGTCAGGTACCGGGGAGCAAAGCGGCTGGTCTTAGCGGCCGGGCTGGGGACGCTCGCTCTTGCGCTGGCCTGGTACTTTGCCAAGGGCCGACAGAACAAACAGGTATGATCAGCGGGCGCAAGAACTGGGGCGGCTGTCAGCGAGAGGACACGCGCAGGGGATGTGTGCGAGCCAAACCCCTTCACTCGCCAGCTATGCGACAAACTCTACCACCGAGTATGCCGCACCATCCGGCAGAAGCTCAGGGCGCTCTACGAAGAGATCCCGAGGACCATGGGCTACCCCCAGACGCTCTGAGGCGCGAATCCGATTAGGGAATCACGGTTCGCTGGCCGGCAGCCGCACCCGCGCGGTGCGCACCGCCCTACCCGCGACTGACTCGACCGTGAACTCCATGCCGCGCCACGTGGCCTGATCCCCAACGGCCGGCATCGAGCCCAGCAGAGCAACTATGAGTCCGCCTACCGAGTTCACATCCGGCAGGTCGTCGCCCAGCGGGCTCAGTTCGTCAAGCTCTTCCAGCGGCAGATCGCCCCGCAAGACGTAATCGGCCGGTCCCACCTGGCGCAGGGGGGGCAACTCCTGATCGAACTCGTCCTGTACCTCGCCCACCACTTCTTCCACCAGGTCCTCGAGTGTGACGATGCCTTCCGTGCCGCCAAACTCATCAATGACCACCGCCATGTGCAGCCGGAGCCTTCTCAGGGAGGTGAGCAGTGGTCCCACGGCCGCATACTCGGGCACTATCGGCGCCCGGCGCAGCAGCGCCCGCAGGTCGAACTCCCCCGGCCGGTGGATTTGCTGTCTCACCAGGTCCTTGAGGTGCAGGACTCCCACGACGTTGTCCAGATCACCCTGGTAGATGGGAAAGCGACTGTGGTTGGAGCGGCCCAGCTCCTCCAGCAGCTGCTCCTCGCTGACGTCCAGCGGAAACGCTTCGACGCGCGTCCGATGGGTCATCACCTGGTTTACCCGGTGTTCGCCAAAGTGAAAGACCTTGCTCAGCATTGCTTCCTCTTCGGCATCGATCTGCCCGCCCCGGTAGCTGTCCTCGATGATCATCTCCAGCTCCTCCGGGGAGTGGAGCCGGGCATGGCCTTCCACCAAGGGGATTCGCAGCAGCCTCAGCACCAGGGCGGCGAGCCCGTTGAGCAACCAGACGGCCGGCCCGAACAGCCGCTGCGCCATTCGCATTGGATCAGCGATGCGCAGGGCAGTGTCCTCCGGGGACTGCAGGGCCAACGACTTGGGGACCTGCTCGCCCAGAACCACGTGCAGAGAAGTCAGCAAGGTCAGTGCAAAGGCGGCCGCAACGGTGTGGGCGGCCGGCTCGGCCAGCCTGCCCAGATGCTCCAGGGGGCCAACCAGCAACTCGGCGAACGCCTCTTCAGCGTACATCCCCAGCCCCAGGCTGGCAACCGTGATTCCCAGCTGGGCGGTGGAGATGTAGCGATCCTGCAGAACCGGACTTTCCAGGATACGCAAGATACCGGCCGCAACCCGGTTGCCCGATTCGGCGAGCTGGACTATCCGCGTCCTGCGCACCCCGATGATGGCAAACTCGGCCGCCACAAAGAGACCGTTGATGAGGATGAGAACCGCGCTGACGGCCGCAGGCACCAAGAACGCCATCACGCCTTCTCCGCCCGCTGCCCATCCAAGGTCAGTTCCCGGTCGTCGGGCAGCGTCATACTCACCCTGGTCACCGCCAGGTCATCAACCTGGCGCACGCAAAGAGAGAGAGCACCAATGGTGACCTCGTCGCCCACCTGCGCCGGGCGGCCCAGCAGACTGGTGACCAGCCCACCGACCGTGTTGCCCCGGTCGGTGGGAAGATTCAGGAAGAGGTACTCGTTCACGTCGGTCACCAGCACGTCCGCCCGGAGTACAATTTCCCCCGCCGAGCCTCGCGAGATGAGCGGACCCTCCTGGTCGAATTCGTCCTGGAACTCGCCAAACACCTCCTCGATCAGGTCCTCCAGGGTGACCAGCCCGGCCGTACCTCCATACTCATCGAACACGATCGCCATGTATTGGCGATCCGCCTTGAGCAGGCTCCACAGCTCTTCCACCGGCAGGGTCTCGGGGACAAAGGGAACCGCCCGCAGTAGGTCACGCACCGTAGCCTCTTGATCCTGCTCGACGAGACAGATGCGAAAGAGATCCTTGAGGTGGACGATGCCGAGGATGTGGTCTGTGTCCCCTTCATAGACAGGAATGCGAGTGTAGGGTGAGTCGGCGATCAGCGCCAGGAGAGCGCGGCAGTCCATGTCGGCCGGCGCCGCTTCGATGCGCGGCCGGGGTATCATCACCTGGTGGGCGACCAGGCCGCTCAAGCGAAGGATGTTGCGCAGCATCACCTTCTCCTCGGCGTCCAACAGCCCCCCTTTGGCGCTTTCCGCCACCAGCATCTCGATCTCCTCCGGCCGGTGGGTGCGCGCATCTCCATCAATGGGCTGTACCCGCAGCAGGCGTAGGATCAAATGGGCGGCGCCGTTGAACAGCAGGGTGAGAGGGTTCAGGATAAACGTAGACCAGCGCATCGGCATTACCGTCAGCAGCGCCAGCCGCTCAGGGAAACGGATGCCGACGGACTTGGGCACGAGTTCCCCCAGCAGCACCTGCAGAGCAGTGAGAAACAAGAGTACGCCGGTCGCGGCGATGGACGCAGAGGCTGCCTCCTGGAGACCGCCCCGGTCCACTAGCAGAGGCTGTAGGGCACCGGCGAGCCAGGACTGGCCAAAGAAACCCAGCAGCAGACTGGAGGCGGTAATGCCATGCTGGCAAGTGGCAACATAGTGGTCCAGGCGCCGGGGGTCAGCCAGAATGGGCTGCAGCAGGAGAGCAAGGCGGTTGCCCTCCGCGGCTAATTGGGCAACGCGCGTGCGCCGCGCGCTGACGGTGGAGAACTCGGCCGACACGTAGAACGCATTGATAAAGATCATCAATGCGATGGCTAGCGCGACTAACAAGGGGAGAGATCCACCCTTGAGACGTGATCCACGTCCAGCCGGGCGCTACTGCGCCCAGTATCGCGTTGCGTTCCACGCCTCGCGGGCGCAGAGCAAACATTGTGCACGTTCACTGTGGCAAATATAGCATCGCCGTTTGGGCCTGTCAAATGGATCCTGCGACGAGCATGCCACGCTGCTGGCAGCGCGGCATGCTCGCCACCCATGGGCACCTCCAGAACAGGCAGCGGTGCCCTCCCCTCCCGGATCGATGCAACCTTTTGGCGCGAGGTGCATCCAAGCATATGTGGCGATGAACATGATCCTAGCAAAACAGAGGAGAAAAGGATGACAGACGTTGTGAAAGAGACGGCCGGCGAGGCACCTGTGAGTGGCGGCGCGCCGGTCCACGTCACCGATGACGAGTTCGAGCAAATCGTGCTAAAGTCGGAGGTACCGGTGGTGGTGGATTTCTGGGCGCCGTGGTGCATGCCCTGCCGCATGGTCGCACCCGCCCTGGAGAAAGTGGCAGCCAGCCTGGACGGTCAGGCGTTGGTCGCCAAGGTAAACACAGACGAGAACACCCAGTGGGCGATCCAGTACGGCGTGCAGGGGATTCCCACCCTGCTGTTCATCAAGGACGGACAGGAGGTGGATCGCATCGTCGGGGCCGCTCCGGGCGAGCAGATCAAGCGAAGGCTGGAGGGCTACATCTAGTCCCATGGAACGAGCCGCACGATTCCTGGCAGAGAACTGGCTGTTTCTGGTCACGCTGGTCGCCATAGCGAGCGCATACGTCTTCTTGCGGTCCAGCCCCACCGCTCTGGCAGATGAGGCCGCCTTTGACGCGGTGTTGGCCAACGGCCGGCCGACAATAGTCGAGCTCTACAGCAACTACTGAAGCATGTGCCTGGTGGCCAAGCCCATCGTGGATGGGCTCGAGCGTCAATTGACCGGGACGGCCGAGGTGGTGCGCCTTGACGTCAGCAGCCAGCTGGGGCTGCGTGTCGCCCGTCGATATGGAGTGAGCGGCCTTCCCACACTGCTGGTCCTCGACCCCGATGGCGAAATAGTCTACCGCCAGGCCGGCCCGCCCAGCAAGGCCAGAGTGGTTCAGGCCGTGACTGCAGCAGCGGACTAGCCGGAGAGAGCTCACCGGGAACGGGTCAGAGTACGAGGGCGGCAATGGTCGCCCGCCATTCGCCACCCGCTCCCCGGAGCTGACTGGTAGAAAGCGGCCAAGTCACTTACAATACGCTGGTTGACCCTCAGAGAAGGAGCAACCAGCGTATATGGAAGGTGAAGCGAGGTTGGTGTCTCGCCTCAAGGCCGGGGACCGGGCGGCTTTCGCAGAGCTCGTGGAACGCCATTCCCCACAGGTATACCATCTGGCCTTGAGGATGATGCAGGAGCCATCCGAGGCGGAGGAGATTCTCCAGGAGACCTTTGTTCAGGCAGCGAAACACATCGGGTCGTTCCGAGGCGATGCGAGATTGGGCACTTGGCTGCATCGGATTGCCACCAACCAGGCCCTCATGGCGCTGCGCCGACGACGGCCGGCCAGCGTCTCTCTGGACATCGATGAGGAAGGGAATGCCGGGACACTCGCGCAGCTCGCCGACTGGTCGCAACTGCCCGAGTCCGAGCTTCTGGACCGCGAGGCGCGTGCCCAGATGGAGAGGGCCATCAGAGCCCTGCCCGACAGCTTGCGAGCGGTTTTCGTGCTGCGCGACATTGAGGGCCTTTCCACAGCCGAGGCGGCCGCGGCTCTGAACCTTTCGGTCTCTGCTATCAAATCGCGGCTGCTCAGGGCTCGCCTGAGATTGAGAGACCGGCTATCGGTCTACTTTGGCGAGCGTGTGAGAGCGCAAGGGATTCACGGCGATGGAATGTAGCGGCGATTGCAGCCAACTGCTGGAGCCGATTTCAGAATACATCTCGGGAGAGGCGGCCGACGCCCTGTGCAGAGAGATCCAGGCACACCTGGCCGAATGCGAGGACTGCCGGGTAGTCGTGGACACTATCAGGAAGACTATCATGCTTTACCGGTCCGGTGCGGCAGAAGGCCTTCCCCATGACGTGCGGCAGCGCCTGTATCAGAGGCTCGATCTCAGTGAGTACTTGGTCGATGCAGGAGATCAGCTCTGAACAGGCAGACCTATCTCCAACTGGACTATTGAAGAGCGGAGCACACGATGAGCATGCAATTCACATTGTCAACCCCAGAAATGGCAGAATCAGCGGAAGAGAAGGTGTACGACCTGATCATCATCGGCAGCGGGCCGGCCGGTCTGTCGGCCGCAGTGTACGCCGGCCGCGCTCACCTGGATACCCTGGTCGTCACCGGTAACGAGCTTGGCGGGCAAATAGCCACGACTAGCGAAGTGGAGAACTACCCGGCCTTCCCCGAGGGCCTAAAGGGGCCCGAGCTGGCAGAGCGACTGCAAAAGCACGCCGAGCGGTTCGGGGCCATGGTGCAGATGGACAATATCACGGCCGTCGACCTCGGCAAGCGGCCTTTCACCCTCACCGGCTACAGCGGCCAGTATCGCACCCGCGCCCTCATCATTGCCACCGGCGCCTCCCCGCGCAAACTGGGCGTGCCCGGCGAAGCCGAGTTCACAGGTCGCGGGGTAAGTTACTGCGCCACCTGCGACGGCTGGTTCTTCCAAGACAAAGAAGTAGTCGTGGTCGGCGGCGGGGACAGCGCGCTGGAGGAAGCGATCTTTTTGACAAAGTACGCGAGCAAGGTGACCGTCATCCACCGCCGTGACGAGCTGAGGGCCGGACCCACACTGCAGAAGCGAGCTCGCGAGAACGGCAAGATTGATTTCATCTGGGACACGGTCGTGGATGAGATCCAGGGCGATTCTACGGTCCAATCGGTCAAGCTGCGCAATGTCAAGAGCGGCGAAACCAGCGAAATGGCCACCGATGGGGCCTTTGTCTTTACCGGACACATCCCCAACACCGAGCTGTTTGCCGGGCAACTGGCGATGGATGAGCGCGGCTACCTGGAGGCGGACGCTCGCCAGCGCACTGAGGTGCCCGGCGTCTGGGTGGCTGGCGAGGCCGGCGACCCACACTTTCGCCAGGCCATCACCTCGGCCGGGATGGGCGCTGCGGCCGCCATCGAGGCTCAGCGCTGGCTGGACGCTCAGGAGAAGTAGATCCCCCGTCCCTCGTTGTGGAACGAGAAGCCATGACTCTGTCCCCCGGCGCCAAGCAGATCCCCCGCGCTGACGACCCGTCCTGCCGCGCCTGCCTGCCGTGCGCTGCCCGAGCGGTCTGCCCTACCAAGGCCATTCGCGCCATTGACCGGGATGAGGCGCCGTTCATAGACGCCCACCTCTGCATGGGTTGTCACGCCTGCGTTGCAGCCTGCCCCTTTGAGGCCATCGTCCGTCCGGTCGTGGTCAAGGTATAGCAGTGCCCTCCACCAGAGAGCAACGCGTTGCCGCGTTGGAGCGGGAGATCCGGGAGCTGACGGGCAGCCTTCCGGCTCATTCCGTGCCCCCCTCCATGCTGATGCGGCTGGAAGACCTGGAAGCTGAGCTGGCGACACTCACCGCGGCATCTCCAGAAGAGAACCCAGATAGCGAGTAGAACCCGCCCGGTTGCCACCGCGCCGGCCCCCGAGATCCAAAGCCGGCGGCCGCCGGACTTGCGGCCGTCGGCACGTTGGGTATAATGGCGCTGTCCCTGCCTCGGTGGCGAGGCGGGCAGAGCAGCCCATGGCCCCCAAGACGCGAGTCCTACTAGTCGAGCTAAAAGGCAGAAAGTCGCAATCCTTTGCTCACGAACTGACGGCCAAGGGATACGAGGTCGCCCTGGCCAGGACCGGCCGGAAGGCAGCAGAGACGCTGGCCTCGTTCGAGCCGAACGTGTTGGTGGTTGACACCACCTTTAGCCCGTGGGCCGGCGAGTTCGTGTGCCACACGGTGCGCTCCCTGGTTCCTGGTGTGCCAATGATCTACATCGGGGCGGCCGGAAGGCCCCAGCCCCCATGGCTGCGGGCAGACGTTTTCCTTCGGCAGCCTTTCACCATACGCAAGTTGATCAACCGCATCCAGCGGCTGCTCCCTTCGGCGGATGGCCCCACTCTGCAGGTCGGCCAGCTCACACTCCACGTGGAAAAGCGGTCGCTGCACAGGAACAAGCGCGAGCACCGGCTGACGCCCAAACAGGCACACCTCCTGGAAGTCCTCATGCGGCACCCGGGGGAGCTGATCACCCGCCGCGAACTAATGAAGCGCGTCTGGGACACGGACTATATGGATGACACTCGCACTCTCGACGTTCACATCCGCTGGGTGCGCGAGGCAGCCGAGGCCGACCCCAGCAAGCCCCGCTACATCAAGACGGTCCGCGGCAAGGGCTACCAGTTCGCCATCCCCCCCACCGAAACCGCATAACTGCGTCCATTAGGGTAATCCACCGCTCAGGGAGCGGCGCCTTCCTGAGGTTTGTGAATTCCTTCCCAATCTTGACAGCGAGCTCGGCCAGATGTATACTGACTATGCGTCACAGCGTGACCCAAGGTCACGGTGTGACCTGACGTTTCCACCCCTCAATGGCTCAAGCACACACCAAGCGGAGACGTGACCGGGAGCGCCGGCAACGGCGCGAATCAATCCTGACTGCTGCCCGCAAGGTGTTCTTCTCCCAGGGCATCCACAGCGCGACAATGGATGACGTCGCGGTGGCGGCCGAGGTCAGCAAGGGCACGGTTTACCTCTATTTCGCCAGCAGGGAGACGCTCCTGGCCGTTCTGCTGGAAGAGGGGCTGGCCCTCATGGCAGAGCAACTGGGCCAGGCCTACAGCCCGGAGGAATCGCTCTCGGCCTCCAGCCGCCTCCGCCGCTTGGCGCGCGCCTACTTTGACTTCTTCCAGGCCCAGCCGCATTACTACCGGCTGATGATGGCCTTTGAGCACCCCAAGTTCCAGCAGGCGGTTGATTCCAATCTCTACGAGAGGATCGTCAAACGCAGTACCCTTGGCATGTCATACGTGGTCCGGGCTCTCGAGCAAGGCAGTGCGGACGGCGATTTCGTGGTTGAGAATGCTGCCGAGACGGCCGGCGTGCTATGGGCTATGCTGCACGGCGTGTACGTGATTCTGGGCCACCCGTTGCGCCGCGAGATGGTTGCAGCAGACCTGGAGTCGCTCTTTGATTCCGCGCTCAATCTGGCAATTAGGGGCCTGAAGGCCCCCCCAAGTAGACGGCAGGGCCATTTATCCAAGGAGACAGAGCAATGAAGGAGGTCGTCATAGTTGATGCTGTCCGCACCGCCACTGGCAACCACGGCGGGGCGCTGAGATCCATCTCCGCCCAGGAGCTGGCCAAAACGGTAATAGCTGCTCTCATCGAGCGCAACGGCTTGGACCCTGCCGTGCTCGACCACGTCATCATGGGCTGCGTCGCTCAGCCATCCGACGCTGCCAACATCGCCCGGGTCGCGGCGCTGATGGCGGGCGTGCCCAACGAGGTGCCTGCGATCACGGTGGCACGCAACTGCGACTCTGGGATGGACGCCATCATTTCTGCCTGGCGCATGATGCAGCTGGATGAGGCCGAGATCATAATCAGCGGCGGTACAGAGAGCATGAGCAACATCCCCTACCTCCTCAAGGGAGCCCGCTGGGGTCTCAAGCTGCGCCACTCGGAGCTGACCGACGCTCTGTGGGATGGGCTGACAGATCCCATATGCAACCAGCTCATGGGGCAAACGGCGGAGAACCTGGTGGAGGAGTTTGGCATCTCCCGCGAGGAACAGGACGAATTCGCGGTGCAGAGCCACAAAAAGGCGTTCATGGCCACTCGCATGAAAAAGTTCGAGGACGAGATCGTGCCGGTGGAGGTGATCAAGAGAGTGGCCGGGCAAGAGGTGGCGCGCGAGCAGATAGTGCAGGACGAGACAATCAACCCGGCACTGAGCGTACAGAAGGCGGCCCTCTACCCCACCATCTTCCGCAAGGGTGGCTCAGTGACGCCGGCCAACGCTTGCAGCATCTCCGATGGGGCGTCGGCCGTCCTGCTCTGCACCGCAGAAAAGGCAGCGGACATGGGCTGGACGCCAATGGCGCACTATGTAGCCCACAGCTACGCGGGCGTCGGACCAGAGCGGATGGGAATCGCGCCCAGCATCGCCATGCCTCGCGCCCTGGAGAAGGCGGGCCTGTCTCTGGACCAGATGGACCTGGTGGAGGTCAACGAGGCCTTCTCCGGACAGGTGCTGGCGGTGGGCAGGGCTATGGAACAGCAGGGCCACAACTGGGATTGGGACAAGTCCAACGTCAACGGCGGCGCGGTCGCGCTGGGGCACCCGGTCGGGTCGAGCGGCAGCCGCATCGTCGTCACCATGCTGCACGAGATGAAACGGCGCGGTTCCCGCTACGGGCTGGCCTCCCTCTGCGCTGGAGGTGGTCAGGGAAGCGCTCTCATCCTGGAGCGACGGGAGTAGATGGAGGAGTAACGAAATGTACATCTTCAAGGCAGGCGTATTGGGTGCGGGGGCAATGGGCGCGGAGATCGCGCAGGTGATCAGCTATTCGGGGCTCCCGGTGGTGCTCAAGGACATCGACCAGGAGATGCTGGACAAAGGTATGGCGCGCATCCGCTCCATATACCAGCGGCGGGTTGACAAGGGCAAGATGTCGGCCGGCGAGATGCAGAGCCGGATTGACCTGGTTACTCCGACGCTGGAATGGGACGAGTTCGCCGATGTGGACATTGTAATTGAGGCTGTGCCCGAGGTGATGGAAATCAAGGCGGCCGTTTTTCAGGAAGCGGCCCAGAAATGCCCGGCCGAGGCGGTCTTTGCCAGCAACACCTCTGCCCTCTCAATCACCGAAATGGGCGAAAGGGCAGGACGGCCGGCCAAGATGATAGGGATGCACTTTTTCAATCCGGCACACGTGATGAAGCTGGTGGAGATCATCCCCGGCAAGGGAGCCAACCAGGAGACGATCGACGACGTCGTCTCGTTCACCGAATCGCTGCGCAAGATCCCGGTAGTGGTTCAGGAATGCCCCGGCTTTTTGGTGAATCGGCTCCTGATGCCCTACCTAAACGAAGCCACGCTGGCCCTTCAGGAGGGGCACGCGTCGGCCAGTGAGATAGACGAGGCCATGGTCAAGTTCGGCTGGCCGATGGGCCCCTTTACCCTGATGGACATGTTGGGGATAGACGTGTGCGCCCACGTGGGTGATTATCTCGTCGGGCAGTACGGCGGCCGGATGATCGGGGCCGGGCTGATAGGCAAGCTAGTGGAGGCCGGCCGCCTGGGCGAGAAGAGCGGCGCAGGGTTCTACGGCTATGGCGGGGAGTCAGACGAGCCGGTCAAAGAACTGATCGCGGCCGCAGCCGCCGAGCAACCCGCCCCAGAGGGGGCTGCCCTTAGCGTCAACAGGCTGATACTGCCGCTGGTCAACGAGGCCGCGCTGGCGCTGGAAGAGAGCATCGCCGACGTCAAGGATATTGACATGGCGATGATTGCCGGCACAGGTATGACCCACGAGGGCGAGCGGATGGGGCCGCTCCAGTTGTCCGACCTCATAGGACTGGACAAGGTGGTCGCCGAGCTGGAGGCTCTCCAGAAGGTCCACGGCGACCGCTTCAAACCGGCCGGCATCTTTTACACACTGATCGAGCAGGGACGCACCGGCCGGGAGGCCAACGCCGGTTTCCTGGAGTATACTCCGGTGGAGAAAGAGGCTGCGCCAGCGGCCGAGGACGCCAAGCCGGCCCGTCAGTACGTGAAGATCGCCGTCGAGGACCGGGTTGCCACCCTGACAATTGACCACCCACCGGTCAACGCCTTCAACCCGCAGGTGATCCAAGAACTGAGCGACGTGGTAGATGAGCTGAACGCCGATGACGAGGTCAAGGTAGTGGTCATCACCGGCGCCGGTCAGATCGCCTTTGTCGCCGGGGCGGACATCACCGAGTTCGACCGCATGCTGCGGGAACGGGACTTATTGGCCGGGGAGGCATTCCTCCGGAAGGGGCAGGAGACCTTCTCCAAGATCGAGGACAGCACCAAGCCCTACATCGCCGCTATCAACGCTGTGTGTCTGGGTGGCGGGCTGGAGCTGGCTATGGCATGCCACCTGCGAATCGCGGGGGACCGCGCCCGGCTGGGGCAGCCGGAGATCAACCTGGGCATAATCCCAGGTTGGGGCGGCACGCAACGGCTGCCCAGAATCATGGGGCCGGCGCAGGCCGCGCAGATGATCCTCACAGGCAACCCCATCACCGCTCAGGAGGCAGCCAAGATGGGCCTGGTGAACAAGGTCGTCCCTGGCGGCGCGGTGCTCAAAGAGGCCATGGGCCTGGCCAAGATCATCGCCCGCAAGAGCGCGGTCGCCATCAAGGCAACCATGCAGGCAATCCGTGCCGGACTGGACGCCGAGCTGTCCGACGGCCTGCGGGCAGAGGCCAACCAGTTCAAGGCGCTGTTCGCGAGCGAGGACATGCGCGAAGGGGTGTCGGCGTTCCTGGAGAAGCGCAAGCCGCAGTTCCAGGACCAGTAGGCCAGGAATCCGGGAACTGGGACCCGCTCGATTCCCCGGTTCCCGTACCCTGATTGCCCGGCGAAGGAGCCGTACATGGATTTCTCTCTGGACGAGGAACAGGTCATGTTCCAGTCCATGTTCCGCGACTTTGCGCAGGAGGAGATCGCGCCGCTCGCCCCAGAGACAGACGAGAACGAGAGAGTGCCGGACGGGTTGCTGGAAGCGGCCGCCGAGCAGGAGCTCCTGGGAGCTCCACTGCCGGAAGAGTATGATGGAGCGGAACTGGATTGGGTGAGCACCTCCCTCTTGATGGAGGAGCTGGGGAAGGCATGCCTGAGCACGGCTACAGTCGTCGCAATCCACTCCGGCTTGGCCGCGCAGACCATCCTGGAGGCTGGCAGCGACGACCAGAGGAAAGCCTATCTGCCGGACATGGCGGCCGGCGAGTTGATCGGTGCCTTTGCCCTCACCGAGCCAGAGGCGGGCAGCGACCCTAGTGCCATTCAGGCCACGGCCGCCCGCGACGGCGACGAATACGTCTTGAACGGGATAAAGACGTGGGTAGCCAACGCCAGCATCGCGGCAGCCTTCATTATCTTTGCCCAGGCTCCGGGCGGAATCACCGCCTTTGTCGTCCCCTCGGCCGCGCCGGGCCTGGAGGTGGGCTACCGGGAGCTGACAATGGGGCTTCGCGGCGTCGCTATCCACGCTCTGCACCTGAAGGACTGCCGCGTTCCGGCCTCCAACCAGCTGGGAGACGAGGGCCAGGGCCTGTCCATCGCCGGTCGGGCGCTGGACCGGTACCGCTTGCTGCTGGCCGCAGCAGCGCTGGGCGCAGCGGAAGCGGCTCTGCAAGAAGGCAAGCAGTTCGCCTCCGAGCGGAAGCAGTTCGGCGCCCCAATCGCCACCAAGCAGGCCATCGGCAACTACTTTGCGGACTCTGTGGTGGAGATAGAAACACTGCGCCACCTGGTGCACCATACGGCCTGGAAACTGGACCAGGGAACGGCCGAGCCATGGGAGCTTGCGGCCGCCAAACTCCACGCCGGCCGGGTCGCCCGCGCCGTCGCCAACCGAATGGTCCAGGTACACGGCGGGTACGGGTTCAGCAATGAATACCCCATCTCCCGCATCTACCGGGACGTGCGCGCGCTGGAGATAATGGGAGGCACCAGCCAGATGCAGCAGGTAGTGCTGGCACAGTCGCTGTTCGGCGGCCTATAGGGAGAGACCACGATGGACTTTTCACTGGCACCCGAGCACCACGCGCTCCGCCGGATGGTACGCGAGTTCTGCGAGCGGGAGCTGCGACCTGTCGCTCGCAGGATGGACCACGAGGAGTGGACGCCGATGGAGGCCATCCGCAAGGCAGGTGAGGCTGGCCTGTTTGGGGTTCCGTTCCCGCCAGAATATGGGGGTGCAGCGGGCGGCGAGATTGCCTACTGTGTGATGATGGAAGAGATAGGCCGGTGGGATACGTCCTTTTGCGCCATCGTCGGCGCTCACGTGGGAATCGGGGCCATGCCCATCTACCTGGACGGGTCAGAGGAACTGAAGAACAAGTACTTGAGACCGTTGGCCAAGGGCGAAAAGCTGGCTGCCTTTGCCCTCACCGAAGCAGATGCCGGTTCGGACGCAGCGGGCATACGAATGACGGCCACTCGGGAAGG
>JAUVHW010000340.1 GCA_030593075.1 Ardenticatenales bacterium
CGTCCTCAATATCCACCCTGAGCAGCGTCCGGTTGGCAGGGTTCATGGTGGTTTCCCACAGCTGATCGGGGTTCATCTCCCCCAGCCCCTTGTAGCGCTGAACGCTGCCTTTGCCCTTGGCCTTCTCGAGCGCCTCATCCCTCTCCTCGTCCGTGTAGCAGTACTGGGCCGTGCGGCCGGCCCTGACCAGATAGAGCGGCGGCTGGGCAATGAAGAGATGCCCCTCCTCGATCAGCGGCTGCATGTAGCGGAAAAAGAAGGTCAGCAGCAGCGTGCGGATGTGGCTTCCGTCCACGTCAGCGTCGCAGAGGATCACGACCCGGCCGTAGCGCAGGCCGCCCAGGTTAAAGCTCTCCCCGATGCCGGTGCCCAGCGCCGAGATCAGCGCCCTGACCTCCCGGTTGTTCAGTATCTTGTTTAGGCGAGCGCGCTCGGTGTTGAGAATCTTGCCGCGCAGCGGAAGGATTGCCTGAAAGTGCCGGTCGCGGCCTTGCTTGGCGCTCCCGCCGGCCGAGTCCCCCTCTACAATGAACAGCTCTGTGTTTTCCGGGTTCCGGTCCGAGCAGTCGGCCAGCTTGCCGGGTAGGGTAAGGCTCTCCAGCGCGCTCTTGCGGATCACCAGGTCCCGTGCCTTGCGGGCCGCCTGCCGCGCCCGAGCCGAGGTGAGGCATTTGTCCGCGATCCGCTTGGCCTCCCGCGAGTTGGATTCCAGGAACTGGGAGAGCGCCTCTGACACCACGCTCTCCACCTGGCCCTTGATCTCGGCGTTCATCAGCTTGACCTTGGTCTGGCTCTCGAACTGCGGGTCGGGGTGTTTGACGCTGACGATGGCAGTCAGTCCCTCGCGGGTGTCCTCGCCGGTCAGGTTGAGGTCCTTTTCCTTCAGCAGGCTGTTCTTCCGCGCATAGTCGTTGACCGTGCGGGTGATGGCCGAGCGCATGCCCGTGAGATGGGTCCCGCCATCCACCGTGTGAATGGTGTTGGCAAAGGCGTATTCCGACGTCGTCACCCCGTCGGTGTATTGCAGGGCGACCTCGATGACGGTCTGGTCTATTTCCCGCTCATGGTGGATGGGAGGGTGCAGCGGCGTCCGGTTACGGTTCAGATAGCGGACAAAGGAGGTGACGCCCCCTTCAAAGTAATAATTGCGCTCCCGGGGGCCGTTCTTGCCCCGCTCGTCACAGAAATGGATCCAGATGCCCCGGGTCACAAAGGCCATCTCTCGAAAGCGCTGCGCCAGCGTCTCGAAACGGTAGGAGACATCGGCAAAGATGGTGTCGTCGAACAGGAAGGTGGTCGTGTTGCCGGTCTCCTTGCTTCGGGTCTTGCCGACCCGGGTGACCGGACCGGTTGGAATCCCCCGCTCGTATCGCTGCTGGTAGATCCCGCCGTCCCGCTGGACCCGCACCTCCATCCAGGTGGAGAGGGCGTTCACGGCCGAGACACCCACGCCGTGCAGCCCGCCCGACACCTTGTAGCTGGAGCTGTCGAACTTGCCGCCGGCGTGCAGAGTGGTCATCACCAGCTGCAGCGCCGATATCTTTTCCACCGGATGGGGGGCGACCGGGATCCCCCGGCCGTTGTCCGCCACCGTCACGCTGCTATCCGGGTGGATCACGATTTCGATGCGGTCGCAGGTGCCGGCGAGCGCTTCATCAATCGAGTTGTCCACCACTTCGTACACCAGATGGTGCAGAGCGTGCACGTCGGTGCCGCCGACGTACATCCCCGGCCGGCGGCGCACCGCTTCCAGTCCCTTTAGTACCGTTATGTCTTCGGCCTCGTAGCGGCCGATCTGTTCGGTCATTGACTAGCTCTCCAACGATTCCGACTCTGAGAGTCGGGCAAAATAGGCCCGCAGCTCCTTCCAGTAGCGGTAGCGGTCCTGATAGAACACAAAGGTAGCAGCCACTAGCCCGCTGTTGATAACCGCGTGGCCCACGATACCCACCAGCAACATCCACGAATCGTCGCTGGGGAGGCCCCACACAAAGTTGAGCCCCGCGTTGATGCCCACCACCAGGGCCAGTAGGCCCATGGTGGAGAAGGAGCTAAAGGCCACCAGGCGCAGGCTGTTCCAGGCGGCCGTTAGCAGCCGTTGCTCGCTCAGGAGAATGCCGTGCGCGGTGAACACCAGGTGAAAGAGCAGCCAGGTGAACAGCATAAAGCCGACCAGCGAGACGGCGATGACGAGCAGCATCCACAGGCTCCAGGGCACCGTATCCACCACCAGCAGGGGCACCGCCGTGACCGCCCCGGCCGGCAGAAGCACGATCATCAACACCAGGATGGAAACCCAGTAGCGGGGCAGGATGCTCAGCAGCCGGCGCAGGCTGGGAGCGCCGTCGCGGACCTGTTGAGCGATCAGCCCTAGATAGGCGCCGCCGACCAGCAGACCGGCCAGAGTGAGGCCCAGCAGGAGCGCCAGCCCAACCAGTTCACCGCTGATGGGATACACGGCCGGAGGGCCGAGCGGAGTGCTATCGGGCAGCCTGACTGCCATCAGGTTGGGCACCCCAAACGGCGTAACGCTGATGGTGCTGAAAAAGTTCAGCTCCCCGGCCGCCTGGCGCATCAGCTCGATGGCCTGGTTGTCGCCGATAGTGGCGCTTAGCCCCCCCAGGGCCCGCTCGACCACCGGCCGCGCCGAAAGGCGCGGCCCCAACCATAGGAACAGGTCCAGCAGGATGGGGAAGAGCAGTATCCACCACCCCTGGATGACGGTATCCAGTCCGGCCGATAGGGAGGCAATGACGCCGACCGGCCGGGCGGGTAGTTCCTCTACTCTCGCTTCGGTCAGAACGCTATCCCTCTGTCAGCAATCGGGCAGCTGCCCGGCCGTGCAGGTACCGGTGTCAGACTGTGATGTCGCTGATTGAACCACCTGAGCACCCGCAGATTATAACCGCAGAAGGCCGTTTGTGAAGGCGCGCGGCCGGCGTTTCATTGGAGGTCGGCGCGCACCGCGCGCCTTTGACCCCAGGTTGGCCCAGAATGAGCTAGCGTCAGACCGCCGGTGAAGAGAGCCAGAGATACTGATAGGGGGCCAGCGTCGCCGCCCCGGCCGGGTACGACTCGCCGGTCAGTAGATCGGTCGCGTCCTGGTCAATCGCCGCATTCTGCTCTGCGTCCGAGACGTTGTGGAGCACCAGCACTCGCTCCCCCTCGAACTCGCGCCGGTAGGCGAGGATTGAGGGGCTGCCCGCATCGACCAGCTCGAACGCGCCCCGCCCAAAGCAGGGATGCTGCTTGCGGAGGGCGATGAGCCGCCGCGCAAAGCTGAACAGCGAGTCGGGGTCCTGCTTCTGCGCGGCAACGTTGACCTCCTGGTATCCGTACACCGGGTCATCGATCACCGGTGCGTAGAGCTTGTCGGGCTCGGCACTGGAAAAGCCGGCGTTGGGTCCGTCGGTCCACTGCATCGGCGTCCGCACCCCGTCCCGGTCCTCCAGCCACATGTTGTCCCCCATGCCG
>JAUVHW010000227.1 GCA_030593075.1 Ardenticatenales bacterium
ATGCGCGACTCGGGCTGCGGGATGGTCTACTGCGGCTTTGAATCGGCCAACCCCGAGACGCTGAAACTGTACAACAAGCAGCAGGAGGTGGAGGAGATTCGGGACAGCGTCCGCGCCTTTCACGCCTACGGCATCAAAGCACACGGGATGTTCGTCCTCGGTTCGGATGCCGACGATGCAGCCAGCATCCAGATGACGGTTGACTTTGCCATTGAGAACGAGATTGACACGGTGCAGTTCCTGACGCTTGTGCCCAGCCCCGGGACCGCCTTGTGGGATCGCATGACGGCTGCGGGGCGGGTGCTGACTCGCGACTGGTCGCTGTACGACGGGCACCACTGCGTCTTTCAACCGGCCAAGATGACTCCCTACGAGCTGCAGTTGGCCGCCTATCAAGGAATGGCCCGCTTCTACTCATCGCGTCGCGCGCTGGGGCAGATCGTGGCCAACGTAGCTCGAAACCTGCCCTTCCTGCTGACCCTGGCGTGTCGCGAGCGCCGGTTGCGCCTGCAGCTGCCCCGAATCGCTCTGTTGAGCTTGCTGCCCTCTCGCTGGTCAGAGCTGGGCGCCGCCTTTATGCAGGCGCTCAGCCGGGAGAGCCGGGAGCGGTTGACAGCGATGTGCGCGGTGCCTGCACTGCGGCTCTATGCCCGCCGCCACATTCGGCAGTGGGCGCACCAAGCGCACTCGCTCGCCTACCTGGAGTTCCTTCGGAGGCTCATGCCCCGGCCGCCGTCACGCACTACTACCGCGCCGTAGGGCCTGCCCTGCCTGCCTTGCCTGCCCTGAGCTTGTCGAAGGGCCTGCCCTCAGCACACTCGAAGGGAGCGCTGTCGAAGGGCCTGCCCTGAGCTCGCGCGGAGCTTGTCAACGTCCAGACCCTGCTACCGCAGGTGCGCTGAAGCGCACTGTCCCAGCGCTCAGGCTCGATGCCATGGCCCATGGTACTGGCCGCAGACCGTGTGTGACCGAAGGCGATGCGACGTCGTCCGGGACGAGCGGAACACACCGCACGTAGACCTCCGAGGTCTGGGAGACCTCGGAGGTCTATTCGCGTGGGCGCGGAAGCCGCGCCCCCTACGGCGAAGATGCCCCTACTCTGGGCGTCATCCTCAAGCTGCCCCCCATCAAGCAGGCGTTAGCCAGCCAGCAGATGAAATCGCGCTACCTGGAAAGCCTTCTGGCCTGGGGCAAGCAGCGCTATTCGGCGGCTTGAACAGGCCGTGTCCTTTGGTCACAGAGGCCCCCCACGGCCGCTGCAACTGCCTCACCGAGCCAGCAGCTCGACCCCGCTGTTCCACAACAAGAGCTACCAAATCCCTGGCAACAGCCGGTAGCGTACCCCCCGGGCGTACTCCTGGTAGCCGTCCAGCTCCTCCTGCAACGTCTTATCCTCAAGCGCTGTGCGGATGATGAGAAGGAGTGCGTCCAGCCCCCCGGGGATGAGCGCCCACCACGAGCCTAGCATGACCGGCACGGCAAGCTCGAACAGGACCCCCCCGGCATAGGCCGGATGGCGCACGAACCGGTAGGGTCCACCGGTGACAACGGTGTGGCCCCGCTCTTTCTGGACGCGGACAATCTGGGAAAAGAAGGCGTTCACGCTGGTGGCCCAGACACCCAGTGCGTGGCTCAGCACAGCGGTCGCCAGAGCAGAGACCTGGAGCCCGAGCGGGATCCCTGCCGTCCACCCGTGCCGCTCATCCAGCCCGGCGACGATGCATCTGGCTATCGTAGCCAGACCGATGACGCTCATGATTGCCATGTCCCAGGTCTTGGCGCCCTTCCTGGGCCCGACGCGTTCGGCGAGCAGCTCTGGGTTACGGGGGATCACGACCAACGCGGTGGCAGTGACCCAGAGGAAGGTCAAGCCGACCAGGGCCCAACCCATCACCCAGTCCCAACGGCCGGCGGCCAGGAACAGCATTGCTGCCAGCATTGCCAGGCCGATCGTTTCTCTTCTCAGCCACCTCACAACGAGGTGGGTTGTCTCAGGCTGACGCCCTGTTTCAACAGCTGAGTCTTCGTGCATTTTCCTCCCTCCGAGCCGGCGTCGAAACTGTGGCTGCTGCCTGACGCCAAGCTCGCCCGGCTGGCAGCCTCTGCCGTACGGGCACCGAGCGACGCCGCCCCCTACCTGAACGCCCTGAATGCGTAGGAGTGGCCCTCCTCATACAGAGGGGAATCCGACAGCACATCTATCCTTGAGATCCCGGCCCTGCTCAGAAGGCTAGTGAACTCGTCCTTCCAGTACCAGCGGATGGCTAGATCGTCGGTGATGCAGTCCACAAGATGGCTCTGATCGTAGAACTCGTAGCGGTACGTGCCGCGCTTGATCTGGGCCGGTATGTCTATCTCGAACCGCTCCAGCACGATGCCGCGCCTGCCATCGGGCCGAACCACGTCTCGGGTGACGTGGTAGCTGTCACGTCGCTGGGCCGCGACATTGTCCCACGGAATGAAGAGATCGACCAGGAAGAACCCGCCATCCGCGAGGTGATTGCGGACCCACTGGAGGGAGTTCAGCGCACTCTCAAGCGAAGTGAGTAGTTGGAACGGTCCCGCCGCGCCAAAGACCGCATCGTACCGTGAGGGAAGAGAGAAATCCTCCATCGGCTGGTTGTGGATTTCTGCGCCGGTTATGTCAAGCTTGGCAACTCTCCTCTGCAAGACGTCGAGCACCTCCTCCGAGGAGTCCAGCCCGCAAATCGTGACGCTGGATTGCGCTATGGGCAAGAGCAACCTTCCCGTGCCGCAGGCCAGCTCCAGCGCCCGGCCGACAAAACCGCCAAAGAACGCAGAGTAATAGTCCCCGTCGGCCGTGCGCTCTCGAAGCCAGTCATCATACCACTCAGCAATCAGCCCACGTCGTACTGCGCCTCCACGTTCTCCTCCGCATGAACCGGCACAGGAACTCCACCCAACCTCTTCAGCCCTTGACAGCGCGCACTGCGCGGCGGACCTTCTCGCCAGCCGGCCTCACCAGATGCCCGGGAACAGCCTGTAGCGCACTTGGCCCGCGTACTCCTCGTAGCCAGGCAGTCCCCGCATCAACATACGGTCCTCGCGTGCGGTGCGGTACACGAACAGGCCCACGATCACAAAGCCGGGGATCAACGCCCACCATGACCCCAATACCAGCGGAATGCCCACGAAAGCCAGTATGATGCCCAGATACATGGGGTGCCGCACATGTCCGTACAGTCCTTCGGTCACCACGACGTGGCCCCGGTCCTCCTGGATGCGTGCCCAGCTCGAGAGATAGGCATTCACGGCCATTACGTGCCAGATCATGCTCGCTGCTACGCACAACGCGACCCACGCCAGCAGTTGGACCCAGTTCGGGACGGCCGACCAGCGAAATCGACCTGAGTCCAATGCTGACACAGCTAGAAGCACCAGCAGCAAGGCAGTGTAGCAGCCCATCACGGCCTTGTCCCAAGGCTCCACGTTGGCGGCCACCCGGTTCCGCTCCCTCAGCAAATCAGGGTCGGCACGCGCCAGCCGCCAGGTCAACGCAGCCACATAGCCGACGAACGCCAAAAGGAGCGCCCAACCCTGCACCCAGGTCGCCCGCCCCGCGATCCAGAACCACACCAACGCGAACGCAGCCAGGCCCATGCTGCCCACCACCACGCGAGGCAGAATCCCCCGGTCCGGCGCCTCGGCCGGCGGATGGTTCTCGTTGGCTGGGGAGTCGGTCACTGGGTTACCTCTGCGTTGACCTCACGCCGCATGGTCATCGCGGGTCGGGCGGCGCAGCCGCGGAGACCACGCCTCTACGATGGATGCTGGCGGCGACAGGGGAGCCGGCCGCTAGAAATACTCCTCCAGCCCCGGAACTTCGGACCTTGCCCAGGACAAGGCTTCCTCCCCCGACCAGGATTCGCCGGACTGGGGGTCAACCAGGACCCCGCCGGCCACCTGGCACAGCACAGCGGCCGCAACCATGAAGATAACGAACTCCCTCACGTCAGCGTGGGTCACGAAGGTCACCGAGAAATCAAACGAGGCCGGCCGCACCTGCGCCAGCTGGCTGGCGCAAGCCAACCAGAACCCGCGCCTCTCCTATAGCCGCTCTGCCCCTGGGTAGCTGATGCTCTCGCCCCAGCCACGGACTTGCTCATGGAACTCCTCTATCCCCAGCAGCCCGGCCGCCCACAAGAAAGCCCGGTCCCTCTCCGGAAGCTCGGACAAGGTCACCCACTTGACCTCAACTAGCACCTGGCCGGCTGGCGGGAGCTCGGGGTCGGTCCCTTTGCGAGGTTCCTGGTCGCCGATGTCGACCAGGAAGCTGTGCGTTACGTCCTGGGGCGAGTACATAACCTCATTGGTCTTGCGCACAACGGCACCATCGACACAGCACTCTTCCTTCAGTTCGCGGAGGGCGGCTTCCACTGGCGTCTCCCCTTCCCCAACACCGCCGCCGGGCAAGCACCAGTACTCCCTCCCATCCAGCCGGTGCTTGACCATCAGCAGTCTGTTCTCTCTATGAACGATGCACTGTGCTCTACCCATACCCTGTCCTGCATCCCGCCGCCCAGCGCGCGGAGGCTCGCAGGGCACTGCCGCGCCGACCCTACAGACAGTCCCGCAGCTTGTCCGGGGAGATATTACCACCGCTGAGAATGAGGGCAATGGTTCTGCCCCGCACGCGGTCCCTCGCCTGCAGCGCGGCCGCCAGCGGAGCTGCCCCCGCCAACTCTGCCAACGTCTTGGCCTTCTCCAGATAGAGCCGCACCGCTTGCCGCATCTCTTCTTCTTCCACCAGGAGGAAATCATCCAGGTGCTGCCACAGGATCTGCTGGGGCAACATAAAGGGGGCGCGGGTCGCGACTCCTTCCGCTGCAGTCTCCATCTCAGCAGTCGTGTACTCGCGGTTCTTCCAGGTCAGGTGGGCTGCGGGGGCCGCGGCCGCCTGCACGCCAATCACCTGTATGGCGGGGTTGATTGCTTTCGCCACCAGGCAGGCGCCGGCCGCGCCGCTGCCACCGCCGATCGGCACAAAAACCATCTCCACGTCCGGTTGCTGCTCCAAGATCTCCAGCGTGTGAGTTCCCACCCCGGCGATTAGATGCGGCTCATCACCGGAAGAGATCAAGCGCAGCCCCTGCTCCTGCGCCATTTGCTCACAGTGGGTCTTGGCCGCCTGGAAGTCCTGGCCGTGAAAGACGACCTGGGCGCCCAGGCTTTCCATCGCTTCCACTTTGACCGGGTTGGCCCCCACAGGAGCAACGATGACGGCACGCACGCCAAAGAGGCGGGCGGCGTAGGCGATGGATTGGCCATGGTTGCCGGTGGAGGCGGTGATGACGCCCTGTTCTCGTTCAGCGGCCGTCAGCCGAGAGACGAGGTTGATGCCCCCGCGCACCTTGAAGGCGCCAATGGGCTGGTAGTTCTCGTGCTTGACGTAGACCCGCGCCTCCAGCAGCCGATCCAGGGTTGGGTAGTGATGCAGGGGTGTGGGCAACAGATGGTCGCGAATGACGCGCCGAGCGTCCAGCACGTCCCAGAAGGTTGG
>JAUVHW010000046.1 GCA_030593075.1 Ardenticatenales bacterium
CCGAGGTGAACGTGAGCCCGGTCTACCTGGACCAGGAGATGGCAGAGGAGGTCAGGGCGCAGCTGGGCACGGAGGTTGAACTGGCGGGGGTGCCGGTCGAGGTCCTCCGGAAGACAGTCTTCAGCGCGAAGGTTACGGCCCTCAAGGCGGCCCAGTAGAGCGCTGGGCTATTGATGCCGCTGCCAGAGGGGGCAGAGTGCGGCGGGCGCTGACAAGCACCCGTACCCCATTTGACGGGGGATAGCCGTTGTGTTACTATATCGGCCGATTCTGACCTAAGGAACGGAACCGGCAACTGATACGCTACAGGAATCTGCTCAAAAACGAGGGAAAGGCATCAGCGTACCCAAGTATCGCATAAACAGCCGAATTCGCGCCCAGACAGTGCGCCTGATTGACCAGGACGGAAACCACGTCGGGACCGTACCCATCGAACAGGCGATGGATGCGGCGCGTGAGGCAGGCCTGGACCTGGTAGAGATATCGCCCAACGCGGACCCTCCAGTGGTCCGAGTGTTGGATCATGGCAAGTTCCTGTACGAGCGGGCCAAGAAGGCTCGGGGAGCGCGCAAGGCACAGAAGCAGATCGAGGTCAAGGAGATTCGCCTACGCCCCAAAACCACCGATCACCATCGTTCGTTCAAGGTCAAGAACGCCCGGCGCTGGTTGGGAGAAGGGAAGAAGGTCAAAGTCCGCATTCGTTTCCGTGGGCGGGAGATCACCTACCCTGAGATTGCGCTGGGAACGCTGCGAGGAGTAGCAGAAGAGCTTTCGGACATTGCTGACGTGGAACAGGCCCCCCAGAGGGACGGCCGGACCATGTTGATGGTCCTGGCGCCGAAATAGAGACAGCCTGGCTGGCACGATTGAGTTCCAAGCCCGCAAGGGCTTGTTTTGTGAATAGCGGATAAGATGGGCAAGAAAAAGAAGTACAAACTCAAGACCCACAAAGCGACCGCTAAGCGGTTTCGCCTGACCGGCAGCGGGAAGCTAGTTCGCACCAAAGGCGGTAAGAGCCACCTGCGCCGCCGGAAGTCCAAGCGGACCAAGGCCCAGCTGGATGGCATGTTGGAAGTTACCACCCGCGGCGACAAGAAGCGGGTCAAGCAGCTGGCGCCGTACCTAAAGAAGTATAAGGCCAATCCACGGGGCCGCTAGATTTCGCTGCCTGGCGTCGCCGCACGGCCGAGCGAACAGGAGCCTAGCCTAGCCGAGAAGTCACATGCCACTTTTGCCACTTGTGCCCTTGCCCACGGACCAGCTTGTGCCTGCATCTGCAAGGCCTGGCCGTTGGCTCCCTACCAGAACTCGGCGTGACGGGCTCGCGGTCAGGCCCCTGGGCCAACAGCAAATGCGAGGAGAGAAACATGCGTGTCAGAACAGGAACGGTTACCCGCCGTCGCCACAGGAAAATCATCAAGGCGGTAAAAGGGCAATACGGGTCCCGGGGGCGGCTGTTCCGCCGTTCCAATGAGGCCTGGCTCAAGTCAAGCTGGTACGCCTATCGAGACCGCAGGAGTCGTCGCCGCGATATGCGCCGCCTCTGGATCACGCGGATCAACGCGGCCGCCCGCCTGAACGACCTCTCTTACAGCCGTTTCATCTACGGCCTCAAGCAGGCCAACATCGCTCTGGATAGAAAGGTGCTGGCCGACATGGCAGTTCGTGATCCCGGCGCCTTTGCTCAGGTCGTAGAAGCGGCCAAGGCCGCTAGCTAACGTTGGGCTCGGAGTGAGCAGAGCGGGAGGCACAGCCTCCCGCTTTTTCGTTCCGCCTGAATGTCTCGGAGGCCGCCGCGGCTGGCCGCCGTCTTTTGTCCCGCGGCCATGATGCTGCATCCATGATCACCAGTCCCGCCAATCCGCGTGTTCGGCTGGTGCGCGGCCTGCAGGCGCGCCGCAAGGTACGTTATCGCGAGCAGCGGCTGGTGGCGGAGGGCGCCCGGCTGGTGCACGAGGCGCTGGGGACCGGGCTGCTGCCCGATTTCGTCTTCTACACAGCCGGCTGGGCAGACAGCCAGGCCGGCGCGGCGCTGCTCTCAGCGCTGGCCGAGTCAGGCTCTCCAGCGCTCCGGGTCAGTGACGAGGTGATGGCTGGCTGCACCGGCACCGAGACCCCGCAGGGAGTGCTGGCAGTCTTCCCCTTTCCGGATCTACCCGCGCCGGCTGCTCCCACCCTGGTGCTGGTGGTTGACCGGCTGCGCATCCCTGGCAACCTGGGGACCATCCTGCGCACCGCCGCGGCCGCTGGTGTCCATCTGGTCCTCTTGCCGCCCGGCAACGTCGATGCTTTCAACCCCAAGGTGGTGCGGGGTGCAATGGGGGCTCATTTTCAGCTGCCCCTGCTGCAAGTGGGGTGGGGCGAGGCCGAGTCGCGCCTGGCCGGGCTGGATGCCTGGCTGGCCTCGGCCGGTGACGGAACGCCCTACGACCAGGTCGACTGGAGCCGGCCGGTCGCGCTGATCGTGGGAGGGGAGGCCTCCGGGGCGGGGCATCGCGCCGCCCAACTGGCGGCCGGGCGCGTGCACATACCCATGCCCGGCGGGGCCGAGTCCCTCAACGCGGGCGCGGCCGCCGCGGTGCTGCTCTTTGAGATTGTGCGCCAGCGGGCTGGGGCGCCGCGAACTGGCTCCTAGCCCGGCCAGCGCGTCAAGCGCGAGAGCCTGGCCGGCGCTCTATCTTCAGGCTGGTGCTCTCTTCGCTGCGCTGGAGGAGAATCCGGCGCAGACAAGAGGGACACCGGCCGCCATAGCTCTCGGTGTCCGGGCCCAAATTCCAGTCGTAATACGTGGCCAGCATCCTCTCGATGCGCGGCTGCCATTCAAAGTGCAACCAGGGCCCCTTTTCCCTCTCCAGCGCGCTCTCTAGGACTTTGTCGCCCAGCGCTGCCAATAGACTGGCGAGAAAGTGGCCGCACAGAGGGCACGCGGAAAAGCTCTGCGTGATTGATTTCCGGGTGTCCAGTCGAATGCTCCTTATGAAGCTTGAACCCGCTCCAGGTCTCTACTGCAAGGCCACTGTGCGGGCGCTCTGCCTAGTGTTGTTGCGCCCCCGTGCCCTCCGGACAGTTCTCGCCCTGGGTTTCTGCTCGTTTGAGGTGGTACAACATCTCCTCGGTCAGCCGCCGATTTGTGGCGCTCAGGTCGGCCAGAACGCCGAGGACCGCGATGAGTACTCCAATGACCACGGCGGTTCCGCCGACCGTAAGCGACTGCATGTGCCGGCCGATGCCCCGATCACCCACCAGGTAAAAGTAGGCAAAGCGGGCCAGCAGCACCAGCCCCGCAACAAAGAAGGGTAGGCTCAGGTAGAAGAAGGTGCGCAGCGGCTCATAGAAGGCGTAGAGGCGGACTATGGTGGCGGCCGACCGCTTGACGTACCCCCAATTGCTGTCGATGAGTCGGGACCGGCGCGCCTGGGGGTTGATGGTGATGGGAACCGATGTGACCTGGAGACCCTTCTTGCCCGCCTGGATGATGGTCTCCAGTGTGTAGGTATAGTTGGTCAGGACGTTCAACCGCAGGGCGGCCTCCCGGCTGTAGGCGCGAAAGCCACTCGGCGCATCAGGAACGTGGGTGCCGCTGGCCCGGCGCACGACCCAGCTTCCCCAGCGCTGTAGAAGCTTCTTGAGGGGCGAGAAATGCCGAATTGTGCCGGTCTGCCGGTCTCCGATGACCAGGTCCGCTTCCCGGCGCAGTATAGGAGCCACCAGATCGGGTATCAGGCTGCTGGGATACTGATTGTCCCCGTCAGTGTTGACGATGACGTCCGCGCCCAGCCGCAAACAGGCATCCATCCCCGTCTGGAAGCTGCGGGCCAGCCCCTTGTTGCCGGTGTGGCTGATAACGTAGGTAGCGCCCAGCTCCGCTGCGACTGCACCGGTGCCGTCGGTGCTGCCGTCATCCACCACCAGGGTCTCGATGCAGTCCACTCCGGGGATGGCAGTGGGCACATCGGCCAGCACGGCCGGCAGCGTGTCGGCCTCGTTGTAGCAGGGAATCTGAACGATGAGTTTGGTCACAAGACGGCCTGCACCCGAAGCCCGTTTTTTCCGTGCGCCCGCGGTAGGCCCTTTTCCAATGCGCTCACACTGATGGTTGACATACGTGCAATGTGCGCTATACTAATGCTTAACGCCGTTAACTAGACCCAGCAGGCAGGGCCATCATGAGTATATCAGCACACCGGGAACAGCACAAGGAAGAACTGCGCCGGTTGATCCTGGACACTGCGGAGCGGCTCTTTACCACGGCCGGCAGCTACGACGCAGTGTCCATGCGCAAGATCGCCAAGGGAATCAACTACTCGGCTACCACTATCTACCTCTATTTCAAGGACAAGGATGAGCTGTTCCAGACCCTGCTACGCGATACCTTCCGCCAGTTGAGCCGGGCCGTTGCGCTGTCGGTATCGGACCGGGACCCGGTGGTGGGCCTCTACCAGGCGATGAGGGCTTGCGTGGCTTTTGGGCTGGAGCACCCGGAACACTACCGGTTGCTTTTCATGGTGCGCCCCTCCCTGGCGGTATCCGAGTGGGCAGGGCGAGAGCTAGGGGGCGAGGCGTTCAACGTCCTGCGCCACCAGGCCGGACTCTGTGTTGACGCCGGGCGCTTTCCAGGATCCGATCAAGACCTCGTCGCCCAGGGGAGCTGGGCAGTGGTTCACGGGCTGATCTCCACCCTTCTCAGCCGACCCGAGTTGGACCGGCGCCGGTTGATAGAGCATGTCCTGGGCCGATACCTGGCGGGTCTGTTGGCTGCTCCGAGTCCCTCCTGAGGAGGACCGGACGGTCAGTGGGTCGGAAAGGCCCGCGTGACGACGGCGAACACCATCGGCCGGCGGCGGGTCTCCGCATAGAGGAACTTGCTCAACTCGCTGACCACCGCCCCGCGGATCTCGCCAGCGCCCGCGAGGTCATCTCGGTTCACTACCCGAGTCACCACCTCCTGAGCGGCTTCGACAAGCCAGTCAGCGTCCTTCAGGAAGATGAACCCGCGCGAGATCAGCTCCGGAGGTGATGCAATTCGGCCATAGTTGTCCACCGGGACCACTACCAGGACAAACCCGTCCTTGCTCAGGGTTTCCCGGTCCTTGAGTACTGACGGGCCAATGTCGCCCGCCACCGCCCCATCCACAAAGACATAGCGGCCCGGAACCCGCCGCCCCACCGTCATTCCTTTCTGGTCAAAGCTGAGGGTGTATCCGTTTTCTACGACAGCGATGTTCTCGGCCGGAATCCCCAGCTCCTGAGCTAGCTGGCTGTGGAGCTTGAGGTGGCGCAGCTCTCCGTGGATGGGAACAAAGAACTTGGGCCGCAGCAGGTTGATCAGCAGCTTTTGCTCCTCGCGACTGGCGTGCCCCGAAACGTGGACCGGGGCGATCGCATCGTAGATGACGTTGGCCCCGCGCTGAAAGAGATAGTTGATGGTCCGAAAGACCATCTCCTCGTTTCCGGGGATGGGGTGCGCAGAGATCACGACCGTGTCGTCCTTGCGGATAGACAGCGAACGGTGTCGGTTGACGGCCAGCCGCCCCAGCCCCGCCAGCGGCTCTCCCTGGGTGCCGGTTGTCATTACCACCACCTCCCGTGGAGGCAGGCGGTTCGCGTCGTTGACCGTGATCCGCAACTCGCCGGGATAGGTCAGGTAGCCTAACTGCTCAGCGATTCGCGCATTGTCGACCATGGTGCGGCCGACCAGTGCCACCTTGCGGCCGTTGCGCTGGGCGGCGTTGATAACCTGCTGGATGCGCGAAATGAGGGAGGCAAAAGAGGCCACCATCACCCGGCCGGGCGCCTGGCGAAACACCTGGTCCAGGGCGCCGTCTATCACTGCCTCTGACCGAGTCCAGCCGGGCTTGTCCGAGTTTGTGCTGTCAGCTAGCAACACCAGAACGCCCCGGCCGGCGAACTTGGCCAGTTGAGCAAAGTCGGGCGGCTGTCCGCTCACCGGTGTGTGGTCGAACTTGAAATCGCCCGAGTGCACCACCAGCCCTACCGGTGTTGTGATTCCTAGTCCGACCCCATCGGGGATGCTGTGGCAGACGTGGAACGGCTCTATACCAAATGGGCCGACCTGGAGCTTTTCCCGTGGCTTGATAGTTCGGAACTCTATCTCGCCGGCCGCCTTTTTGGACCGCAGCTTGGAGGTGATCAGTCCTTGGGTCAGGGGAGTGGCGTAGATGGGGGCCTTCAGCTCTTGCATCAGGTGCCCCAACGCGCCGATGTGATCCTCGTGACCGTGCGTGATGATGATTGCCCGGACGGTATCGAACTTGTCCCGGAGGTATTTCCAGTCGGGGATGATAAAGTCCACTCCGAGCATGTCGCTCTCTGGAAACATGAGGCCGGCGTCGATGATGATGGCGTTTTCCCCATACTCCATCACCATCATGTTCTTGCCGACTTCGCCCAGCCCCCCCAGTGGGATGATGCGCAGGGTCTTCATCTAGCGACATCTATCAGTCCCAGCGCCGCCAAGGCCAGCCCCAGGAACCCGCTGATCACTACCAGCAGCGCGCCGATCAGCAGCCGCCAGCGCCACCGTGCCCGCGAAGCACGCGTGGCCCGGAGCACAGCGACCGTGACGTTGTCCAATCCACCGGCCGCGTTGGCAAAGTCTATCAAGCGCTGTGCGGCCTGGTCCTCGGGCTCCTCGCTGAGGAGCGCCAGCAACTGATCATCACTGGTATAGCGCGTGAGCCCGTCCGTGCACAAGAGGACCGCGTCGCCGGGCTGAAGCCTACGAGTGTAGATGTCAACCCGCGGCTCGTCCGGGGCGCTGCCCAGGCTGGACAAGAGGACGTTGCGTTGCGGGTGCTCGGCCGCCTCCTCGGGCGTGATGACGCCATCCGCCAGGAGCCCGGCAACCAGGCTGTGATCCTCAGTGACCTGCTGGATCGTGTCCCCTCGCGCCAGGTACGCGCGGCTGTCCCCCACGTTCGCGATCGTCAGATGATTGCCGCGGACGCCGGCCGCCACCAGCGTGGTCGCCATCTGTTTCATTCGCCCCGGACGTTCCAGGTGCTGGCGAAACTCATCGCTGGTCTGCTCTATCGCGGCCCGCAGCCGGTCTCCTACGCTGCCCCTCGTGGAACGGTAGTAGAGCTCCTGGACTTTGGCCGCTGCGTAACGACTCGCGACCCTGCCCGCCATGGCTCCGCCCACGCCGCCCGCTCCGTCGGCTACGATGTACAGCCGGCCAGACCGGGAGAGCGTAGAACGGTCATTTGGCTCACAAACCCGCAAGGTGTCCTGGTTGCGCGTGCGGGCACGGCCGACATCCGTTAGCAGACTCGCCTGGATTGTAGTGGCGCTTCTCATGGCACCCCTAGGATACAGCAAACCGGTAGATTGACAAATGCCAACGCTTGGGGACCCGGCTGCTGCCCGGTCACCAAGCGCCCGGGTCGGCATTTGCCGATATGCTCCCTTGCGCGCTATAATCATCGCCTCACTATGGATTCCGAACCTAAAGCCCGTCAGTCTGTATGCCCTTCTTGTGGCGAGGCCCTCACAGAGCCGAGCCACGTGACCTGCCCCTCCTGCGGCGAGTCGCCCGAGGACACGCCCACCGCGCCCTGGCGCAGGGAGGTGCGGCTGGGGCTGCTCGAGGCATCCCTGCTGGCGCTGACAGCTTTGCTCATAGTCCTGCTTGTCTATGCGCTGGTGGCGGGTCTGGCGATCCGTGGCGCCCAGCAGTCGGCCGAATCCACCCGCGCGGCAGGAATCAGTGCTGAAATCAGTGTTCAGCTCCAGCGGGCAGCCACCGACATATCAGCCGGGAACCGGAGACTGGCGGCCCAGCGCTTGGCCTACGTGCTGACCCAGACGCCGGGCTTTCCGGGCCTGGCTGCCACCTACCGGGCGATCGCCGTCAGCCCCACGCCGTCGGCCACTCCTTCCCCTTCGCCCACGGGGACTCCAACACCGACCATGTCCCCTCAGGATGCTCTTGACGAGGCTCAGGCGGCCTACCAGCAAGAGGATTGGGAGCTGGCCATCTCCAAGCTGCGCTATGTGCAGGTCCTGGACCGCTACCACCGGCCGGAGGAAGTGAGGCAGATGCTGTACGACGCCTATCTCAACTGTGGGATGGACTTGCTGTATTCCGATCAGCTGGGAGAGGCACTTTTCTATCTGGACGAGGCGGAGAAGCTGCGGCCGCTGCCCACCAATGCGGTTGAAGAGCGAGACAAGGCGGTTCGCTACCTGCGCGCGTTGAGCTACTGGGGAGTGGACTGGGGCCAGGCCATCCAGGAGCTGGAACCGCTCACCTATGGAACGATCGGCTACCGGGACGTCTTTGCCCGGCTGATCGAGGCCCACGTCACCTACGGCGATATCTGGGCAGAGGTGGAGGAATGGTGCCCGGCCGCCGAGCAGTACGCCGAAGCGGTGCGTCTGATGTACGATGCAGAGGTGGAGGAAAGGCGGTCCGAAGCCGCACTGCAGTGCACCTCAGCTACCCCTACCCCCGTGCCAAGCATCATAACGGATACCGTCCCCGGTGGGCTGATTGCCGGCCTAGCGACCGGCAAGCTGGCCTACACCGTCTTTAATCCCATCAATGGCCTCTATGACCTGATGGTGGTCAACGCGGCCGCGCCGGTAGCAGTGCGCTACTACAGCCACGTCGGCCAGCCTTCCTGGCGCTGGGATGGCGGTGCGCTCATCTTCAAGTCCTGGGGCGAAGATGGCCTGCTTACTATGCCGGCCGATGGCGGGTCTGCTGGCTATGTTCTTGGCTTCTCGGCCGCCTATCCCTCCTTCTCGCCCGACGGCGCCCGGATTGCCTAGTCCACCCAGGCCTACTCTAGTGAATGGCAGATCTACGCGGAGCCCCTGGACGGCAGCACCACGCCCCAGTTCGTCGCTCGAGGGCAGTATCCTATCTGGGGGCCAGGCGGACACATTGCCTACAGTGGGTGCGGCCCGGCCGGCGACGCGTGCGGCATCTTTGTTGAGAACCCCGACGATGGCCAGCCACCGACCCAACTCACCGGAAGCCTGCTGGACGTGCCGATGTCGTGGTCCAGTGACGGAATGAACCTGGCCTACATGTCCACCTATGACGGGGACTGGGATGTCTACAACGTGAACGTCTTTGGAGGGGTGTCCTTGCTCACCGACAGCCCCTCCGTGGACGCGCTGCCGGCCTGGGCGCCGGATGGCAGCGGCCTGGCATTTATCTCCAACCGCGACGGAAGCTGGGGAATCTACCTGATGCGCGCCGACGGCAGCGAGCAGCGCAAGATCATAGACCTGGGAACCCAACACCACAACTGGACCTCGGAGAGGCTCTCCTGGGGACCGTAGCCGCGGCCGCCTTTCTGTTGTCCGATGGATGCCAAACTCGCTGGACTGCGTCTACGGCCGGCTCGCCTGGGTGACGGGCGGGCCTTGAACCAGACCCGCCACCCGAGCCGCGCACTGGAAGACACCGAACGCGCTCTGGCGGAGTCACTGGCGCAGATGAAAGCTGGGTGCGGGTTGTGGCTGGTTGCGGAATGGGGAGGCGAAATCGTCGGCTCTGCGCGACTGGTGAGCTGGCGCCGGGGCGCCGAGATAGCCGATTTAGCCGTCCTTCCGCGTTTCCGGGGGCGGGGGATAGGCCGAGCGCTCGTCGAACGGTTGCTGGGGGAGGCGCGCAGGCTAGGAATACCGGCCGTGGAGATCGGTGCCGACTCGGGCAACCGCCGGGCGCTGTCTCTCTATGAACGGCTTGGGTTTGCCTACCGGCGCACCATTCGTCTTGCGGCAGAGGGCGGGCATTCGGCCGTCGTCTACCTAGAAAAGAGAACCTAGGCGGCGCGCCGGCAGCCGAACTTCAGTTCAGTGCCGCCAGCGCTGTCTCCACGTCCAACACCTCGGCAGGCAGCCCCAGTCGCTGCGCCAGTGCAGCCACGGGGGGCGACTCCAGCGCAGCGCGGGCCAGCAACTCTGGCTGGCGAAAGATCTCGGCCGGAGGGGCATCGGCGATGATCCGGCCGTCGGTCAGCACTATGGCGCGTTCCGCCCGCACGGCGGCCCGCATGTCGTGCGTCACCAGCAGCGCCGTCCGGCCGTCAGCGTGTAGCTCCTTGACCCAGTCCAGCGTGACCGCCCAGCCGTGCGCGTCCAGCCCTACCGTCGGCTCGTCGAGAACCAGGATAGCTGGTTCCATGGCAGCCAGGGAAGCCAGGGTCACCAGGCGGCGCAGCGCGTAGCTCAGGACGGCCGGCGGAGTGTCTGCCAGCTCTGTGAGGCCAAAGTAGGCGAGAGAAGAGGAGACCCGCTCTTCAACCACGGCCGCTTCCAGCCCCAGGTTGCGCGGACCGAAGGCCAACTCCTCCCATACCGTGGAGGCAAAGATCTGCCGTTCCGGCTGCTGGAACAAAAAGCCTACCTGCTGCGCCAATTGCCCGACTGACAGGCCGGCCGCGTCTTCTCCGTTCACCCACACTGCTCCGGCCTCCGGCCGCAGCAGGCCGATGGTATGCTTGGCTAGCGTGGTCTTGCCCGAGCCGTTGGCTCCAATCAGCGCCACAAACTGGCCGGCCGGCATGCTCAGCTCGATCTCGTGTAGCACCGGCGGTCCGCCCGGATAGCTGAACGCGACCTTTTTGAAGGAGAGCGCGGGCGGGCCAGAGCCGCCCACCTGCATAGCGTCTTCTGCTTGCCGGCGGCTGACCGGTGGGGCGGAACCTTGGGGGTGGAAATTCACCAGGGCTTGCTCGGCGGCGTCCAGAGTCAGAAAAGAGAAACCAGTTCCTAGTTTGGCGTTCAGCCCGGCCGCCAGTCGTGCCAGCTGAGGGACCGCTACACCCAGTTGTCCCAGCATGTCTGCCCTGGCAAAGACCGAATCCGGCGGCCCATCCACTGCCACCCGGCCGTCCGCCAGGACAGCCACCTGGTCCGCCAGCGCCAGCACGGCCTCGGGATTGCTTTCGGTCATCAGGATGGCGGCGCGAGTCTCCTGCCGCAACTTGGCCAAGGCATCCAGCACCTCGCGGGTGCCGGCCGGGTCCAACCCGCCTACCGGCTCGTCCAGCACCAGCAACTCCGGCCGGGAGGCCAGCGCCACCGCCAGGGCCAGCCGGCGCTGCTGCCCGCCCGAGAGGGACGCGGGAGAACGCGAGAGATCGACGTCCAGACCCACCACCCCCAATGCCCATTGGATGCGCTCAGCCATCGCGTCGGGCGGCAGGCCTAGCGCCTCCAGCCCCCAGGCGACCTCTGCCTCCACCGTCGCGTTGAACAGCTGGTGTTCCACCTCCTGGAAGGTGACCCCAACCCGGCCGGCGAGCGCTGCCGGTTCAACCTGGCTAGCATCGTGGCCTAGTACTGTGAGCCGGCCGCTCAGTTCGCCGCCCGTGTGCTGTGGGGCCAGCGCCGTCACCAGGCGGCAGAGAGTGGTCTTGCCTGCTCCGTTGGCCCCCATCACTGCCAGGCACCGGCCGGCCTCGACTCCCAGAGTGAGGCCTGCCAGGACCGGCGAGGTAGGTATAGTCGGAGCCAGGGGAGGATAGGAGAAATGGAACTCCTCAGCGCGAACCGCCCAGACTTGGTCCATCAATTCGGGGGCGAGGCTGCTGACGTGAGCAGAAGCGCTTGGGGCTACGGGCCTCGCCCGAAACCCAGCCAAGCTGCCGTCACAGGCGCAGTGCCGCTCTAGCGCAACGCGGGCCAGGCCTAGCAGAAGCCGGACCGGGCTGATTCGAGGGTAGCAGTACGAGATGCAATCGTGACATGACGCTTCTCGGCCGGGCTTCTACGGCCGCGCCAGCGGCGGGTAGGCGCGGCGAACGGCGAGGTAGAGGGGAGCGCCCACCACTCCACCGGTGAGGGCCTGAACGATATTGGCCGGAATCTCAGAAGCGGCCGCACCCAGGCCCACCAGGATTATGCCGGCGATGAAATAGCCAACCACAACGACTGCAACGCCTGCGCCAACGGCAATCAGCATCCGACGCCACTCGGCCCGGCGTTGCGCCAGCGCGCCGACCAGCCATCCCTGGCATCCGTGCACCAGGAGCGAAGCGAGCGCCCACTGGGCGTACCCGCTGGTGATGTCGGCCAGAGCGGTCCCCAGGCCGCCAGCGACCGCTCCCACCCAGGGCCCGAACGCAAAAGCAGCGAAGAAAATGGCCGCATCGCCCAGATGCACGAAACCCCTGGCCGGAGTGGGAATCTGGACCAATCGCGTGAGCACAAAAGCCACCGCCGTCATCACGGCCGTAATCGCCACCAGTCTTGCGTCGAACGATGTTCGCTGCACGGCACACCTCCAGGCTCAGGATAGTCCAGGGTAACCATACCACAATCCCCTAGTCTGCCAAGCTGCGGGGGACCGGGCGGTTCATTTGCCCATGTGCCGACTTTACATACAATACCACGACCGGATCGGAGGTAAGCCATGGTTTCTGAGGAAACGGCCAAGAAGGTCATCCAAGCGGGGCTCGGCAATGGGGGAGAGCTAGCCGAGCTGTATGTAGAGGACCGCGCGACGCTGCGGCTAATGCTCGACGACCAGAAGCTAGAGGACGCCACCCGAGGCGGAGACCGGGGCGCGGGAGTTCGGGTGTTCTACGGCGACACCGCCGCCTATGCCTACACTGATGATTTGAGCGAGGAGAGCCTACTGCAGGCAGCGCGGGCCGCGGCCGCGGCCGCCAAGGCTTCTGGTAGTGGCCAAGTACTCGACTTCTCCCAACAGGAGCACCCGCTAGACCTGGGCTACCAGAAGCCGTTTGACAGCATGCCCATAGCCCAAAAGGCAGAGATGCTGCACGATCTCGATGCTACCATCCGTGGCTACGACAGCCGCATTGCGCAGGCAACGGTAGTCATGCGGCACCTGAACCGTCGCGTATGGCTCTGGAACTCGGAGGGGATACACGCCGAGGACGAACGCAACATCATCGAGCTGATGCTGGTCGCTATCGCCAAGCAGGGCGAGTTGGTGCAACCGGTCAGAGATGGGATTGGCGGGCAGATGGGCCTGGAGCTGTTCGACGACCAGGACCCGTTCGCGCTGGCCACCGGGGTGGCTGAGAGCGCGGTGAAGATGCTGGACAGCCGGCCGGCGCCGGCCGGTGAGATGCCGGTGGTCATAACCAACGGCTGGGGCGGAGTGCTGTTCCACGAGGCTTGCGGGCACGCGCTGGAGGCCGATTTTGTGACCAAGGGCACCTCGGCCTACGCCGGACTGCTGGGCCAGCAGGTGGCATCACCCCTGGTGACCGCGGTGGACGATGGTACCATAGCCGGCCGGCGGGGCACCATCCGCTTCGACGACGACGGGACACCCTCGAGCAAGACGGTGCTGATTGAGGAGGGGGTCCTGAAAGAGTATATGTGGGACCTGGCGGAGGCGCGGCGCGGCAACCAACTCTCCACCGGCAACGGCCGGCGCGAGACCTTCCGCCACTTGCCCATGCCCCGGATGACCAACACCTACATCGACGCCGGTCACCACGACCCGGAGGAGATAGTGCGCTCGGTGAAGAAGGGAGTTTTCGTCAAGCGGCTGGGCGGTGGGGGGGCGGACATCGCCAAAGGGGATTTCGTCTTTAGCGTTACTGAAGGGTACTTGATTGAGGACGGAAAACTTACCGCGCCAATTCGGGGGGCAACGCTGATTGGCAATGGCCCGATGGTGTTGAAGGAGCTCGACATGGTGGGTAGCGACCTGGCACTGGACAGGGGGAGGGGAACGTGCGGCAAGGGACAGAGCGCGCGGGTCAGCGTGGGCCAGCCCACGATTCGGATCCCCCGGTTGACGGTGGGAGGCACAGACCAGCCGGCCGGCAATCGGACGGGGCAGTAGACTGGACGGGAGGAAACACGTGGACTACCTGCAGCTTGCCAAGGAAATGGCCCATCGAGGGCCTGCGGCCGGTGTAGAGGCGGAAGCTTTCATCAATGTGGGCATCGAGTGTGAGATCCGGGTGAGCCAGGGATCGGTCCAGCAGCTCTCTCAGGCGGGCAGCAAGGGGCTGGGCCTGCGAGTGATCGATGGTGGGCGGGTGGGGTACGCATACACCTCGGATTTCGATGACCTGGATGCGACCTGGACGGCCGCCCTGGAACTGGCTCAGGCGGCGGACGCCGACACCTATCGCGGCCTGCCGGAACCACAATCCGTTCCGGAGGATGACCTCGAGATCTACGACCCCACTGTAGAGTCGACGCCCGTCGATGCCAAGGTCGCGTTAACCAAGGCTATGGAGCAGGCTGCGCTCGATTATGATCAACGGATCGCGGCTGCCGATCGCTGCGTCTACTCTGACAAGGTGGAGCACATCTTCCTGGTCAACTCGCGCGGCTTTGCCGGCGAGTTCGGCCGGTCGGTCGTTGTTGGATACTTGCGCGCAGTAGGGCGGGACACGGAAGGCCAGACCATGGGTTGGGGGTTTGGAGCGTCTCCGTTTCTCAGTGAGATCGACCCCTCAGCTATTGGCGCCGAGGCCGGCCGCAAGGCGGTTGAGATCCTGGGCGGCAAGCCAGTGGACACCCAGCAGGCGACGGTCGTCTTTGACCCGGTCGGGGCGGCCGAACTGGTTGGCTGGTTGGCCCAGGCGTTGACGGCCGAAGCCATGCAGCGGTCCCGGTCGTTCCTTCTGGACAGGATGGGCCAGGTGGTAGCCAGCGACAAGGTATGCCTGCTGGATAACGGCCGGCTCAAGCGCGGCATTGCGTCTGCCCCTTTTGACGGCGAAGGTGTGCCGACCGCGGTAACTAGGCTGATCGATGAGGGAATCCTGCAGGCAGTGCTGCACGACACCTACACCGCGCGTAAGGAGGACGCTCGCTCGACCGGCAACGCCAGGCGTGAATCACATCGCAGCCTGCCTAAGCTCGGACCCAGCAACTTTTGCCTGCAGCCAGGCCCTGACGCGCCCGAGGACATCGTCTCGCAAGTAGAGACCGGCTTTTACGTGACGAACATCATGAACGTAGGTGGGATCAACCCGGTCAGTGGCGATTTCTCGGTGGGAGCCAGCGGGCTCTGGATTGAAAACGGAGTACTCACCAGACCGGTCAGCGGGGTGACCGTGAGTTCGACCTTGCCCGAGATCCTCCAGAACGTCGTCGCCGTCGGCAGTGACCTGCGCTTCGTGCCCTTTGTGGGCGCCTTTGGCGCGCCGACCGTGCGGGTTGATGGAATGGTAGTCGCCGGCCGCTGATGTACCAGGCTATCCTCTTTGATCTCGACGGCACCCTCAAGATCAGCGTCCCCAGTGGAATGGAGATGTTTGCTGAGTACGCGCGCCGCCTGGGCATCTCCGTTGACGAGAGAGCTGTCAGGGCGGGCACCCGCTGGAACCACTGGTACTGGGCGCAGAGTCCCGCCCTTCTTGAGGATCTATCCCTGGACGACGAGCAAGCCCTCTGGACCCGATACACGCGACGGCTCCTGGAGGCGGTTGGCGCGGACCAGGCGGACGACGGTCACGCGATGGCGATCACCCAGCAGTTCGCAGACTATGCCCCTGAGGCGCGGCTCAACTACGGGGCCTGCGAGACGCTAACCGGCCTCAAGGCGGCCGGCTATACGATAGGGCTGGTCTCCAACCGGCGAAATCCGCTGGACCAGGTGTTGGCTGATCTGGGGCTGGAGGAGATGTTTGCGCTGACTCTGGCGGCCGGCGAGATAGACGTCTGGAAGCCGGACCCTGGGATTCTCCGGGAGGCCATGCTGCGGGTGAGCAGCGAACCAGAGAGCACCGTCTATGTGGGGGACAATTACTATGCAGACGTGGTGTGCGCCCGCGAGGCCGGGGTCACACCGGTGTTGATCGATCCCGCAGGTATATTCCCCGAAGCAGAGTGCAGGGTCATCCGCCAACTGACCGGTCTGCTGGACTGGCTGGTCTGACGTACCCTCGCCGCACTGCTCCCAGTCGAAGCATGATTGTCCCAGAGACCCGGCCGGCCGTGCTGCCACGGTAGGTGCGGTCGTCGGGGGATGGGCTCATGCGTGTCAGCCTTGGCGCTTCTTCTCTGCCTCCTGGCGCTGCAGCTCGCGCCGCAGCACCTTGCCCACCAGCGTCTTGGGCAACGCCTTCCGAAACTCAACCTGGGTTGGGAGCTTGAACGCCGCCAGATACTGCTTGCAGAACTCGCGGATCTCCTCCACCGTAGCCGTTTCTCCTTCGTGGAGCACCACCCAGGCCTTTACCGTCTCGCCTCGCCGCTCGTCAGGAATCCCCGCTACGCCCGCCTCTAGAATCTTGGGGTGCTGGGTCAGCACCTCTTCCACTTCGCGCGGCCAAACCTGGAAGCCGCTCGGCTTTATCAGCTCCTTCTTGCGATCGACGATTCTAAAGTAGCCGTCCTCATCCATGCTGGCAATGTCCCCGGTGAACAGCCAGCCGTCGCGAAGCGCGTTGGCTGTCTCCGTGGGCATCTTCCAATACCCCTTCATCAGATTGGGCGACCGGATGACCAGCTCGCCCACCTCGCCGGCCGGTAGGTCGGTGACGCCGTCCTCCAGGCTCACAATCCGGCACTCCACGTCCGGCAGAGGAAGCCCTATCGAGCCGGTGCGGTTCTCTCCTTTGAGCGGATTGCAGTGGCTGGCTGTGGGCGCCTCGCTCAAGCCATATCCCTCGCGCAAGCTGGCTCCCGTGAGCTGCTCAAAGGTCTCCTTGGTCTCCTTCATCAGTGGGGCTGAGCCGCTGATGCAGGCCCGAATGCTGGTCACGTCCACTTCGCCAGACTGTACCCGGGGATGGACGTTGATGGCGTTGTACATGGCGGGCACGCCGGGGTAGACGGTCGGCCGGTACTTGGCAATGTTGTCCAGTACGTCGTCCATGTCGCGGGGATTGGGGATCAGCACCATCGCGGCGGCCGACGCGATCCCAAAGCCCATTGCTGCCACCATCCCGTAGACGTGAAAGAGAGGAATCGCGAGCAGCACCACTTCTTGCCCCATGCGGGTGTCGGGCATCCAGGCTTTGATCTGCAAGCTATTGACCACCAGCGCTCTGTGGGTGTTGACCGCTCCCTTGGAGACCCCGGTAGTACCCCCGGTATAGTTGAACATGGCTACGTCGTCCGGGCCTAACTCTAGCTCGGGCCGCTGCGAAGGCGAGTGGCGGTCCAGCAAGTCCAGCATCCAGGTGTCGCCGCCGCGCAGCTTGACCTGGTGCTCCTTCAGGTCTGCTTTGATGAGGGCCAGCAGCGGGAAGAGCGTCCTGATCGTGCCCGGCATGAAATCCTTTATGTGGCTCACGATCACCTGGCTCACCTTGGTCTGGGGTTGAGCCTCTTTGACCTTGTGATAAAAGTTGCTGGTCACTATGCAGATCTCAGCCTCGGAATCGCCCAATTGGTAGGCCAGTTCCCGGGCGGTGTAGATAGAGTTGTTGGAGACCACGACGCCGCCCGCTTTCAGGATACCATAGAAGGCGATCACGAACTGGGGCGAGTTGGGTATCACCAGGCCAACCTTGTCTCCCTTCTTGACCCCCATGGCTGCCAGCCCGGCCGCCATGCGATCCGTCAATTCGTTGAACTCGCGATAGTTGACGACATGCCCCTTGAATATCAGAGCGGGTCTGTCAGGGAAATCCCGCGCGTTGGACTCGACAAAGGCGTGGGCCGGTACCGGAGGATAGTCCAGGGAGCGCGGCACACCTTCGTCATACAGCTTTCGCCAGGGTTTGTCAGCCGGCATCACAGCCATGGTTCGACTCTCCTCGTTTCGGGACCCAATGGGACGGCTGCGCCGGGGATTGACTAGCTCGGGACGGCGGTCCGCCCTCACGACAGTGCATAATCAGTATATGCACTCTCCCTAGGTTTGTCAACCGGGGAATGCTTCTACCGTGCAGTCCGGAGGTTGTGGTTATCGGCTGGGCTTCTAGCCCAGGTCGCTGCCCTGCAGCTCGCGAGCCAGCTGTTCCCAGAAGGTGCGGTAAACCTCCAGCCGTTTCTCCCCCGCCTCCCGCGCCGGGCCGGTGTGAAAGCTGCGCACTGCTTCTGGCTGCCACGGCTGGTCGGTCAGACGTGCCAGTAGGTACTCGGTCGTCGCCTCGCCGTTCTCGATCTTTTGGCCGGCCAGGTGCAGCACGGCCGTGGCCCCCAACTTGGAGAGCTTGTCCGCATCCCAGAGCACGGCCGCTTCCAGGGGTTCCACCGGTTCGTCGACCCACAATCCCACGTGCTTGGCGATGGCATCGGCGACCGCGTCTATCTTGCCAGCCGGAAAGTCGGTCGAGTGCAGAATCTCGCGGGCCGCGACGGCCCCCTCGTCGCCATGGTCGTCGTCCCTGCCCCGCTTGCAGATGTCATGCAGCCAGGCGGCCGCTTCGACGATCTCTCCATCAGCGCCCGTCAACTCGGCCAGCCGGAGCGCCAGCCGCACCACCGCCTGCACGTGCTCCCACCGGTAGTTGAAGCAGGTCTCTTCGACCCCCCGCCGGTTTCTGGCTTCCGCCAGCGTCGCCTCGCGGGCGGCCGTCTTGACCGCCTCACGCCAGGCCGGCCGGTCAGCATCAGGTGTCATCACAATGGGGTCAGGAATGGATAGCCACGATCAGCTGCTGCGCCAGCACGGCGTGTCAGAGATTCTGAGTGTCCCCGCCGCCTCAGGCCTGAGCGGGCAGCGCCTGGGTCTCGTTGGGGATACGCTCCGTCGCTGGAGTCTCTGCGCGGCGGAGATTGCTCTGGGAGGAGTCGGGGAAGCGCAGGTAGGTTTCGGTGGCTGCGGCCAGGTCCGCATAGTGGCCGCGGTTGTAAGGAGGCAGCAGCGCCGCTAGTTGGTACATGATCTCGTCGATCATCTGCTGGCGCACCTCGCGGCTCACTCTGCCGTCGGCACGTAGCTGGAATGGCTGCCCTACTACGATGTGAAAATCCGTGCGCCGCAGTCGGCGCAGATTGGGCCACAGGTTTTCTCCGCCAAAGTAAACCAGGGGCAGCAGCGGAGCGCCGCTCGCCAGGGCCAGCATCACCACACCGGCCTTTCCGCGCTGCAAGCGGCCGTGACCGCTGCGAGTTCCCTCGGGCGCTATGGCCAGGATCTTGCCCTGCTCCAGGGCTGCTATTGCCTGCCGAAAGGCGGTCCTATCGGGTTCACCCCTTCGCAGCGGAATGGCCCCCCAAAGCTCGAATAGGAACCGCAGTGCAGGGTTGTCCCAGTTCTCGGATTTCACAAAGCCTGTCAAGGGACGGGGCAGGAGGCGG
>JAUVHW010000278.1 GCA_030593075.1 Ardenticatenales bacterium
CGTGGAAGACCCAGTCACATCCCTCCATTGCGCGGTGCAGACTGTCCGGGTCGAGGATGTCTCCAATGGCGTCTTCGTAGGTCAGGCCGGACAACGCGTCCAGCCGCGAGGTCTGGCGGCGCAGGACGCGGGCGGTACGGCCCGCGACCGTCAGCCCCTCGACCAGGTTGGCCCCTATGAAGCCTGTTCCACCGGTGACTAGTGCTCTCATCGGTTTGCCTTCAGCGGCCCCGATTCTATCACAACGGCGAGCTGGCGGGTAAGGTCTGAAGCTTGGCAGTCGGGCAGTTTCGGCGTAGGATTAGCATTCTATGGCGAGGACTGAAGGAAAAGAACTAGAGACGCCTTCGAGCACAATGCCGCCTCGGGTGGCTCTGGTTCGCTGCGAGGATTATAAAGCGCGGCGGGTCTGGGAAGCAGTGGGCCGCGGGCTGGACCTATTGGGTGGCGCGAAGAAGTTCGTCCGGCCGGGGGAGCAGATTCTCCTCAAGCCCAACCTGTTGGTCGCGGCCGCTCCGGTCAAGCTGGTCACTACGCATCCGGCTGTCTTTACGGCTGTGGCGCGGCACCTGAGGGCGGCCGGGGCGAGTCTGAGCTTTGGGGACTCGCCGGCTGTTGGTCCACCTGGGGTGACGGCGTGGAGGGCGGAGTTGGCGAGCGCAGCCGCACAGCTGGACATCCCCCTGGCTGATTTCAGCAAGGGCGTGAGGGTGTCCTTTCCCGAGGGTGGGTTGGCAAAGCGCTTCACAATTGCTGCAGGAGCACTGGCGGCCGACGGCATTGTCTCGCTGCCCAAGCTCAAGACGCACGGGTTGACCCGAATGACTGGAGCTATCAAGAACCAACTGGGCTGCGTTCCCGGTTTTCTGAAGGCCGAATGGCACGCCCGGATGCCGGACGTGGAGCACTTTTCGCAGATGTTGGTAGACCTCAACCGGCTCCTCCAACCGCGCCTCTACGTTATGGACGCGATCGTAGCCATGGAGGGCAACGGGCCGCGCAGTGGAGATCCCCGGCCGATGTCGGCTGTACTCCTTTCCAGCGATCCGGTGGCGCTGGACGCCACCGCGTGCCGGATGATCAACCTAGATCCAGCCTTGGTTCCCACTATCACCTGGGGGGAGAAGCACGGGCTGGGTCGCGCTCGCAATGTGGAGATCCTGGGCGATCCGTTAAAGCAGTTCATCGTGCCGGATTTCGCCGTCAACCGCCGGCCGGCCATCGCTCCGGGCAAGCGAGGCAAGCTAGCATCGGTGATGAGCAAGTGGGTGGTCCCCCGGCCGGTATTGGCGCCAGCCAGCTGCACCTGTTGCGGCACTTGCGTACAGGTGTGTCCGGTCAAGCCCAAGGCGATTGACTTTGGCGATAGCAACCAGCAACTGCCGCCGAACTATGACTATGGCCGGTGCATCCGATGCTATTGCTGCCAGGAGGTGTGCCCGGAGAACGCCATAACCATCCAGACTCCCCTACTCGGGCGCATCATTCACCGCTGAAGCGATCTGGATCGAGTACGCGCCGCCACTCCTCCAGAATCCGCACCACTTGCCCTTCCCGATTAGTGCAGATGAGCTTGGTCCGGCCAGTGGCGAGCAGTTCGCCACTGCTCGCTTCGAGCACCTCATAGGTCATGGAGAGCGAGCGGCTGCGCAGCGATTCCAGCCGGGTCCTGATTGTCACCTGCTGCCCATACCGGGCCGGAGCCAGGTACCGGGCCTGCAGCTCGCTGACGGCCAGTAGATAGCCGGCCGCCTCCAATTGTGCATAGTCCGCCCCTCTGACCCGCAAGTAGTGGCTGCGCCCTTCCTCGAACCACACCGGGTAGGTTGCGTGATGGACAATGCCCATGGTGTCTGTCTCGGCGTACCGGACGTAAAAAGTGGTATCGGTTTCTGTCATGTTGCTCGCTGGTCTCCCGTTGGTGCAATTGTATCATATCAGTTTGACGCCCCCACCTGATGGGCTACAATGGCTCTGCTCGCCTGCTTGATCTACGCTGGACTCGGGCGGGCGACTCGGCATTCGCCGGAGGAGGCTGCACTGTGGGACTGACGCACGTTGACGAACAGGGTTCGGCTCGGATGGTGGATGTGGGAGACAAGCCGGTGACCCGGCGCACCGCGGTGGCGCGGGGCCGGGTGCTGATGCGGCCGGAGACCCTGGCCCTCATGGCAGAGGGGGAGGCGCCCAAGGGTGACACGCTGGCCGTGGCCCGGCTGGCGGGCATCATGGGGGCCAAGCAAGCTTCCAGCCTCATCCCCTTGTGTCACAGTCTGCTGCTCGACCACGTGCAGGTGGATTTCGAACTGGAGCCGGGAGGGGCGCCAGAAGTTCCGGCCGGGGTGGAGATCCGGGCCGAGGTCCGCTCTACGGGCAGGACCGGCGCCGAGATGGAGGCGCTAACGGCTGTCAGCGTGGCTGCGCTGACCGTGTATGACATGTGCAAGGCGGCCGACCGCGGGATGCGGATCACGGACGTGCGCCTGGTGCGCAAGAGTGGGGGCCGGAGCGGCGAGATCGTACTGGAGCAGGAGTAGCCCGCCCCGGCTATTCATCCAGGGCCGAGACGATCGTCCGGCAGAAATCCGGCAGATCGTCAGGGGTGCGAGAGGAGATCAGGTTGCCATCCCGAACCACCGGCTGGTCCAGGTACTCGGCGCCGGCGTTCACCAGGTCATCCTTGATGGCAAAAAAGCCGGTCACCTTCTTGCCCTGCAGGATGCCGGCCGAGATGGCCAGCCAGCCGGCGTGACAGATAAAGGCGATCAGCTTGCCGCCGTGGTAGGCGTCGCGGACCAGGTTGACCATCCCGGTATCGCGCCGCATCCGGTCGGGCGCGTATCCGCCAGGTATGACGACCAGGTCGAACTCGGTGCCGTTCAAGTCACGGGCGGCCGCCTGTGAAGTGACCGGGATGCCGTGCTTGCTCTGGTAGGCGATGCCGGCCTTGGGGCCGACAATTGTCAGTTCGACCCCCGCTTCCAACAGCCGGTAATAGGGTACCCAGAACTCCAATTCGTTGTATAGATCCTCAATCAGAATCGCTCCTGTCCTCATCCTTCACTCTCCTGATTCTAGGTTTTCGGTTTCTCGCTAGCTCGTGCTGCGGGTTGCAGCAACGGCACGAGTGCATTTTGCCTGCCTTACCCTCTCGACCAGGCGGGGCAGGACCTCTCCGCCTGGACCTTGTAGGATCAGATCGGCAAAGGAGGTTATTCCGCTGGGCTCCGGGTTGACCTCGATGACCGTCTTGCCGGCGCCCTTGGCTACAGCGGGCAAAGCAGCGGCCGGGTGTACCACGCCGCTGGTTCCCACTATCAGCATGACGTCGCACTCCTCGCTTGCCTGATAGGCGCGGCTCAGTGCCGCTTCGGGCAGCGTCTCGCCGAACCACACGACGTCCGGTCGAACGTATCCTCCGCAATGGGGACAGCGTGGCGGTGACGCCTGCCTGCTCTCGCTGAGCAGCGCGGTGGCGTCGATCAGGGTGGGATCGCCCCGGCAATTGGCAAAGCACTTTGATCGGCGGAGGTTGCCGTGCAGTTCCACCACGTCGCTGCTCCCGGCCGCCTGGTGCAATCCGTCCACGTTCTGGGTAAGCACCACCACTCGCGGTACTAGTTGCTCCAGTTCTACCAGCGCCAGGTGGCCGGAGTTCGGGTTGGCCTCCACCACCAACTGCCGGCGATACTCGTACCAGTCCCACACCAGCTTGGGATTGTGGCGGAACGCCTGCGGGGTCGCCAGTTCCTGGGGGTCATACTGGACCCAGAGCCCCGTCTGGGCCTCGCGAAAGGTGGGAATGCCGCTCTCCTTGCTTACCCCGGCACCGGTCAGGACAGCGAGGGAGCGGGCCCGAGCCAGAGCTGAGGCGGCCTGTTCGGTCAAATCGTTCACGGCTCTACTGTGGCGCAGCGAGGAGAGCACTGCTGCCAGTCTCCTCTTGGCGCTGCATCGACCGTCACCAGGTCAAGACGAACTCTACCAGCAGGCGCACCCCGAAACCGGTGGCGCCCTTGGGGGTGTAGACGTTGCGCGGTTCATCGGGGAGGAGCGCCATTCCGGCCATGTCGACATGAGCCCACGGATAGTCGGTGAACTCTTTCAAAAAGGCGACCGAGATCCCGACGCCACCATAGTCCTGGCCGTACCGTACGCCGGTGTGCAGCACGTCGGCCACGCGGGACTTGAGCGCCTCCCTGTACTCCTTGAACAGCGGTATGGGCCAGAGAGGCTCGGCGGTCGCCTCGCTGGCGGCCATCAAGCGCTGGTGCAACGCGTCATCGGTGGAGAAGGAGCCGGCCGCCACCCCTTCCCCCAAGGCTATCACACAGGCGCTGGTCAAGGTCGCCACGTCCACCACGGCCGCCGGCTCGAAGCGGGAGGCGAAGCAGAGCGCGTCGGCCAGAAGCATCCGCCCCTCGGCGTCGGTGCTGCGAATCTCGATGGTCTTGCCATTCATTGCCCGGAC
>JAUVHW010000044.1 GCA_030593075.1 Ardenticatenales bacterium
TGCTCTGTTTCCATCGCGTGTTTCCTCTACTTTCCGCTCAGGGCTTTGAGAACCTTCGCTATGATCTCGGGGTTGTCGGTGTTGGCCACCACCATCTCTAGGATTTCCTTCTCTGTTTTGATTTCCTTCTCTGTTTTCTGCTGCTTGGTCATCTCGGTCCTCCTTCTCTTTCTATCTATATATTACTATGTAGTACTACAAAGTAATAGCGCAAACAGGGTGTAATTACGCTATTTAGCGTGATTACGGCGGTTCGTAGGGGAAAGCGGCCCAGGGTAACGATTGGGGGTGTTTCCGTTACGCCGTCTGTGGTAGAGTGCGGGCTATGGACGGCTGGGGTGGCCCCAGTGGTCCGGAACGTCTTGAAGAGTTGGGAGTCGAAGGAGGAATATGGGAACGGTAGTCAGCTTCATCCTGGACGAGACGGGCAGCGCGGAATTCCGCGCGCGGAAAGAGGTGAGCGATGACTGCCGATGAGTTCCAGAAGAAGTACCATGACTATGCAGCCCCGAGCAGGGCGGAAGCCCTGGAGGAGATTGCGGCCATGGAGCCTGTAGAGGGGCACTTCGTAATCGCTGTCGAGTTCCCGCCCTTTGGGTGGGCGCTGATGCTGGACACAGCGGCTGGCGCGCTCAGGGAGATGGGAATTCCGCCGGGTGCGGGGGGGCGCTGATGGCGGAGTACGTCACGATCAAGACCGCCAGGTACTGGTCACCGTCGCTACCGGAGCTTGACCCTGAGATGGAGGCCAAGGTACGAGCGGTCTTCGCCGCTCGGATGGGGGCTATCATGGATCAGGTGCTGGAGGATGCGATGGACGGGGTTATCGCAGCCAAGTACCGGGTGCTACCCGACCTCGCTCTACCAGCACCAGAGGAGCGTGATGGCAGTGTATAGAGGCTGGGAGCTGGTTCGCGTGGTGGCAATACTGGCTGTATTCTCACTTCTCGGTCTGGCGGCCCTCGCAACAGCCGTGATACTATTTTTCAGAGGAGCGTGACTAATGGGAAAGGTGCGCCGGTTTATTGCCCACCTCATTCTTACGGCTGCCATTCTGCGGATGCGGCTTGCTGGAGAGGAGACGGTGCGTTACGGGAAGTGGGTCATGCCGTTTATGAGTTCCCTCTTGAAGAAGGAGCGTGATGGCAGCTGACGAGTGGCAGGGAATAACATATCCCTTCATCTTCGACAATAGAGTGGTGCTGTTCCTGTGGAAGCATTTGGCTTGCCCGCAGGGATGGCATCTTCTGGATGAAGTCTTTTCGCAGGATAGCCATTATCTCTCATGCGACGCCTGCGGCATAGAGTTTGTAGGACAGTGGTTGGGTTATGCAGATCTACGAGCAGCCCAGGAGGGCGAGTGATGTCGAAGAAGACCTCCCGCAACATCAAGCAACCCGAGGAGCCGGAGGCGTCCACCGTAGCCTTCAACGACTACTATGAGCTGGGCCCCAACCGGACCCTGGCGCGGCTTGCTTCGAATTACCGGCGAGCGACTGGTGATCAACCGACGCGGAGCCTCGGTACGCTGAAAGGCTGGTCTACCCGGTGGCAGTGGGCGGCCCGTGTGGAGACGCGGGTTCAGCAAGAGTTGTCAGTCCAGACTGAGGCCCGGGCGAACGCGCGCCGGGCAGCGCAGGAGATACAGGGGCAAGCTGCTCAGAGCTTCATTGTGCGGGCTCTCACGCAGTGGCGGAACCACAGCGAGCATTGGGGGGAGGCCGAGCACATCGCCGACGACGCTGAGGTGGCAAAGGGCGACAAGCTCCAGGGCATGGTGGAGCGGGGCCAGCGGATGCAGCGCTTGGCGTTGGGCTTACCGACCACCTATACGAGGGAGGAGCGCGACTTCCAGTTGTTGGACTTCATGCTCCAGGAGACCCGATCCATCCTCATGGAGGTGGCCTGCCCGGAGTGCCTGGAGAAGCTGCACGCCCGATACAAAGACTTGGACGCGATGATTGCGGCGATGGGTGGGCAGCCGATGGCCTAGACGCGGCGCGGAACATAGGCGGCGACGGCGACTAGCACCCCGGCATAGGCGAGGCAAAGACACTAACAACGACCTGGGTGTGGCAGAGGCGGCGGCAGGAACAGTAACGCGGCTACGGCGAGGGCGAGGGCGTCGGCACGGCTAAGGCTGGGGCTTACGCTCGGGCTCGGCTTGGGCAAGGGCGTCGGCATTAGCAGGGGCACGGCGAGGACGCTGACGTTGGCGAGGACGCGGCGGTGGCATAGTCGCGGGCGTCGGCACGGCAGAGGCGAGGGCTTGGGCGAGGGCAGGGGCGCGGCGAAGGCAAAGGCGCAGGCGATGGCGATGGCACGGCGTGGGCTACGGCGCAGACCTGGGCGCGGCATAGGCTACAGCACGGACGTGGACGAGGCTACAGCGTGGCGAAGGCAAGGGCACGGGCTACGACGTGGCGGAAGCGGCGGCAGGAACAAGGGCTTGGCAAGGGCCATGGCGGCAGCACCGGCGCGGCAGAGGCTATAGCGGGGACTACAGCGTGGCGCGGGCAACGGCCTGGGCGTCGGCGTGGCTAAAGCGATGTCAGGAACCAGGGCGCGGCGAGTACAAGGGCTACGGCCTGAGCGGCGGCGCGGCGGAAGCAAGGGCAGGGGCAGTGGCGCGGGCACGGCCATGGCGTCGTCAACGGCAACGGCCTCAGCACGGCAAAGGCCCGGGCTCGGGCGAGGGCGCGGCATAGGCAGCGGCTCCGGCGAGGGCGCGGCAAGGGTGAGGGCGAAGGCTAAGGCGCGGCGGTGGCAGTGGCGGCGACAGGGGCACGGCGTAGGCAAGGGCGGCGACAATGGCGCGGCGAAGGCGCGGTCTTGGTCTAAGGCACGGGCGCGGCGAGGACCCGGGCGATAACATGGGCTCGGCTTGGGCAGGGGCACCGGCGAGGACAAGGTCGCGGCGGGGGCTACGGCTCCGGCACAGGCGTGGGCGCGGCAGAGTCGACGACAACGGCAAGGGCGCGGCTTTCCGCGCGCGGAATCAACCGAAAGGAGAGGCATGAGCGAAGAAACATTACTCACGGTGCTGGTGGGGAGCCAGGCCCATGGCCTTGCCAGCGAGCATAGTGACTGGGACTACCGTGGTGTCTACGTCACCCCCACGCGCGAGATCCTGAGCCTTGGCTCCCGCTACAAGGGCTCCCGCTGGAACGAGGGAGGGGATCAGGGTGACCACACGGCTTATGAGATCGGGCACTTCCTCCACTTGGCCGTGCAGTCGAACCCAACAGTGCTGGAGGTCTTCAACGCGCCCCTCCGGTGGAACACAGAGCAGGAAAAGGTCCAAGGTGCAAGACTCCAGGCGCTGTTCCCTGCCGTATGGTCCACTGTCCGGGTACGCGACGCCTTCCTGGGGTATGCGCAAAACCAGCGGAAAAAGATGTTGGATGACCAGCTACCGGAGGAACGGCGGCGCAAGTTCGGGGTGGCGTGGCTCCGCGTGTTGTCGCAAGGCATACGGTTGCTACGGGACGGGGTGATGCCGGTGGATATGCGCGGCGAGGATGTCTACGACGACCTGGTGGCGGTGCGGGATGGGCATTGGAGCCGTGGCGAGACTGTGGACGCAGCCCTTGGGCTGATGGAACTTCTACTGCTGGTTCATGACAATGCGGAGAAGAAAGAGCCCGACCAGGAGGGGGTGAACGACTACCTTCTTAGCGTACGAGCAGAGCACTGGAGGACGGTTAGGTAGCCAGCATGACCAGGAGCAGGCAAAGCAGCCCTACAACGAATACGACGAGGGGTGACCATTCCAGCATTCGCGATCCATGTGTCCCCGTGTCCGTGTCCGGGGGCGGTGCAGGTGGTGGGCCGGGCGGTTGCTCTGTCATGATGCTGTAGAGTATACGGCAAAACAACTTGCGGTGCGGGGCCCCATGGCCTAGCATCAGTAGACCGGGGGGATGGCCGAGCGGACTATGGCATCTGTCTCGAAAACAGACTGGGATGGTGTGAGCCGCCCACGTGGGTTCGAATCCTACTCCTCCCGCCAAACCTTCTGCTAGCGGTATCTGCAAGGAGACGGCAATGGTTAGCACAGCCAAAGGTACCACACCGAATTACCGACTGCCCTATCGTGTCGAAGTCGGTGTACGCCTTGGAGGATGCCACGGGGATGCGGTCCGTGTCGCGTGGGTGCATCCCGTTGACGTGCTGGTGAATGCTTGGCACCTAAGCCGGGCAGAGGCGAAACGCCGCTTGGGGCAGGGAACGCTGGTTGAATGGGACACACGGGTGTTACCGGACAAGCGACACGTACAGACGACGTGGTACCCCTTGGGGTTTGAGCAAGTCATGGTCCTTGATGGGAGCATGTGGAAGTTGCGAGGTAACAGCTATCGCAACATAACGTTTCGTGGCCTCGCAGACCCGCTGTGGCGACGCTTGTGGTGCCGGCTTCACCGTTTCTTTGAAGTGCTATAATTGATTGATCAGGGTGTAGCTCAGGGGTAGAGCGCGTGTTTTGGGAACATGAGGCCGGAGGTTCGATTCCTCCCACCTTGACCAACTACGGGAGTGGCGGAAAGGCATACGCGGTGAGCTTAGACCTCACATTCTGCAGGTTCGAGTCCTGCCTCCCGTACCAATACTGCATGGGGGAGTAGCTCAGCGGACAAGAGCGGCTGTCTTCGAAACAGCGGGCCGGAGGTTCGAATCCTCTCTCCCCTTCCACTAGGAAGAGTGGCGCAACAGGCAGACGCGGTAGGCTTAAACCCTACTCGATGTGGGTTCGACTCCCACCTCTTCCACCACATGGGGCCGCTTGGGCGACCGGGTGCCAAACCAACCCTTGGCACGGCAGCCCGGAACAGGGAGTTCGATTCTCCCTCGGCTCCACCAAAGCGTTACAAAATAACGGAAATAGTGTATGCTGACGGCGTGGGGGTGTAGCTCAAAGGGAGAGTTCCTGGCCTGCACCCAGGCGATGACGGTTCGAGTCCGTCCACTTCCACCAACGCATTACAGAGGAGGGGCACGATGGGCCTACAGTGCGCGGCGGGGCACCGCTTCCTACCCAACTATGAGCGACCGGATGGTCAGCGGCTTGTGGCTGGTGATCGGTGCCCGCGGCGGGTAGACGTGTTCGTGAGAGCAGCGGCTGCGGTCTACTGTCGGCGGAAGGTCTACGAGGTACAGGGATAGGATGAAGGGAGGTGACAGTGAGTATCTTCGAAAGGATACACGAGCACTGTCAAGCGCAACATCACCCCGCTGATGATCCCATTCCATGTTCCTGTGCGTGTGGCTGCGAAGGAGGATGGCTATGCCCCGTTTTAGGGGGTGAGAAGGGACTGTGTGGAACCTGTGAGCTAGCAGCCAGCAGAGGTCACGCAGAGCACTACGAACTACTCCCGCCGTATTGAGAAGAAGAACTACAGGGAGGTGATAATGGAGCCGGGCGATCGTAGTCCGCAGTATGAGTTATGAGCCAGGTGGCGGAAGATAGACGCAACGTGAGGCTGAGCGCAACAAGCGACTACGTGAGCACCCGAAACCCTATGACCTGGTCGTGCTCGAATCAGCGAGGGGCCGAGAGCTGGAGCTAAAGGTGCAGACGGGTAGTCGTCCCAGGGTGAGAGGTCCTGGGCCTGGCAAGCACGGGTGGTGCATCGCCCTGGAAGTAGTTACGGGCGGTGTGGGGAGAGCTGAAGTGTCGAGGAGAGTGGTGGGTTGGTTTCTCGTCGTACGACGGGCTACCAGAGGGAAAGTGTAGGCACGGAGGCGGGCAGGTACGGGGTGACACCTGCCAACGAGGAGAAGCGATGGAAGCTAAGGATGTGCTCATCATAGTTCTACGGGAGATGACTGCCCTTGGTCGAGGTTGGCGTATGGACTGGTCTGACTTTGACGGGCGTACACTCCGTCACCAGTTGAACGGGATAGAGGAATGGGCGGAGCGTGCCCTGGTGTCAGATGAAGTGCTTGATTACCGGTTAGGCACAGAGTTTGAGGAGGAGCCGTGAGCGACCAGAGCGTGGAGCAGCACACCCACAAGCGGGGTGAACCCACACAGCCGTTCGTCCGGCTCAACGAGAGCTTCAGATACTATTGCAGAGTGCCCTTCTGTACCATCAAAGCTGCCACACTCTGGTGGGAGGGCTATGAGGAGGCCGCAGCCACCGCTCAGGAGCGGGAGCGGGTGCTGGTGGAGGCCGCCCAGCGACTGGGAACCATATCAGATACCATCTGGGTGACGTCCAAGAATGCACACCCAGCGGCCCGGGAGCCCATACTTTGCCCTCACGGTAATGCGCCGTACTATCCCGCTCATGGGACGTGGTGCATGTATTGCTTTGCTGAGATGGAGGAGGCAATTGACCAGGTTCAAGACGCCCTCCGCCAGGTCGGAGCATTGGAGGAAGAGCGATGACTGAGTCAACCGGGCCAGCTAAGGTGCGAGTGTCGGATCTATTGGAGCAAGCGCGGGAACTGCGTGGTGTGGTGCGGGACATCAGCCTAGTCTGGGAGAATCTCCTGCAGGTTGGTGCAAGGCCGGACAGGGATACTAACGCGGCCGCCGAGGGGCCGGACGCGCTTGAGACACTGTCCCTCATACTGAGGGATATCAAGGAGGTGATCCTAGTTCTCCAAGACCAGATCTCGTCACGGACGTAGCCAAGCGTAGCAATTCAGCTACAGGGAGAGGTGGCCGAGTGGATTATGGCAGCGCACCGCTAATGCGCCGGGTAGGCAACTGCCCCGTGGGTTCGAATCCCACCCTTTCCGCCAATGGGAGAGTGGCCGAGCGGCTAAAGGCACCTGGTTGTAGCCCAGGCCCCCGTCATGGGGTTCGGGGGTTCAAATCCCTCCTCTCCCACCAAAGGGAACCACGGGGCCCATGGGCGGATGCGGGCGTACTGCGCCGTTGTCTGAAACATGGCACGATCCTACGGGAGAGTCGTGGGCCCCACTGCGGCGGTGTAGCTCAGTTGGAAGAGCGGCTGGCTTTTAACCAGCGCGACGCGGGTTCGAGCCCTGCCACCGTCACCACCCCCAGAGTACGTCGCGGCGGGTTGGTGTAGAATGCGCACACCACTCCCGCCACCAGGCCCATCAAGCCGTATCCAAAAGGGTGGCTACCCTAGCTGTCATCCACTACACCTACCCGATGGTGAGCCCGCGACTGACTCTCCCCATGACTTCTGGTATGGCCTCATCATCGGGGCTACCGTAGAGGCGCTAATCTTTGTGTTCCTGCTCCTTCTCGCGCAATGAATACCAGACGCCGGTGTAGCTCAATGGTAGAGCGCCTGCCCTGTAAGCAGGATGTTGCGGGTTCAAGTCCTGTCACCGGCTCCACCTTCCGGGGTCAGCTAATGGTAGGCTACCTCGCTCTGAACGAGGCAATGGGGGTTCAATTCCTTCCCTCGGAACCATGCGCCGGTGTAGCTCAAGTGGCAGAGCGTCTGGCTCTTAACCAGGACATTGCAGGTTCGACTCCTGTCACCGGCACCAGTGCGGGGTCATCTAGCGGTAGGATGCTTGGTTTTGGACCAGGACACGCGGGTTCGAGTCCTGCCCCCGCAACCAGCACAGTAGGAATGATGGGGTACGTAGCTCAGGGGCAGGAGCGGGAGTCTTATAAACTCCAGGTCGTGGGTTCGAGTCCCACCGTACCCACCATGGGCGTCAAACGTGGCATAAAAGCCACCGGTTCTGGACGGGAAGGAGCCTGAGGATGACTCTCGCTGAGTGGCTGTGGGTGTATGTAGGGGTGGCGATGACGATCAACCTGGTGGTGAGGGTATGGCTGGACCTACGGCGGTGAGGGGTGATGCCGAGGATGAGGGAGGCAATAGAGTAATGACGTTCCCTGCCCGGCCCGTCCTGTTGCTTGAGTCGGATCCGCCCAGTGACTCGCACCTTGACGCTGGTATCGGAGCAGTAGTCAACGCGTTGCGAGCGGCAGGGATTGAGACATTCGAGTCCTGTCAAGGCGGTGAGGGTCACAGTTACAAGGAGCCGACAGTCGCGTTCAATGGTGACCGGTCAGAGGGCTTTAGGGCGTTGGCCGTAGCCCTGCGGGCTGGGTGGCGTGTGAAGGATCTGCGGAGGGGGTGGAGAGTTGAGGATGGGGAGCCCACCGGGCCCTGGTGGGAGTTGGTGTTCGCAGCAAGGGAGTCCTGAGAGTGTTCAACCGACAGACGGATTGGCCTGCGTTTCTACACATGCTGGTGGGAGGTTTCTCCCGCGTCGTGCTCCTAGGGGCAGTCATGATGGCGATCCGGGCGCTCGTTGAGTTTGCTTGGCAAAACCCTGTGGCGCTGATCGTCTATGCCGTTATAGGGGTCCTCGTGTGGATTCCTTACCGTTTAGCACGCGTGGATGCCGAACATGAAGCGTAGTTACCCGATAGTGGAGGTTCACTGGGTAGACTCGCAGGTTTATCATGGGTGGGCGGTCAACTCAGCGGTCAAGGATGTCGGAGTAGACAGCCTGGACTGTGTTTCGGTTGGCCTTCTTCTAGAGGAGACCGCAGACAGGATAGTCCTCATGCTGTCGTACTCAAGGGATGCCAAGCACAGCGTATTAGCCATCCCGAAGGTAGCCATCACCAAAATAGTCGTAGTGCGGAAGTAGTCCATGCGAGCAGGCGGTCGTAGCGTTGAGAGGGTGTGTAGCTCAGGGGCAAGAGCAGGTGTCTGATATGCACCAGGTCGTTGGTTCGAGTCCAACCACACCTACCATGGGGGCGTCGTCTACCGGCAGGATACGTGGCCTTCAACCACGAGGAGTGGGTTCAACTCCCGCCGTCCCTACCACGGTGACGAGGTGTAACGGAATGCATGGCGGCTTGTCACGCCGCGGGCAGCGGGTTCAACTCCCGTCGTCACCGCCAACTACAGCACCTATACGGCGAGGGCAGGGTGGTGAGGTCTGACCGATGACCACCAAGCACCATGTGGCAGTCGTACGGGGGTGGTGTCCCGTACGTGGGCCGAGACCGTTTGCAGCCACCCTGTCCCTGGCCTACTGGGGGTGTAGCGATGACGAGGCATGAAGCGGACATAGTAGGGTGGGCCGCTATGGAAGCTGACTTCGGCTGTTCCTTCTGCGCCCAAGCCGTGCTCGACGCTCTCAATGCCGCAGGCTTAGGCTGGCGCTGGGAGGTGGTTGATGATGAGGAGGAAGGGTGGAAGGTCGTAGCGCGCGATGTGCCGCTAGGAGGCGGTAGACTAAGGTGAATACCGGGGGCGGGCTAGGAGAGGTCTTCTGGTTGGTCTCATAAACCAACAAACCGGGTTCGAGTCCCGGCCCCCCTACCAATAAAGGAGAGGCTTCGTGACAGGGATCCTATGCCAAGGTAGCTCAGTGGTAGAGCGGCGGGTCGAAGCCCCGCGCGTCGGCGGTTCAATCCCGTCCCTTGGCACCAACGCCAGCGTAGCTCAAATGGACAGAGCGGGTGGCTTCTACCCACCAGGTTGCGGGTTCGAATCCTGCCGCTGGTACCACAGCAGGGTAGCGCAATGGTAGCGCACCAGGCCGTTAACCTGGGGGTTGCGGGTTCGAGTCCCGCCCCTGCTGCCAATATGGGAGGGGAATAGCGATGGACGGCCCTTTGATGGACACGCTTGTTCTTGTGCTGCTCTGGGTGCTTCTGGGCGTACACTGTGGAGCCGTCGTGCTCTTGGCCATATGGCTGGTGAGGGTGGCACTGGGACGTGGCTAACGCGCAGGCGGACACTGGGTGTAGGGGGTAGGAGAAACAGATGGAACGCATAGTCTGGGTTGCCAAGCTAGGCGTGAAGGAAGGCTGGGGCGTATGGCACTTCAGGGAAGACCAATGGATGAAAGCGAATCCACTTAATCCAGAGAGTATCGAAGGCATCCAAAATGTTCGGATAACTCAATTCGTCCCCGTAAACCTACTGAAGGAGTGGGGGCTAGAAGAGGGGAAGGCTTACAGAATAACGGTGACAGAAGAGGTAGGCCATCCCTACATTTAGCCTATACAGGCCCTCCATGCGGGCGAGCACTGGGTGCGGCGGTGCCTCCAAAACACCGGCCAGGGGGTTCGATTCCTTCCGCCCGTGCCATGTAGAACACTGAGAGGTGAGGCGCTATGAAACCCGTGTACCAAACCAAGTTCGGCGGTGCCGATGCCCCCGAAGAGGAGCAGGGCAACTGCATAGCGGCCTGCCTTGCCTCCATCGTTGAGCTAACGCTGGAGGAAGTGCCTGACTTCTCGGGCGGCATCATGAACGGCCGATGGTACTTCCGGCTCCAGTCCTGGCTGGGCGACTACAATCTCTCTGTCCTGATACTGGACAAGGAAGGGCGGCATGATCTACCCGACGGCTACGCGATGGCCGGGGTGACGAGCGAGACATTGGGGCCTCTTGTTGGGCACATGGTGGTCATCCGTGGTGGGCTTGTCGTCCACGACCCCAACCCGAACGCTACCCGTAAACCCGACGACTACGTTCTGGAAGAGGTCTGGGCGTTCACGGTGCTAGACCCGGCAAGGAGGACATAGTGAGCGAGCAGGAGACCATCAGTCCGGCCAGCGCCTTGTATTGGTACCCACGGGTCCAGGCCCTCGGTACCCCGCGTACTAAGTTCGTGGAGTTTGACTATATGGATGCCCTGTCCATGCTGGACGGCGAGGACCCGAAGCGCTTCCCGTGGGGGGAACTGACGGCAGCCGTCGAGGAGGTAGGGTACCCCGTCTTCCTCCGGACGGACCAGGCGAGTGCTAAGCATGAGGGGCCTAACGCCTACCTAGTGGACGGTCCCGGGGCGATCCCGCGCTGCACCGGTCTCACCATTGAGGACAACGCGATGAAGGACCTGTCGCCACTGGCGATGATGGTGCGGGAATTCCTGCCCATCGTCCACCGCTTCACGGCCTTCCGTGGTCTTCCGATAGGCTATGAGCTACGGGTGTTCGCCACCGCTGAAGAGGTGGTGTGCGCCCACTACTACTGGCCGGAGGAAGCGATCCGGTTCTGGACCGAGGCGGCTGAACCCCCAAGATGGCGAGTACTCTTAGCCGCCATGGCATTTGACGTACTAGGGACGCAAATGGTCTTAGAGTCGGCGCTACAAATGAGGGCGGTAGAGGCGGCGAAGCTCTGTCCGGCGGTGGACGCCTGGAGTGTGGACTTCGCTCTGGTGGCAGATGACGTGTGGTACCTGATTGACATGGCCCCTGCGGAGTGGTCCTGGCACCCGGAGCACCTGGCATGATCACTCAAACGATCCTCTTTCTGGTGCTCGTCAACGCCGCTATCGGTGTGTTGTTCTGGCAATCCCAGCCCCAGCAGCGGCATAAGCTACGGGTCCTGCCAGCGTCCATCCTGGCCGTTGAGATTGTCTTGGGGGCGTTCGAAGCGGTGGTGATCCTAGCAGCATTGGCCATATCAAAGCTGGTCTGGTAGGCGAAGGGGGGCTGATATGAAAGATGACGGTGCACCGGCGGCGGTCCAGGATACGATAGACCCCGAGTTGCCCGGTGAGCGGGGCGGAGACAAGCGGGTCATGGCCCTACCGCCACGGGTGAAGGAGGCGTTCGCTAAGGCGGAGAACGGCGCGTTCGTCTGTGCATGTGGCCGCAACACCAGGATGGTCTTCTACAGGCCAGCCACGGGCACGTCCAAGGCCCTGGGGCCGTCCTGCTACACCTGTTTTCAAGAGGCGAGACCCAGAAGGGTAGTTACCGGTGTGCTGACCAGAGGGGTAGTTACCGGTGTGCTGAGACGCCAGGAGGTTCTTCGATGAAGGGCAGGAGGATAAATGAAGAGGCGGCTGCGGTCTTCGCCGCGCCGGATTCAGTGGTCGCCAAGGTGCGTGAAGTGTTGGGCAAGGGGAAGGCGGCAGGGCGTATTGCCATAGCGCACGGATGCCGGTGGTGCCGCAAGGCATTCCGAACGACCGGGGATCGAGCCGAGCATGAGCGGGATGTCCACACGTACAAGCGGCGAGGAGAGGAGGCGTAGGATGCGGAAACTAGAGTCGGCACTCGCACTCATTATTGGAATTGCCCTGATCGCCGGGGTGGGGGAGAGCTTGTTCAGCACCGTCCGACCTTGGCTGCTCGTCGTCCTGGGCACTGTGCTAGTGGCTTGGGCCATCATCCACTACCTAAGATGGATGGAGTCATGACGACAGCGGACGCTGAACAGGCGGCGCACCTGCGCCGGGTCGTCCTGGGGGCGATGAAGTCCTTCGAGGATGCCCACTACCTCCTTGCCAACAAGGAATCCCTCGCCAAGCGCATCATGGGGGCCTTGCTCGCGGAGTTGGGGCTGCCTGATGACCAAGCGGAACACCCGCTGTCGTCTGACGCGTTCGCGGAGATACCCGGCCACACCTACAGGCAGTTCCGGGAGGTGTGCGAGCTAGAGCTTCGGAACGACCTGGACGCGGTGTCCATTGAATGGCTCCAGGAGCCGGAGCAGCGGGATCGGTGGCAGGAGTGGCTGGTGGGGACGCTCATGGACATTGAGTCCCAACTTGGGCAAAGGGCTGTAGAGCACCAGCGGGCAAAATTACTTTCCCTTTCGCAGGGGAACCGCTACCCGGAATGGCTACAGATTGACGCAGACCACGCCGATTGGCGACGGCGGGCGGTGCATACCAAGCAGGGCATTGAACACCGGATGCGGACTATTCGGCAGTTGCGGGGGGCTAGCTTGAGGGAGGAGGCTGCTGAGCGGGCCAAGGCAAACGGGTCCCGGATGTCAAACAGCGAGGTGGCGCAGGCAGTGCAAATGATGCTGGTCCAGATGGAGGCGCGGATACGGGGTGTTGACGAAGCAGATGTGCCGTTGTCAAACAGCGTGTGAATTATTCCGTGAATATTCGCCACACGGAAAGACAAGGGGGCTGAGGTGGGAACCGTAACGACAGAACCTAATGTAGTAAGTTGGGCCAGCATCCTGGACGAGCCGACGCGGCTACAGGCAGAGCGGCTGAGCCGTAGCCCTGTCGTTGCTGGGCATGTTGCGCTCATGGCCGACGCCCACCTGGGCATCGGGGCGACGATCGGGTCCGTCATACCCACAGTGGATGCGCTAATCCCTGCGGCAGTGGGGGTGGACATCGGGTGCGGGATGATCGCCGTGCGGACTGACCTGTTAGCGGCCGATCTCGGCCTGCCAGGCATATCCTCAACAGATGCACGCCTAGCCTCCCTCCACGCTAGATTTGCCAGCGCGATCCCGGCTGGGGTAGGGGAGCAACATCTGCAAGCGACATCACGGGCGTTGGCTTGGCTGAAAACGGTAGTACCGCCCCATGAGTTGGGGCCACGCCAGCAGCAGACGGCCCTGGTGCAGCTAGGGACCCTTGGGGCAGGGAACCACTTCCTGGAGGTATCCCTGGACGAGGACGGGCAGGTCTGGGTTGTGGTGCACTCCGGTTCGCGGGGGATCGGAAATCAACTGGCCACCCAACACATCCGTACTGCGAAGACCCTGGCCAAGGCCAACCATGTCAAGCTAGAGGATCCCGACCTGGCCTACTTCCAAGCGGGCACGCCGGAGTTCGAAGCCTACGTCTTGGATATGACCTGGGCGCAGTCGTATGCTTGGGAGAATCGCGAGGCTATGATGGATCGCGCGCTCGCGCTGCTGGACGGGCTGGTAGGCCGAGGCTCGGAACTTGAGCGTATCAACTGCCACCACAACTTTGCCACCCCGGAAGTACATGGGGGGCGAACCGTATGGATCACCCGCAAGGGTGCCATCCGCGCGCGGAACGGTGACATGGGTATCATCCCCGGCTCGATGTCTACCGCCACCTACATCGTCAAGGGGTTGGGCAACCCACTGTCCTACAACTCCAGCGCCCATGGGGCTGGCCGGCAGTTGAGTAGGGGTGCAGCCAAGCGGGCATTCACTGTAGAATCGTTGCAAGGCTGGATGGTAGGCAAGGTGTGGAACTCGGATAAGCCGGAGGCCCTGCTGGACGAGCACCCCGAGGCGTACAAGGACATTGAGCAGGTCATGAAGGACCAGGCCGACCTAGTGCAGCGGGTGGCGAAACTGACGCAGATCGTCAACTACAAGGGGGCATAGGGGGTGGTGAGGTGGATGACCGAATAACAGAAGTCCTCATGGGCGTGGGCCTTCGGCTCAGTATAGTTGTCTTTATCGGGGGGCTGCTAATTCTGCTGGTATGGCTGATCCAAGTGCTGTTGGGAATAGCCGAGCCCTGGCTCGGGCCCTGCGACGGGGCATAGGTGATGGATCGCCTGTGGTGCACTATTTGTCTGGGCCGTCCGCCTGGGGGATTCTACACACACGAATCCTTGAAGTCGCTCGGCCTACGGGTCATGTGCTCCTGCCGGGACTTCATGCCTCTCTTCGAGGTGGCGGACGCCCGGGGGTGGTGCTGGCGCTATGGTCACCCCCGCCACATGATGTATATTCGGCGTGGGATGGCCTGGTGTGAGCAGTGCCAGGGTGGGTACAACGTTGAGAGTTACCCTGAGATCGCGGAGGGCGTGCAGGTTGACGCAAAGCGCCACTGTCCCGACTGGCGGCCCGGTGATCCGCGTGACCGCTACCATGCGCTGGCGTGCATGGTGAAGCCAAAGCCAGTAGGTTTTGCCGCCTACCGGAACGTGAACTAAGCATGGCTCAAGAAGTAACCTTCCGGACTACCCTAGAGGTCAACCAGACGGTGCCGCTTGCCGTTGCCGAGGCGGTGCTGGCGGGCAGCATCACAGCGGGCGACCTGGCGACCCTGTTCACGCGGTACTGGAAGGCCGGGTATGACTACGCGGTCCAGACGCGGCTTAGGGAACCGGCGATGAAAGCGGCGGAGGCGGTGCGGCGTGGCCGTGGTCGTCCCCGCATCCATGCCGATGACAAGGCCCGTCAAAAGGCATGGCGGGACAGACAAAAGGAGGAGGAAGAGGTGAAGCCGCCGTGGGAGCAGGAGGTGGAGTCCTAAGATGTGCACATGCTTGAGGCCCTGGTCAGTTTGACGGTTCCTGTTCTGCCTCCTCATACGAGGCGGGGAAAGCGGAACCGCCCCTGGGCAACACGGCCATCACATTGCCTTAGTACGCCGGGAAGCGACGAATACTTTACAAAGAGCCCCAAGAGTGTACCAAAACTTAACTTGACAGCCTCGGTTAGTTATGAGGAGACCCGATGAGTGTTGGTAGGCGCGAGCCAGTTCCCACCATATTCGGTGTACCGCTCAAGGTGGTGTTGGGGGATCCGCGCTTCCTGGACCTCATGCGGACTATTATGCGGGAACGCGGCGGTGACCCGGAGACATGGACTGCCCTTACCCGGGTGGCCATTGAAGAGCTACGGCAACGGCAGGAGCGCCGACGGAACCAGCGGGAGCGGGATGCGTTTGGGGCAGGGCCGCAACGATGAGTTTGCCGCTTCTCCGGTGTGTTGAGTGCGGCCAGGTGGCCCATATGCTTTGCCCTTATTGGTGGCACCAACCTCCTATCGCGCCCCGGCCTACATCCCTATGCGATCGGCATATGCAGGCACATCTTGACGTGCGGCATGCTCCCCAGCCTGGGCAGTGCGCAATCTGCGGGGTACCGCTCTCGCCCTGTCCGTACCATGGCCTGCGTCCAGTGGAGGCAATGAGTCTTTCCGAGAGAGGAATAAGATGACTATGATGGTCGGCGCTTTTCTTCTGGTTCAACTACCGGGTGTTTCACATTCTGGAGTCTGGACATGGAATGAAGAGGACTTCGGAGAATACCCGGAAGAGAAAGATCGTAACGGAATAGCTTTAGGGTTGAAGATCTTTGATCATTGGACAGCAGTTTATCATGGCCACCCTTCATATTACGAAGATGCAGCGGCTTCTTGGTTACAGTTTCTAGAATCTAAGGTGAGGGAAGAAGAGGTTATAGGGTACCATCCCCCACGCCTACTGGAGGTGGCAGGATGAAGAAGCTGGCCTATCATGGCACTCCGCTTCCGGAGCGAATCTTGGCCGAGGGGCTTAGGCGAGAGATGGCCCCCAGCAATTGCAAGCATATCTGGTTGGCACGGTCGCCCAGGGATGCCGCCGCCTTCGGGGTTGTCCTTGAGGTGGACATGACGGGCATCGCAGGGGACTTTGATGAAGGGGCAGAGGGCTGGCAGGGTTGCTACCACGACGGGGATCTGGAGCCCTCCCGCATTCGGGTCTACAGGTTCTAAGGGAGGCAGCGGTGATACTAAGGACAGTCCCTAAAGAACAGGCAAAGCAGTGGATCAGAGACCTCTTCCAGAGGGAGGATGTGCTCTACTTCTCGGACATATCGCAACGCCTGGGCCTTGAGCTAGAACTCGTGGTGGAATGCTGCGCGGAGCTACAGCGGGCAGGAGAAATCAAGGTGGCCCAGGACCTCCCCGAAGGATGGTCGGAGATCCAAGTTGATCGAATCGACCCAAACAATTGCGCGACTTGCGGCAAGGTCATTCAGCCTGATACTGTCTTTCTCTGTCTACACTGTGATCACACGTTCTGCCGCGAGCACTTCTTCCAGGACCTTGACCATCACCGAAAGGTAGGGCTGGGGGGATGACACATTGCTGGCACGATAAGCCGAATCAAGCAGTAACTATGAATGCAGGGGAGCATTCTGTCACAGTTGTACCGACCCCACCGGAGCGGCAGCGGTATTGCTGTTTCTGTGGGTCAGATGATCAGCCACAGTACGTGGTGATTCAACAGATGCACGGCCCGTACTGGCGGGCATCGGAAGACGAGATGGCCGCGACGCTGATGTACTTTCCGCGCGCGGAACAGGAGTGCCCTAACCGGGCCGTAGCCCAAGCAGGGAGCCCCCAGACGCAGGGTAAGCCCCCAGCTCACAGTCCACAGGGTTACGCCCCGCCGCGTAATACACCAGTGAGTTGGCAGTTGCTGGCCTATCTACGTAACCAGAGGCTGCTGGAGATGGAGATGTGGGGGCTGAGACAGCCTGTGGAAATGGAAACGTGGGGGCTAAGATATCCCGTGGAGGGAACCAATGGCTAGCCCGATGCACACGACAAAGACGATGCGCTCCGCCATGCAGATGGCGGCCGTCAAGGCAATGACGAACCCCGCCCCGAACAAGTTTGCCGACGATGTGTTCATGGTACTGACTGATCTTGACAATTTGCTGGAGTTGACCAAGGCACTGATGAGCGTACTCGAGGCCCACCACATTGACTATCAGCGAGGGGACGACGGCGACATTCCGGTACTTGACTTCTGCAATGATGAGGAAAGCTCCACCTGGTATAACCTCGTTAAGTTCATGGAGGAACCCGTAAATGGCTAGCCCGGTCTATGTCCGCACTGGTCAATGCACGCTGGGTTGCGGTGCGTGCTGCCGAACGATCACCTTCCTTGTGAAGGCGGAGCGGATGACCGTCGAGTACGCCCAGGAGGTCATGAAGACCCGGGTCCTCTTGGCTCACCCCGCCTATCATGAGATGGAGGATGTACGGAACTGGACGGAGCTGCACGGCTTCACCGTGGGCATGGAAGGCGGTGAGTCCCGGATCGTTATCCCGCCCGACGTGATGCAGGCTCACTTCCGATGGACGGACAACGGCGTCATGGTGGACATGCCGCAGCCATGCTCTATGTTGGGCCCGGATGGCCTGTGCACCATCTACGGGCAGCCGGAACGGCCGGACGCCTGCGCCAACTACCCTATGACACCCCAGCATATAGAGATGGTCAGGGATGTCTGCACCTACGCCTTTGAAGAATAGCGTTGAACATCCATGGGAACCGCACGATGGCTTGGTGCCGGGTATGCGAAGGCACCGTTGAGATGGTGGGCATTGGCGAGACGGTTCCCCACGCTTCGGTGACCACCGCTGCCGTTGCTCTCCTCAAGTGTCTTGACTGTGAATATATCGGCCGCTATGTCGTGCCCCAGGACTTCAGCGGCGAGCGGATAAACGAAGCGCGTGACCGGAGCATTGCAGAGGCTCTTGAAGGCGGCATGCCCCCCGCCGCTGTGGCGGTGCTGTATGGGCTCAGCACGCGGAGTTTGGCCCGCATCATGCGCAACATACGGGCCCAGGGGGTGGTAACGTAGCCATGGGGATGGGGAGAGGCGTCCCCTCTAGGGCTGCTCGGACTACTGCGCGGTTATGGCCCCGGAAAATGGGCGAGGTGCATGTACCCGCGAGCACCGCCGCAGTTACCGCAGATACCAGTGGAGCCTATACTGCGCCGCAGACGGACGAGGAGCTGGCTTGGCAGCTTAGGGCGTACTTCGGCCTGAGCTTCCCTTCCGTCGCGTCCTGCCCTGGCCATACTGCCCCCTTCCAGGCACTGGCTGATGCCTACTTCGCCCGGTATCCCACGATGGTGATTCACGCCTCCCGTTCCTTCGGGGGGAAGACTACGCTCTTGGGCGGCCTGAGTATCATGGAGGTGATCGCCGGGTTTGACGTAGCGCTCCACGCTGGTTCTGGGGGGCAGTCCCGCCGCACCTACCAGGTGTCACAGCGGGCATGGTCCCACCGGGGTATCTACCGCCAGTGCGCTGCCTGTGAATACATTGACCTGGAGGACGAGGAGTGGTGTGCCGCTTGCGGTGTCCCCATGGCAGAGGGCACGGCCATCGCTATATCACCGCCCCTACACTTGTTGGAGAGCGAACCGACGCGGATGTTCACGCGGATGAAGGCCGGCAACGTGCTAGAAGCGCTTCCTGCGTCGTCGAAGGCCGCGCGATCCCCGCACCCGCAGCGGCTACGTGTGGATGAGGTGGACGAACTGACGGTGACTTTGCTTGACACCATTCTCGCCCAGGCCCTTTCGGATCCGGCGCGCAAGGCCCAGGTCGTGCTGGCGTCCACACGCCAATACGAGGCGGGGGCGATGACGGAAACCCTGAAGCGTGCAGGCCAGAATGGGTGGCCGGTTTACCGCTGGTGCTACCTTGACACCTTGGTTTCGCAGGACAACCCCGGGAGTTGGCTGTTGCACGAGAACATCACCGAAATGCGAACCCGTGTCACTGGCCGGACATGGCGGGTTGAGATGGACCTGCAAGCACCGGACAGTGGCGGGACCATTTTCGGGCCTGAAGTGATCGCTAGCTTGTTCGGTGGTGCGGAGGAGGTTCCCGATGACCTCAACCGCTATTATGAATGGGAGCCGCCTACCCCTGAGGGTAGCTACGTGACGGCGGCGGACTGGGGGCGAAAGACTGACTTGGCTGTCGTGGCGACACTAAGGACAGACATGGAACCGATACGGCTCGTTGCCCTCCAGCGTTTCTATCGCGCGCCGTGGCAGGCTTCCATAGGGCACTTCAACGAGAGGGCAGCCCGCTACGGGGGGCTAGCCATCCATGATGCGACCGGCCTTGGGGATGTTGTCGCCGCCTATCTTGATGTTCCAGAGGATAGTGTAATTGACTACATTTTCACGTCGGCCAGCAAGGCGGCGGCCTACCTGAACTACGAGGGGATGGTAGAGCAAGGGAAACTACGGTTGCCGCCTCTTGAGTCGCTTATTGAGGTCCACCGCTACCTGCAGCGCGGTGACCTGTATGGGACGGGCCACCCGCCTGATGAGATAGCAGCGCTTGCCCTGGGGATGATGGTGGCGGCAAACCGCGCCCGCCCCGTCGGAGGCGGGCGCATGTTCATGCCGCGGACGATCTAGCCGCCGACGCCGCGCCGGAGTCGTAGCCCCCGCCACGGCCTGCGCCGCGCTTGAGCCCCTGCCCTCGCCGCCGCCCTCGCCGCCGCCTTCGCCGTGCCGGAGTCCTTGCCCAAGTCCGCGCCTCTGCCGCGCCCATGCCTGCGGCCCTGCCACTGCCGAGCCTGTGCCGCGGCCCCCGCACTTGCCGTGCCGGAGACGTAGCCGCAGTCAGGGCTTTAGCCGCGCCCACGCCTGTGCCCCTGCCGTAGCCCCTGCCGCGCCCATGCTGCAGCCCCTGCCCTCGCGTTTGCCGTGCCGGAGACGTAGCCGTAGTCAGAGCGTTTGCCGCGCCCGTGCCCGTGCCACCGCCACCGCCACCGCCCTTG
>JAUVHW010000353.1 GCA_030593075.1 Ardenticatenales bacterium
GCGCACCCGGAGGATTCCCGGCCGTGATCGTCTTCCGCTGCTTCGTCCCAGGAGACCCCCGCCCGAAGGGGAGCAAGACCGGCTTCCCTATCAGGCGGAAGACTGGGAAGATGGGCGTCGTCGTCACGGAGTCGAGCGACAAGACGGGGCGGCTGACGACGTGGCGCTCTCGCCTCGCCGAAGGCATACAGCGAAGCGCTGAGGAGTGGGCCGAGCGCCCAGGCGTCACTCTGCCGCTCGGTGTGTTTCGCGGCAAGGAACGTATCCCGGTCGCGGTGGCTCTCATATTCACTGTCGCCCGCCCGCGTGGGGCACCGAAGTATCGGGTCTTCCCGACGACGAAGCCGGATCTCGACAAGCTCGAGCGGACGGTGCTGGACGAGCTCAGCGGCGTTGTCTTCCTGGACGATACGCAGATCTGCGAGCAGCACAACTATGAGAAGTACGCGGAGCAGCCCGGCGTGGCGATTGAGGTCTGGGTGTTGTGAGCTACGGAGACTGGGCCTGGTGGGAGCGGCGCCTCCGGCGACGGATCGCCAAGGGGCGGACGATGCAAGTTGGCGTCTCGTGCCGCGAGTGCCAGGCGCGCGAGGCGGCCTGTGGCCCTTGTGCTGACCTCCAGGAAGTGTGGGCGAATCTTCTCAATGAGCCTATCGGGGGCGCGGCTCGATCTGTCGGTAACACGAAACTCGCCCAGGAGGCCGCTGTCCGATGACGGACAACCCCGTCATGGAAGAGGCAGACACGCCGTGAACTGCACCATCTGCTCTGATGTCGTCGCTCCCGAAGAAAGCTACTTCGGGATGCCGCTGCACAGGTCGTGCCTCGACGCCGCCGAGGCTCGCCGGCTGGCCAAGTATGGACCCCCCGGAGTAGGTCCTACCTGCCAGGACTGCGGCCGCCCCGTAGGCATCCGCGACTATCCAGCCGTCTACCCCTGGGATAGCGAGTGCGCCTGCGACGGCCCGGCAGGCGACGCGCTCATGGTCGACCACTGCCCGGTCTGCGGCGAAGGCCACAAACTACGCATCTGCCCAGTCAACGAGAAGTCCCTGATCTACCAGCCCTGCAAGCCGTGCGGGAAGATTCACCCCTTCTATCCATGCGAGATGCAGCAACGGCCGGCGCCCCCGAAGCAGCCGGCGAAACCGCAACGGACCCCTGAGGTAAGGCCACGCATAGCCAAGCCACATGCCGGATAGTTTCACTGTCGACGAGTCGGGAGTCAGCTATCCTCGCGAAGTCGAGGCTGGTGTTTGGTATACCTACCGGGCGGACGCCATCCACCGCACCCCGATAGGGCTCGTGGCCCGGATTTCACTCCTCGACGAGCGCCGGTACTCGTTGGTCTTCGACATGTTGCCGCTCGATAACCTGCGGGCTCGCGGGGACTTCGCCAAGGAGATTTTCCGGCGCCTTCCCGACAGCTACAAGAAGGTATACCCAGAACGCGAGGTTCGGAAAGATGTCGATGGCTTCTGCGAGAGCGTCTGGCCTCTGTGGGTTGGCCGCTACAGAGCCAAGGAAACGGAAGGGGACCTCATGATGCCTCCACCTGAATACGTGCTCCCCCCATACATCCTCGAGGGCGCTGGCACTATCATCTTCGGGCCGCCCGAGAGGGGCAAGAGCTACATCTCAATGGCGATGGCCATCAGCATGGATGCTGCCTGCGACTACCTCTGGGAGTGCAAGCAGAAGAAGGTTCTGTTTCTCAATTTAGAGCGATCAGAGGATTCCATCCGCCGGCGCCTGACGAAGGTCAACATGGCGCTGGGCCTGCCGCCGGAGCGCCCGCTCCTCGTGATGAACGCGCGCGGCCGGCGCCTCGGCGATCTCATCGAAGCCATACGCGAGGACGTTCGAGAGAAGAACGTCGAGGTCATCATCCTGGATTCGCTGAGCCGGGTCGGCATGGGCAGCCTGACCGAGGACGCGCCGGCCAACGACGCGATGGACGCCCTGAATCAACTGGGGACCTGGCTTGCCGTCGGTCACACCAGCCGCGCCGATAGCACCCACGTCTTCGGTAGCCAGATGTTCGATGCCGCGGCGGATGTCATCCTGCAGGTGAAGACCCAGCGGGTGGGGGCGGAGAAGCTGGGGATCGGCCTGCAGGTCACGAAGGCTAACGACATTCCCCGCGCTCCGTTCCGCCGACTGGCTCTCTGCTTCGACAAGTACGGGCTCTCGGAGATGAGGGAGGCGGGCGAGAACGAGTTCCTCGAGCTGGTGCCGCCGCAAGCGCTGAACGTTGCGGGGGAGATCTTCGACTACCTTCTTGAGGCCGGGAAGGCGACGCCCTCGCAGATCGCCAGCGACACCGGCCACGCGCGGGCCGTCATCTCGAAGGTGCTCAGAGACCAGCGGTTCATACAATTGGCCAAGGACGGGCGGTTCACGATGTATGGAGTGCGGCAGGCGGCGCGGCCTGATGACGCCCCAGTGGCCGGGCCCCAGCAGCAGGAGCTTCTAGGCTAGGCCCACGGCAGCGCCTTAGCGGTGTCGAGCATGGGGACGCCCGAAGGCTGGCCCGGCCTGTTGGCCGCCTTCTGTTTGAAGTAGACAGGCACCCTCGCCGCCGTGCACTCGTCGGTGATGTCCTTGGCCCACTGAAGGTCCATCGGCCGGTGCCCCGGCCCGGACTCGCCGCCCACCACAACGCCGTCGAGGCGAGTAGTCGATGGGCATTGCCCGTGGTTACACATGAGGCTGGGCCCGTCGTGGACAGGGCAGATACCCCAAAGCGCCCGATGCAGGTCCACGGGCCCCAGCAGCGGCTCAGCCGACACCCAGTGCTTGCTGGGGGTGTCCAGCAGCAGGGGTATCCTCTCGTCGGCCATGCGCTGGTTCTCCGCCGTCACGCCCAGCCAGATATGCCCAGCGGCGGGCGAGAGAGAGAAGAGGTGGCGCATTCGCTCTGGCCTCTTCGTGAGCACCAAGAAGGTATGGAGTGGATTCTCCCTCCCCTCACCCATCATCCAACAGCCACGCTTGTTCACGTCCTCGTCATGCTCGCAATTCGGGTTCCCGCAGGTCTGTCGCTGAGCCCCACACATCGCCATCGTTGTGAACACGCGGTCAATGAACTCGTCCGGCACCTGCTCGTGGAACAGATCGCCCATGAAGCACACGGCCACGGTGCGCGGCTTGCGCCAGTGTAGGGGTTGCGACAGACGCTCCGGGAGAAGCTGAATCTTCTCGAAGGGCTCAGCGTATTGCGGCGGGAACTTCGTGTAGGAACGGTATCCCTTGTGGCGCTGATTGTGCAGCTTCATAGCCCAGCAGTTCTTGCAGCCCTCGCTCACAGGTGTA
>JAUVHW010000116.1 GCA_030593075.1 Ardenticatenales bacterium
TGACCACTGTGCTGATTGTGTGCACGGGCAATCTCTGCCGTTCCCCCATGGCTGAGGCGGTTCTGCTGCGCCGGCTGGCGGCCGAACCAGCATGTGGAGATTGGAGGGTCGGCTCGGCCGGGACCTGGGCGACTGACAGCCTGCCGGCCAGCGAGAACGGCATCGAAGCGATGCGCGAGCGTGGCCTGGACATCAGCTCTCATCGGTCCCAGGTCGTGGATTCCAGGCTGCTGTCAGAGGCGGATCTGGTGCTCACTATGACGCTGGAGCACGCAGAGTCGCTGCGCGCCGAGTTCCCCGGCGCTGCTGGCAAGACCTTCCGGCTGACGGAGATGGCGGGTCCCCCGTATGATGTGAGCGATCCGTACGGACGGTCGCTGGCGCACTACCGGCGCACGGCCGATGAGCTGGAGGATCTAGTGGAGCGGGGGTTCGCCAGAATAGTGGCCCTGGCGCGCGGCTTAGGGGCTACCAGCCCTCAATGAACGTCAACCAATCCTGATTCGCGCGCAGGTATCGGCCGTAAAGATAGCCCGCGGTTGCAGGCGGCTCGGAGGGTTGGCGCCGCAGCCGCATCTGCGTTTCCCGTGCGGACTTGGAGCCCTTTCTCCGGTTGCAGGCCGGGCAGGCGGTAGCCAGGTTGTCCCACGAGTATTGCCCCCCTCTGTGCCGCGGTACTATGTGATCGACCGTTAGCGTTCCCCCCTGCCGACCACAGTACTGGCAGGTGTAGCCATCTCGGCGGAATACCTCCTGCCTGGTCAGCTTGACGTGAGGCCGCGGCCGGCGGACCATGTATCCCAGCCGGATGACAGACGGTCGCAGGAAAGACATCGTCGGAGTGCAAATCACGCCCCGGCCGTTCGAGACGATCACCGCCTTGTCCACCGTCAGGAGGCCCATCGCTCGCCGGGTGGTGCACACGTTGAGTGGCTCAAAGTTGGCATTGAGGACCAGTACCGGCCTGTTCACCTCTACGCTCCCTTGTCTCCGCCGTCTCGCCCAGGACCGGCCGAGAGCGCCGACCCTCGGGTCAGCGGGTCGCAGTATAGCATGAACTCCTTGGGGCGTCAATTGGCCTGCCGCCGCCGCAGCCGCTGGTACTTGACTGCCTCGTACCAGGCCGTCAGCAGGCAGAGGCGCAGGCCGTGCAACCCATCGCGATACCCGTCGAGAGTGATGAACCGCCAGACAAAGTGGCGCAGGGACTGCGTTACCGGCGTATAGAGACGAGCGCGCACCCCCTGCTGGTAGAGAACCTCCGCGTCATAGTCGCAGTACCGAGTCTGCTTGGCGCGGAAATGGGCCACTGAATCATAGTTGTAGTGGATGAGGGGATTGCGCAGGTGGCCTGCCTTGCCATCCAGAACCACGACCTCGTGCACCGCTCGTTCATAGCGGGCCTTTCCCCGCCGCAGAAGGCGCATCTGGTAGTCCGGGTACCAACCAGCACCCAACGTCAGCTTGCCAAACAAGTAGTTGTGGCGCGGGACCCACCAGCCATCTTCCGGCCGCTCGGTGGTAACGGCGCGGATTTCCTCCGCCAGTTCTGGCGTCGCTCGCTCGTCCGCATCCACAAAGAACACCCAGGGCTCCTGGATGGCGTCCAGAGCCAGGTTGCGGACCTGCGCAAAGTCCGTGAACCGGCGCTGCATGACCTCCGCACCGGCCGCCTCTGCCAGAGCTGCGGTCTCGTCGGTGCTCTGCGTGTCTAGCACAACAGTGCGATCTGCCCAGCTGACGCTCTCGACGCACTCGCGGATGTGCCGCTGCTCGTTGAAGGCGAGGATTACGGCTGTGATCTCGCTCAGCTCTTGCTCCAGATCTCCGCCACCTCTCGGTAGGACCTTCTCAGCTCCTCAGTGGCGGCCTGCCGGCCTTTGAGCCTCATCCCCAACCGCACCAGCCATCCCGCGGCTCGCACTTTGGCCGGGCGGTAGTGCCTGTGGTAGAGCCGGTGGCGACTGCGCCACTTGTCCACGAACGACTGGGCCTGCACCTGCGAGGTGCTCTGACCGCCATAGTGCACCACTTTGGCCGCCGGCACGCAGTAGATTCCCCACCCGCCCGCACGGATTCGCGTGGCCCAGTCGATTTCCTCGCAGTACATAAAGTAGCGCGTGTCCAGCGGTCCCACTGAATCGACTACCTCGCGGCGCACGAGCATGGTGGCTCCGAGCGGATGGTCGATGGGGAAGGGAGGCGCGTCTGGGTCGTACCACGCGCGCGGATAGCGGCCGTTCAGCCGCGTGTCGTGAAGTCGCGCAGGGACCGGAAACAGGTCTACCAGGATCTGCGCCAACCCAGGGAAGCCAAATCCGCTGTGCTGGAATCCCCCGTCGCCGTAGACCAGCCTTGCGCCAGCCATTCCGGCGCCGGGTTTCTGCTCTAGGAATCGCACCAGGGTCTCCAGTGCCCGGCCGCACACGACCGTATCGGGGTTGAGCAACATGACATAACGCCAGCTCTGCTCCTGCACCTGCGCCAGAGCCTGGTTGCTGCCGCCGGCAAAGCCCTTGTTCTCGCGGTTGGCTATCAGGCGGGCCTGTGGAAAGCTGGTGCGCACCATTTCGAGAGAGCCGTCGCTGGATTTGTTGTCCACGACCCAGACGCGACACTCAAGCCTCCGCCCGTCAGGAGCCTCGGCCGATCGCGCCAGGCTCTCATAAACAGAGGTGAGACATCGCTCCAGCAGCTGGCGCACGTTCCATGAGACAATGATGACTGCCAGGTCCTGCGACAATCAGTCACTCTCTCTGACGTCGGGCGCTCGCTCTGGGCAGGTCTCGGGGTTTTGGAGGTCGGCCGCACCTATGCTGAGGAACAGCGGATCAACCCGGTTGTTGAACTGGGCTATCTCTACGTCTTCGTGTATCAGCCCGGCCCAGTAGTAGGAGTCGTGGCGGACCGGCAACTCCACCAGACGGATTCCCCCGGTGACCGTTGCCCGTTTGCCGGCCGGGAGGTACCAATGCTCTCCGATCTGCACCAGGTCCCCCTGTCCGCCGACGGCCCAACGGTACGGGTAATCGCTCAACTGATTCTCAAAACCAATCGCTACCCGCCACGCGCCGGATTCCACGTGCCAGCCCAGAGTGTTAAAGTTCCAGTCGCTGTCGTACACCGTCCCGGGTGAGGGGCCTGTCGTGCGGATTGGCGCGTTGCCATAGTTCTCCACAGTCAGGGTAAAGTAGAGCGTGTCGCACAGGACGACTGTCTCGGCCGACCAGTCCACGTCTGCCTGAACAATGTCGGCCCGCGGTACCCCCCCGTTCTCCATCGTCAGTTCGGCCGTGTTGCTGACTCGCTGCCCCTCCTCGTCTTCGGCGACGACCCAGACCCGATAGGTGCCGTCCGGGGGAGGGGTGGCGCGGTCGTCGACGCCGCCCTCATAGTCGAACTCGTGAATGCCGGCGTCTCCCGGCGGCACGTCCCGCTCTCGTTCGTCGATGGGATACTCCTTGCCGTCCTCTCCTACGAGAAAAACGCGCAGCTCAGCAGGTTTCGGCAGGTACACGTTGATGGTCACCCGATCAGAGATGCCGTCCTGGTTGGGCGTGAAGGTGGGGGGCGAGACACTCAGACCCTGGATGTCCGGCAGCTGTGGATCGCCCTCGCGCACGGTCAGGGTGCCGGTCTGTTTCTCCGCCACGCCGGCCTCGTCGGTGGCCTCGATGGCCCAGATGTACTTGCCGTCAGGCAGCAGGCGGGTTTCCACCAGCCCTTCGATCTTGTCGTCGGCGAGCAGGAAGCCGTTCACTATGCCGCTGAACAGTACCTCATACTCGCCGGCCGAACGCCGCTGATGTTCCCGGAAGTGGTAGGTGGCCCCGCTCTCGCTGACAAAGTAGATTGAGAGGTCAGCGTTGCGGGTGAGCGAGTACTCGATGCGTGCCAGGTCACGGTCGCCGTCGGCGTTGGGGGTGATTGTGCCTGGGCTGAGACTGGCCTCCTTGATCAGTCTGCGGTCGGTGTAGAGAGCACTGTACGCTGTCGCGATGATGGCGGCTAGCCCGAACAGGGCCAGGGCGGTAGTCAGCAGACGGGAAACGCGCAAAAGAGGATTCTCCTGTGCTCGCCAAGGGTGGACTCCAGTGTACCAAACGGGCATAGGCGTGTCAAATACTCTTGCCCTACTTTCCCCTTGCATTTCGTCCTCGTTGAGCTACAATCAACGCGCCTACAAGCGGGAAATCGGACGGGAACAAGGAACTGCCTATCAGTCAGGCTGCGACCTCTGTGGACCGTAGCGTTCTTCGCGTCACGCAATACTCAATGACACTCTCCTACGAAGAGGCGCTCGACTCAATCTATAGCCTGACCGACTATGAGGTCAAGCCCCAGTACCGGTACGCGCCCGATGTGCACGATCCCACCCGGCCTGCCCGCCTGCTTGCCTTGATGGGCGATCCTCACCGCGGTTATCCTACCATCCACATAGCCGGAACCAAGGGCAAGGGCTCGGTGGCTGCCATCTGCGCCAGCGCTCTGCGGGCAGCCGGGCTGCGGACCGGGCTGTACACCTCGCCCCATCTCCAATCGTTCAGGGAGCGCATTCAGGTAGATGGCTGCCAGATCCGGCCGGCCGAGTTTGCGAGCCTGGTGAGCGAGATATGGCCGTCTGTGCTCCAGGTCGAAGGTACCACTACCTTTGAGGCCACCACTACGCTGGCGTTTCTGCATTTCGCCCGTCGCCAGGTGGAGGTTGCGGCAATTGAGGTGGGCCTGGGCGGCCGGCTGGACGCGACCAACGTTGTTGCTCCCCTGGTCTCGGTCATTACGTCGCTGGATTATGATCACACCCATCTTCTCGGGGAGACGCTGGAGGAGATCGCCGCCGAGAAAGGGGGCATAATCAAGCCTGGGGTGCCGGTGATCAGTGCGGCGCAGCCAGAAAAGGCGCTGGCTGTTCTGGAGACCATCGCCGGGGAGCGGGGCGCTCCGCTGACGGTGATCGGCCGGGATTGGTGGTACGACATCGAGGAGATGAATCTGGACTGGCAGACCTTCCGCGCCGGCCGGGCGGGAGAGGGAGGCGACGCCTATCGCCTGTCTCTGCTGGGTGAGCACCAGGCTCACAATGCGACGGTTGCCCTGGCGGCCCTGGACGTTGCCCAGCGGCACGTGCCCGCACTCTCGGCTGATGCCATCCGATCCGGTCTGGCGGAGGTGGAATGGCCGGGTCGCTTTCAGATCCTGCACCGCCGGCCCACGGTCGTCGTGGACGGGGCGCACACCGGGCTCTCTGCGAGGCATCTGCGCTCGACACTGGAGACCTTATTCCCCAACCGTCGCCTCATCCTCGTCTTTGGCGTCACGGCCGACAAGGACGTGCCACGGATCATCCGGGAACTCGTGCCGGCTGCCGACCAGATCATTGCCACTGCTTCTACGCACCCCCGCGCCGCTCCACCGGCTGAGGTGCACCAGCAGTTGGAGCAGCAGGGTTTTGCCGCGGTTCAGTGCCCCTCGGTGTCGGCCGCCCTCGCGCTAGCCTGGGAGATGGCCGGACCGGAGGACGTCATCTGCTTCGCCGGCTCGGTCTTTGTTGCGGGGGAGGCGCTGACGGCTTGGCAGGAGCGGGCGCACGAAGCGCTGGGCAGTCCCCAGCTGTGCTGCCAATAAGGCAGGGCGAAGGATTTCCATATGTCCAAAGCCTCGCCGGTTCGCCGCCAATATCTGCGCATCAAGCGCCAGTTCCCGGACGCCATTCTGTTCTTCCGGCTGGGGGACTTTTTCGAGACCTTTGACCAGGATGCCGAGATCGCTGCACGGGAGCTGGACCTGGTCCTCACCTCCCGGCCGTTATCGAAAGACGAGCGGGTGCCGATGGCAGGAGTCCCCCACCACGCGGCCGAAGGCTACATCGCCCGGCTGGTGGCCAAGGGTTATCACGTAGCGATCTGTGATCAAATCGGCAGCGAGCCGGTCAAGGGACTGGTCCCTCGCGACGTTGTCCAGGTAGTTACGCCGGGCACGATTGTCGAACCGGAACTCCTGGGCAAGAAGGGGAACAACTACCTGGCTGCCGTAGTTGCTGCTGCCTCCGGCCGGCGCTACGGCCTGGCCTACGCCGACATCACTACCGGCGAGTTTGCCACCACGCAGGTTGATGACCCCCTCGACGAACTGGGCCGCCTGGCGCCGGCCGAACTGGTTCTTCCCGAGGCAGCGCGAGAAGACCCAGACTGGGCGAAGATCCGGACGGCTGCGTCGGCCGTCTCCTACCTGCCTGACTGGCGGTTCGAGAAGGGCAACAGCCGCACCGCGCTCCTGAGTCACTTTCGCGTGAGCACGCTGGCTGGCTACGGTTGCGACGGGCAACCCGAGGCGGTGCGCGCGGCTGGCGCCGTCCTTCAGTATGTCCAAGAGACGCATATGGGCTCCCTGGCCCAACTCCGCACGCTCTCGACTTACAGCGTGTCCGCCTTTATGGTGCTGGATGCCGCCACTCGGCGCAACCTGGAGTTGACCGAGAGTATTCGCGCTGGGCGCAAGCGTGGTTCGCTGCTGGAGGTACTGGACGCCACTGTTACACCCATGGGCGGCCGGCTGCTCCACCGCTGGCTCAATCGACCACTGCTTGATCTGGAGGCTCTCAACGCCCGCCTGGATGACGTAGAGGTCTTTTTCCGAGATGGCACTCTGAGAGCTGAATTGCGGGCCATGCTTGGTCCATTGGCGGACCTGGAACGTCTCACCAACCGTGTGTTCAGCGGCATAGCCCGCCCTCGGGATCTTGTGGGCATCCGGGCGGCACTAGAGGCGGTGGATCCCCTTGGCGCTCTGCTGACAGGCGCCGATGGGCTGCCTGAACTGCCGGCCGCTCCCGACACGCTGGACCTGGTCCGCCGCGCGATTGCCGATGACCCGCCGGCCGTTCTCTCCAAGCCGGGGACAATCAGGCCTGGCTTCTCTGCCGAGCTGGATGGCGTACAGGCGACAGTTCGCGACGCCAAGGCCTGGATCGCCAACCTGGAACGAACCGAGCGAGAGCGGACCGGCATCAAGAACCTGAAGGTGGGCTTTAATAAGGTCTTTGGCTATTACCTTGAGGTCACCAAGGCCAACGCCGCGGCCGTGCCCGAGGAGTACATCCGCAAGCAGACGTTGGTCAACGCCGAACGTTACATAACGCCAGAGCTCAAAGAGTACGAATCGCTGATTCTAAACGCCGACGAGCGGCAGTTGGAGATTGAGAATCGCCTCTTCCGCCAGGTGTGTGACCAGGTGCGGGGCGCCGCACCTCGCCTGCTGGAGCTGGCAGCAGCACTGGCCCACCTGGACGCGGTCGCTGGTCTGGCAGAGGTAGCGGTGGGAGCGGGGTACGTGCGGCCGCAGCTGACCGATGAGGACGTGCTGGTGATCCGGCGCGGCCGGCACCCGGTCGTGGAGCGCATGCTGGAGGGGGAGCGCTTTGTGCCCAACGACGTGACCTTCGAGGACGGCGCGCGGATTCTCGTCATCACCGGTCCCAACATGTCGGGCAAGAGCGTCTACCTGCGGCAGGCAGCGCTGACTGTGCTCATGGCCCAGATCGGCAGCTTTGTCCCGGCCGAGTCGGCTTGCATCGGGCTGGTGGATCGCATCTTTACCCGGGTGGGCGCCCAGGATGAGGTTTATGCCGGCCAGTCTACTTTCATGGTAGAGATGGTAGAGGCGGCCAACATCCTCAATAACGCCACCGAACGCAGTCTGGTAGTGCTGGACGAGATCGGGCGAGGGACCAGTACCTACGATGGGCTTTCGATCGCCTGGGCGGTGACAGAGTACCTCCACAATCACCCGGATCTGAGGTGCAAGACCCTCTTTGCGACCCACTACCACGAGCTAACCGACCTGGCGGAGATCCTACCTGGAGTTGCCAATCTGAACGTGGCGGTGGCAGAAGAGGGTGACCGGGTCGTCTTCTTGCATCAGATCGTGCCCGGCGGCGCCGACCGCAGCTACGGCATTCACGTGGGCCAGCTTGCGGGGCTGCCACCGGCTGTCACCAAGCGCGCGGCCGAGCTGCTGCGTGAGCTTGAATTGCGCGCCCCTCAGGCGGTCAGTGGTCCCAGTCACCTGGGGGCCAGCCAGCAGATGGCTCTCTTCCCCGAGGCCAGTCCCCTGCTGGATGAACTGTCCGAACTGGACGTCACCAACCTGACGCCGATGGACGCTATCAACAAGCTCTACGAGTGGAAGCGCCGCTTTGGCGGCGGTTGACACCAAGGGCCGCTGGACGAGTTCGGCCGGAGCCGGCTCCCGGTCCCCGCGCAGCAAACTGCAACGGCGCAGCCTGGCTCTTCAGAGCAGCACACTGAGATCAGTGAGTGAGTCGGGCACTGCCACATGGGGGGTTGTGGCTGCAGCTACTCCGCGGAACTCTCGCATCGCGGGTCTTGGCTTCCCTCGATTATTCTCAGGAACCGCCGCCGACCAACTCGAAGTATCCGCTCGTTGATCGGCTGGCCAATCTGTTTGCCGAAGCTCCGCATCTCATCGCTGATCGGCTGGCCAATCCGTTTGCCGAGGCTCCGCATCTCATCGTTGATCGGCTGGAGCGACGCTCGCAGCTGTCTCATGGCCGATTGCTGAGCCTGCGGGCTGACACCGAGCATGTCTCTCTTGATCTGCACGACCAAGCTGCGCATCGAATCATTCAGGTGCTGAGGGATAGTTGCTCCTAGGGCGGACATGCCCTGCTCAATGTCTTGGACCAGACTCCTTAGCTGCGCGTTGATGTGTTTGCTGATCGGGTCAATCTGCAGGTCAATCGTGCTCACCTTGATCCCATCGACCGACACTGCTTTCTGCTGCACCATGCGCCGCGCCTCGCTCTTGCTCCTGGTCAGTCCAGCGGCCGCCACCAGGTCCACCACCGTCATGGGCGCGGATAGCTCGAAAACCGGCATGTCTTCAGGCAGTTCCTGCCGCTGGAAGACCTGCCGAAAGTGCGCCTCCGCCTCTTGGGCGGCCGTCTCGTCGTGGAAGATGCTCACGATCTCCCGCGCCAGTTCCATCTTGATCTCCATGGGATGCCGCGAGCCATCGGTCAGGGCCTTCTCGATCGCCGCGATCTGAGGCGGCTCGTAGCGGGTCGCCAGCTTGAAGTAGAGCGGCATGACGTCGTCGGGCAGGCTCATCACCTTGCCAAACATGTCCTCCGGCGGCGCCAGAATGGGGATGTGGTTGCCCAAACTCTTGGACATCCTGACCTTGCCATCGGTGCCCGGCAAGATGCCCATGACGATTCCCACCTGCGGCCGCTGCCCAAAGGCAGGCTGCAGCTTGCGCCCGGCCGTGATGATGTTGAAGAGCTGCTCGCTCCCGCCCACCTGCACGTCGGTCTCCTGGACCACGGCGTCATAGCCCTGCATCAGCGCGTAGAAAAGCTCGTGTAGGTAGATGGCGTCGCCCCGCTCCCAGCGCAGACGAAAGTTCTCGCGGGTCAGGAACTGCTGGACGGTAAAGTGGCTCGCCATGCCGATCAGCTCCTCGAAAGTGACCTTTTCGAGCCACTCGTGGTTGTATTTGATGGCGGTCCGCTCCGGATCCAAGATGCGGAAGGCCTGCTGAGCGTACGTCTCGGCGTTCCGCATCACCTGGTCAAAGGTCAAGCGCGGGCGGAGTCTGTCTTTGTCGCTGGGGTCGCCTATCAGACTGGTGTAGCTGCCAATGAGGAAAGTAACGTCGTGGCCCAGCTCCTGGAACTGGCGGAGTTTGTACATTGGGATCGTGTGTCCCAGGTGGAGGTCGGTGCTGGTGGGGTCGAAACCGCAGTACACGCGCAGCGGCCGGCCCTCCTTCTGGCATTCGACGAGCCGGTCGCGGAGTTCGGCCGTCATGGCCTCCTTCAGCCCTTCATCGCCGTATTCCGACCCTTGCATCAAGATGGCCACTTGCTCTTCGATGGGTCTCATCGTCTTCTCCTACCACCATGGAACGAGGGCGCCAATTATACCATGCCGACTGGCTTTGCCTTTCCCGTTCGTTCCCTTCCCAATTCGCTGTAGTGTCGGCAGCAGTACTACCCTGCAACGAATCTGGAATAGAACGAAACCCCTGCTGTGTCCGTCTCCCAGTCCGTCGCAGTGCCGGCCGCGTCGTTGAGGCGATTCTGCATCAGAGTGCGCCCGTTTCCCGACACGATCTGTTTCCTTCCTATTCGTTGCCTTCCCAATTCGCTGTGGTACTCCCAGGCCATTGGACAGAACGCCAACTGCGTATAGAATAGATTAGGTTCGCAGCGCGTCCCCGATTGAAACCCAGGCCCCCGGGCCATCAGGGCAGTGACTGTGATAGTGTGGGGGGGGGACGGGCAGGAGATGTTCCACCGGACTCGTGCGCCAACAGAAGAACGGGGGGACCGGAGGACCCGAGCAATCGCGGTCCTCATCATCGCGGCCGT
>JAUVHW010000181.1 GCA_030593075.1 Ardenticatenales bacterium
CAAGCAGGGTGCTCTGCGCGCGCCGCAGCCCCGCCATTCCACTCAGCTGCGCCCTGTGCTCATGGAGCATTATACCTGTTTGCACGTCGCGGGCAACCCGGCCGCCTTTGCCGCTAATCGCAACCCAGACTGGGCGCTCGAGGGATACGTGTACGTCTAGATAGTCTGCGCGGGTGGGGGTGGATCGGGGTGGGCACGGCGGGCCGTGCCCAAACACGAATTGCGCGGACCCTCCGGGTGCGTTTTCCCCACACGCGTGGGGGTGGATCGTTATTCAACGACGCGCTACAATCAGCAACAGCCAGTATGGCCGTCGGCGCGGGTGCGTTCGCGCGCTGCGCGCCCCATATCGACGCCGTTCCGGGTGGGCCAGTCAATCCCATCCGCTGGACGGGTAAAGGAGGGCTCATGCAGTTCGAACAGAGAGCGCCCACGTCCGAGGAGTCGTTCGAGCCGAGGGCCGAGGTGTGGCGACCGGTGGTCATCCGCGAACCCGACGAGCGGGAGGAGCGCCTCGAGCCATCGGGGGATGAGCACTACGTGGTGGTGGAGCAGATGGTCGACGGGCTCGTGACGCTGGAAATATCGACCTGGCCTCGCCTAGACCAGGGCGGCCGCTTGCACTTCGAAGGAGAACCGCGGTTGCTCGCCGAGCCCGTCGACGGTCTCGCGGCGGCGGTCAACGAAGCGCGTGGGCAACGCTTTCAGGTCGGTGCCAACCGGCCGCTGCGGGTCGGTGACGTGTTCATGGTGACCGGATTGGAGGATGGCGCCACGTCGCTCGGGGAGGCCGAGACGATCGTCGACGTGAGCGCTGCAGCCCGTTCCGCCGCCAAGGCCGCCCTGTACGGAGCGGTGGCGTCAGCCGTCAGCGAGGAGTACGCCCACGAAATGGCAGTGGTGGGACCGGCCGAGGCGCCCGAAGAGGCCGGCTACTTCGACGTGCGCCAAGAGAAGCCCGGGCCGGAGGAGTACGGATTGGAGGTGCAGCGATGAGTGCCCCCACCAGCATCCCGGCCGGCAAGCACGTGGCCGACTCCTTCGTGGGCACCATCAAGTCCCACCACCTTGTGTACTTCCTGTGCAACGTCGGCGACGGCGACACCCAGCTGCTGCTCCTACCGGAAGACCCGACCGGGCGCCGGCGGGCCATCGTGGTGGACGTGGCCACTAAGGACAAGCTGCTTGACCTCATCGACAGGCTCAAGAAAGAAAAGCTCCTGGGAGCGCCGGCGCCCATAGAGGGACGTCCCGACGGTTCAATCGCCCTCGCGGTCGCAACCCATCCGCACAGTGATCACATCGGCGGGATGGCCGAACTGCTGCACCGGCAGGCCGACCGGATCACCGAGTTCTGGGATCCCGGCTACTACCACACCAGCCAGGCCTACCACGCCATGATGGCCGCGGTGGAGGCCAACCCCCACCTCGGGTATGCGCAACCAACGGCCGGGTACCGGCGGTGGATCGGATCGGCGCTGGTGACGGTGCTGTCGCCCGCGGTGGGGCTCCGCAACCGGTTCGACACGTACGGGACCGAGATCAACGACGCGTCGATCTCCCTGCGAGTCGAGTTCCCAGCCGCCCGAGTGATTCGCCGCGGGGCGGAGCGAGTGCTGGTCGAGGAGCCCAACACGATGGCGCTGATCCTCGGCGCCGACGCCCAGACACTGTCGTGGTCCTATGTATTGACCGACTTCCCCGAACTCCACACCTCGTCGTCGGCGGCCGCCAGAGCCATCAAAGCCGCCACCGGGACCGACCCGCTGAAGGCGCGACTGCTGAAAGTGTCCCACCACGGGTCGAAGTTCGGAGTGAACCTGGAGTTAGTGGAGCGGATCCACCCGACGTTGACGCTGGTGTCGAGCGCCGGGGGCGGGGGCAAGCACAACTTCCCCCACACGGTCGCGCAGGAGGTCGTGCGAGAGGCCCTGGAGGCGATCGCCTCCGACCTGGCGCCGGTCCGAACCAAGGACTGGGACCTGGGCATCTTCTACACCTCCGACCTGGAGGAAGGCGGCGGGGTTCTCGGTTCGGTGGCGGTGGTGATGGGCCGCGGCCGGGCGTCAGTGTGGCGTTTCAAGGACGATAGAGGCGACTCCATCGACTTTACCCAAGCGAGGCGCTGGACGGGCTAACGGAGGACGGTCCGTGCCGCCTCCTTGACTCTGCCTCGGGTTGCACCGCACGTTGCATGCGCGGTCCGGCTAGAAGAGGAGGGTGCGCTCCATGAGATGCCGACTTCTTTCGTATGCCTGTGTGCCCACGCGCGGTAGTGATTGCTGACAGACCTAGAAACAGGAACATAATCTCAGCGTTCGTTGGATCGAAAGGAGATGAATCATGAGAGCAGTAGCCTTTGTTGGGAGTCCAAGAGTGGAGGGCAACACAGAGCTTCTCACGAATATGGTGTTGGAAATCATGGCAGCAGGAGGGGTTGAGACTGAATTGGTGCGTCTTGCTGGCAGGGAGATTCTTCCGTGCATTGCCTGCGGTGGATGCACACTTGAGGAAGCCTGCCCTCTAGATGATGGCCTTCTTCCGCTCTACCATAAAGCCAAGGCAGCAGACGCCATTATCTTGGCATCCCCCGTGTATTTCAGCTCAGTATCTGGAAAGATGAAGGCGTTCATGGATCGTGTTGGGTATATATCCTATGAGAACGGGTACACACTGAAGCGAAAAGTGGGAGGGCCTCTCGCGGTAGCTGGACGGAATGGGGGAAACTTCACCAACTCCCAATTGCTGCTGTGGTTCATGATCCTGGGAATGGTCGTCCCGGGCTCGACTGACTGGAATTGCGCGTTTGGTAACGAGATAGGCGAAGTATGGGATGACAGGGAAGGAGTGAACAATATCCGTGTGTTTGCCGAGAATCTAGTATGGCTAATGAAGAAACTCGCCAAGGAATGATCTATCTGGTGCTGTTGCAGACGACTGCTCTTCAGTTCTGAGCCGAGCAAGCTAGTCTGCGTCCACCGTCGCTATCAGAGCTCGCCCTATCACACCCGAAGAACCAGACGTTATGGACCGCTGGTAGCGGTCTGGCCTGTCCCGGACCCCACTCCGGGATTTCATTGAATTCGCTCACCGTGTCATCGAAAGAAGTATCAGCCGATAGCTGACCTCACCCGGCCGGCGAGCTCGCCAAACTCGGGGCTGAACTGAGCCGCTAGATCACGCGGTCGTGACATTGGTACATCAAATATCTGGCGAACCCTGCCGGGACTGGGGCTGAGCACCAGGACCCTGTCGGCCAGAAGAACCGCCTCCTGGATGCTGTGCGTCACCATCACCACCGTCTTGCGGCGGACCCGCCAGATACGGAGCAACTCGCCCCCCATCCGCTCGCGCGTCATGGCGTCCAACGCGCCAAAGGGTTCGTCGAGTAACAGGATCTCGGGGTCATGGATCAAGGCGCGGGCCACGGCGACCCGTTGCGCCATCCCACCGGACAGGTTGCGCGGCCGGGCCCCGCAGAAATCCGCGAGCCCCACCAGCGTGATCAGGTCATCTGCCCGACGCACGCCCTCGTCGCGTGGGATACCCGCCAGTTCGAGGGGCAGCACCACGTTCTCGCGCACCGACCGCCAGGGCATCAGGTTAGGCTGCTGATGGACAATCCCGATCTGGCGTTGCGGGCCGGTAAGGAGACGCCCGTTCAAGCGCACCTCACCCTGCTCCGGAGGCAGCAGGCCCGCCATCATCCGCAGCAGGGTCGACTTGCCGCACCCGGATGGCCCAACCAGGCAGAGGAATTCGGACGGCGCGACCTGAAAAGAGATGTCTGCCAACACCTCCACATCCCCTTCCCGGCTGGTGAAGGTGTGGCTCAGGTGTGCCACCGACATGACCGCTGGTGAACCGCCAGTATGGTGTCCACCTGCCAGCATTTATCTGCGCTCCTGTTCCACGAACCGGTTGGTGTAGACCTCGTCGGGTTGCATCTCGCCTACCAGCAGGTCCATCTGTTGGAGTACCTCCAACGTCGTCTCCCAATCGGCCGGGTTCGACACGCCTGGCAAATCCGCCCGCCACAATTCGATCGACGCTTCCAGCACTTGCTTTTGTGCCGCGTCGACTTCGGGGTCGTGGCCCAGCCCTTCAACATATTTCTTGGCGATCTCGAATGCCTTATCAGGATCGTCGATGGTGTCCTGCAGGCCGCGTAAGAAGGCCCGAATCATCCCCTCCACCAGCTCCGGCCGCTCGGTTATGGTCTTTTCATTGGTGACCAGCCCATTAGAGACCAAATTGGCGTACTCAGCGACTTCGATGAGATGGACCGCATGGCCGGCCCTTTCAAGCTGGAGCGGTTCGTTGTTCACATAGCAGATGGCTGCGTCCACCTTGCGCTCGGTCAGCGTCGCCAACTGGGTGTAGCCGATCTCCTGTACCTCCATCAATGACTCGTCGAGACCCGCTCTGGAGACGAGCGCCTTCCAACCAATGTAACTGGCTCCACCAAAGAGCGGGGTGCCGATGGTCTTGCCCTCCAGATCGGCCGGCTCGACGATTCCCGTTTCAGCCAGCGAGACCAGCACCACGGGAAAGCGTTGCCACCATTGCATGACGTACACGACCGGTAGGCCCTGCGCCCGGGCCAACGGCACCTGCTCACCACTCTGCAGCGAAAAGTGCAATTCATCCGCTCCGACTAGCTTCATGCCGTCGGTCTCGAAACGATAGTCGAATTCGATCTCGATGTTTTCCTCTTTGAAATAACCCTTGTCAACCGCCACGTAAACGGGCGAGAATTGTACGTTGGGGATATACCCCATGGGCAGCCGGATCTTTTCCACCGTAACGGGCTCGAGATCGGCCGGAGCTCGACACCCCACCAACAGCAGGAGAACGATAATGGCAATTAGCGAAAGGACCTTGTGCATTGTTTGCCTCTTTGATTCCAGACTCGGATGATTATTCATACCACGCCAATAGACGACGCTCAACCAGCGCCACCAACCCATAAAGCGACATGGCCATGACGACCAATGCAATCACGGCGACAAACATCAGCGCCGTGTCATAGATCCCCTGGCCCTGTTTGACCAGAAAGCCCAACCCCCTATCCGAACCAGCCAACTCGCCCACCACGGCGCCAATGACCGATAGAGTCGCGCCAACCTTGACGCCGGAGAGGATCATCGGCAACGCGGCCGGGAGTTCGAGCTTCGTAAAGGTCTGCCAGCGAGTGGCTTGATACGACCGCATCAGGTCCCGCATTTCGGGGTTGACCCCCCGCAAACCAGAAACGCTGCTGACTAGAATGGGGAAAAGGGCGATCAGGGCCGAGAGGAGGATCTTGGAGGTGGCGCCGGCGCCAAACCAGATGACCAGCAGTGGCGCGATGGCGACAACCGGGATCGACTGCGAGGCGACCAAGTACGGCGCCACCAGCCGCTCCAGCGTGCGGGAGCGTGAGAGCACGAACCCCAACCCAAAGGCAACCGTCGTGCCAAGCGCCAAGCCCGCTAATACCTCACCCACCGTAGTGGCTAGATGACGCCACAGCGTCCCGTCACCAGCCAGCGTGAGGAAGCTGCGCCAGACGCGACCCGGGGTCGGCAGGATAAAGGATGGGTATTCCAAAAGGCGTACCACCAGCTCCCAGAGCGCCACAAAGCCCACCAGCGGCAGCAGGGCGCCCTGCAGCCACGATCCTATCCGAGATCGTTGGCGGTCAACCCGGCCAACCCGTCCCTTCAATGATTTGGTCCTGATTTCCACCATTCGCTATCCTTTCTTGCAGTTCAGGTAAATAAAAACCCCAAAGGTTGACACCTTCGGGGTCGCGTCTTACCACACGCAATACCAGATCGAACTGAACCTCACGATTCGCTCATGGATCATGGACCTTCTCCCATCCGGACTATTACCGTCGGCCCCGGAATCTCACCGGATCATGCGCTGGTCGCGCTCGCGGGCTCTACCGCCGATCGGGAATCTCACCCTGCCCCGAAGGATTTCTTATTCTGTTGTCATGGCTTATTCTGCCACACTACGGCCAAATGCGCAAATGATTCATATCACGGACTCCACTCCAACTGCCGTGTGAACTCTCAGCCCTGTTGAGCAGGGAATCTCGGGTTTCACCCCTGCAACACGACCACAAAGCTGCACCCCGAGAGCCCTGGAGATTCAGCGCTAGCGCTTCGCTGGCACTGACCCAGGCTGACCGAACTGGTGCAGCATCTCAGCGGGATGGCTGACCTGGCCCCTTACCAGTCCGATATCCACCTGGAGATAGAACCGACCCTCACCACCGATTTCTGCCATATCCAAGGACAGGAGCACGTCAAGCGAGCCTTGCAGGTGGCGGCCGCGGGAGGGCACAACGTCCTCATGGCCGGCCGCCCCGTGCCTCGCCCGTTTCCCCCTTGACACCACTAGCACATTTGTGCTATAATGCGTTCACAGCCCAATAGCAGTGCAGCAGCCGGTCGATTTGCGATTTGCTCATTTGTGATCTCCAGCTCTTCCCCATGTACCTACTTGGCTCCTTGCTGATCCTCCTCTTCGCCTCTCTCCTCCTTCGCCGCCTTGCCCACTTGCGGCTTGCTCGTTCTCAACTGCTTGGGACATTCCTGCCGGCACGCCCCGAGAAATCCAAGGATTTCCAAGGAAACCGCCAGGTTTCCCAGCACATCCCTGCCCCAGAAGCGCGCCTCCTCTCCTTTCTCCTCCGGCCTCCCGGAAGACCCAAAGGAAATCCGCAGACTTTCCTGCCTCCGCACCCCGAGAACTCCAAGGATTTCCAAGGAAACCGCCAGGTTTCCCCGGTAGTCCGCGCACATGCCTGCCCCAGAAGCGCACCTCGTGCCTCGCTCATACCCATTTGCCCCTCCACCAGCCTACCACTCTACCAGTTCCCCAATTCACCAATCTACCACTCGGCCAATTCCCCAATCTACCACTCGGCCAATTCCCCAATCTACCACTCTACCGATCCCCAGACAC
>JAUVHW010000403.1 GCA_030593075.1 Ardenticatenales bacterium
ATGACACCGGTTCACCAAAGAACGCCTACTTTGGCGGCGTGCTGCGCGGCCGAATCTCCAGCCAATGCCTCAAGCGGAGCATGCGGACCTCGGAAACCTTTGACCAGGCGTTCAGGGCCGACGGTCTTCTGGCGGTCCGCACCAAACGGCTTCCCGGCTTGATCCAGGACGAGTTGCTCGCCCTGGAGGTGCACGAGGATACCGTCGAGGCGATCATGAACCGGGTGCCGGAGATCGGCAGCGAATCCGGCCGGGGACGTGGCCGGGTCGAGGCGGATCAGGACGGTGCTCTGCAGACGCGCCAGCTCATCTTTGTGGGCGCAAACGAGGTGCGGCCGCTGGCAGAGAAGCTTCTTGCCCGGTACCGTGAGCTCGGGGCCGCCAAATGGAAGAAGGAGAAAATCGCCGATATCACCAAAGTCGTAGGCACAAGTCTACCCCGGTCGGTGGACGTGGCGATGTTCGGCCGGATGATCACCTCGGAAGCGTTCGAGGACGTTCAGGCAGCCGTCCAGGTCGCCCATGCCCTATCTGTGAATGCCCTGGCGCAGGAATTCGACTATTTCACCGCCGTAGACGACATCTCGGGAGAGTCGGGCGCCGGCATGATCGGAGACGTGGAGTACAACAGCTCGACCTACTACAAATACCTGAACGTCCACTGGGAGCAGTTGCTTGAGAATCTGGGCGGAGACATCGACATTGCAGGCCCCGCGGTGGTGGCGCTGCTCAAGGCGGCCTCCACGGCTCAGCCTTCCGGCAAGCAGAACACCTTCGCCGCCCACAACCCGCCGGATCTGATCCTGGCTGAAGTGCGAGAGAAGAATCTACCCGTAAGCTACGCCAACGCCTTTCTCAAGCCAGCCCGAAACAGCCGGCAGCAGACGGTGATGCACGACGCGGTCAGCAAGTTGAACGACTATATGGCGCGTGTTGGCCGGGTCTATGGCCTGGAGGCAACGGATCAGCGCGCGCTGACCGCCGTGCAGGATTACGATCTGCCGGGCGCCGAGGTGGTGCCCTCCTTGGCCGAACTGCAGGCCTGGCTTTCAGCTCGTTTGCCTTCTTCTGGTGGGTAGCCCATGATCAACACGTTGTTTCTGCGTCTTGAAGGACCGCTCCAGTCGTGGGGCGAGAGAGCGCGCTGGAGCGTGCGCGATACCACGGCCGAACCGACCAAATCCGGCGTGGTTGGCCTGTTGGGATGTGCTCTCGGCATCTCGTCGGGCCAGGAGCTGCGCGACCTCTCCCAAGGCATTCGCATGGGCGTCCGCTGCGACCGGCCGGGGGTGAGGCTTGTCGATTACCACACTGTAGGGGGCGGCTACGGTTATCCAGCCCTGCTCACCGCCAGGGGAAAGCCCAAGATCAGCAGCGGGGGGCCCCACACCGAGCAGACCTGGCGCCACTATCTCTGCGATGCTTCATTCCTGGTTGCGCTTCAGGGGAGGCCGGGGCTGATCACCCGACTGGCCCAGGGAATCCAATCTCCGCATTGGTGCATCTACCTGGGACGCAAGTCGTGCCCTCCCAGCATCCCGCCTTTCGATGGGCTGGGCGATTTCTCTGAGCTCGAGGAGGCTCTTAGTCTATGGCCCCGCCATTCGTCCATGGACGCCGGTGTGGCGGTGCAAGTGCGAGCGGTCTTGGAGTGTGAACCGGCCCTCGGAACGCGCCGCCGCGACGAGATCGACTCGCGCATCTGCCGCACCTTTTCCCCCCGCTATGTCTGCGAGCGATCTCTGACCCTGCCACCACAGGCCGAGGGTTGACCGATGTACCTATCTCGATTGACCCTCAACCCGCGCGACCGCCGCGTGCAGCGGGAAATCGCCCAACCCTATGAGATGCACCGGACGCTGACGAGGGCGTTTGGGGGTGCACCCCCAAACGGTGCTGACGTGGGGGCCGGCGACGAGCGAGTGCTCTTTCGGTTGGAACCACCCTCCCCCTCTCACTCGTTGGTCCTCCTGGTCCAGTCGCTGACTCGGCCGGATTGGTCCTGGCTCGCCGAGCCGGGCATGGATGGCTACCTCGCCGCTACGGATGAGCCCAACCCGGCCGTGAAATCCTTCGAGCTTGAGCTCGCCCCTGGCCAGGTGCTCGGATTCCGCCTGCGCGCCAACCCCACAGTGAAGCGCCGGTTTGCCGACGGAGATCACAAGCGGGTGGGCCTGCAGAGCGAAGAAGAACAGATGGCCTGGCTGCGCAGGAAGGGAGATCAGGGCGGGTTCGAGGTCCTCTCCGCCAGGATAAGCGACAAGACGACGGTACATAGCTGGATCCGGCGCGATGAGAAGAGGTACCGGCTGCAGATGCTCTCGGTCCAGTTTGATGGCCTACTGAAGGTGACTGACGCCGAGCGCCTGTGGCAGAGCGTCCGGAAAGGTGTCGGGAGCGGCAAGGGGATGGGCTTCGGTCTACTCTCCCTGGCGCCGGCTTTGAC
>JAUVHW010000073.1 GCA_030593075.1 Ardenticatenales bacterium
AAAGCAGCACCTAGGTAGCGGGGCCTGGATTCGAACCAGGGACCTCCGGGTTATGAGCCCGACGAGCTGCCTCTGCTCTACCCCGCAGTATGGGCGCATTATAGCAGAACGAAAGGTCGTGTCAACAAACGGATGTTCTCAACGGCCGGGACGGACCTTGACAACTCGCACTGGGTACCTATAATTGGGTGCAAATGTCGCTTTGGCTGCCATATTGCACTGCCTATGAGCGCTGGGGTTGCTCAATCCTCAGGCGCTTTTTTTGGTTTGCCAAAGCCTTGGTTTCGTGACAGTTGGGGACCTCTAGCAGAGGGGTGGGTACTCTATGACCGATGTGGTGGACTCTAAGGGATTCAGAACGCTCAAGGTGAGCCTGGCTTCACCGGCGCAGATCAGGGGGTGGAGCTACGGCGAAGTCACCAAACCGGAGACTATTAACTACCGGCGCCTGCGTCCTGAGAAAGACGGCTTGTTCTGCGAGGCGATTTTCGGCCCACAGAAGGACTGGCAGTGCTACTGCGGAAAGTACAAGAATGTCCGCTATAGAGGGCTTGTCTGCGACAAGTGCGGCGTCGAGATAACCCGGGCCTCGGTTCGGCGAGAACGGATGGGCGACATCGAGCTGGCGGCACCTGTTGCACATGTCTGGTACACCCGCCGCGTGCCAAGCTACCTCGGATTGCTGCTGAATGTCTCCCGCCGGAATTTGGATCGGGTCCTCTATTTTGCTCAGTACATCGTCACCCAGGTCGACGAGGATGCTCGCGCTCGGGCCCTGGATCGGCTGGAAGACGAAGCGGCCGAGGAAGAGGCGCGGTTGACCGCTGAATTCGACACCCGCAAGGCTGTGATCCGTGAAGCCGTCGCTGACGAGCTGACCAGTCTGGGCGATAAGATTGAGGAGTTGAACGCGCGGTTCGACGAGCAGGTGAACTCGCTGACCGATGAGATTGTCAAGGCCGCCCAGAGCCTGGAGCGGCAGATCGAGTCGAGCATGGGCGCGGTCACTGAGGCTGGCCTGTTGCTTGAGCCGACCGGAGAGATCCTGGCCCAGCCGGGCGAGAAGATCGGCCGCGAGCACCTGGTAGCAGTTCAGCGGGCAACGGGACTGCACCTGAGTGAGGTCCAGGGCCAGGTTGAGGAGCAGCGCTCGGCCGAGCTGCACACCCTGGAAGAGCGCAGCGCCCAGATTGAGGCGGCGGTCCAGGAGCAGGTCGACGAGGTCGACGAAGAGCTAGCAGTGCAGGTCGCTGCGCTGAGCGGGGCCGTTCAGCGAGACCGTGATGATTTGATGGGTCTGCACCAGCTTGATTTCCTGGGTGAAGCTCGCTATCGGGAGCTGAGAAGCAAGTGGGGACAGGTGTTTAGGGCTGACATGGGAGCGGAAGCTTTCCATGAGATCCTCAGCCACATGGACCTGGACAAGCTGGCCGAGGAGCTGTGGACTGAGATTCGAACCACGCGCTCCAAGCAGCGCAAGAAAAAGGCCACCAAGCGGCTGCAGGTGGTCGAGGCGCTTCGCAAATCCGGGAACCGGCCGGAGTGGATGATACTGCAGGTTCTTCCCGTCATCCCCCCGGATCTGCGGCCCATGGTGCAGCTTGATGGTGGACGGTTTGCCACCTCTGACTTGAACGACCTCTACCGGCGTGTGATCAACCGCAACAATCGACTCAAGCGGCTGCTGGAACTGGGCGCCCCGGATGTGATTGTTCGCAACGAGAAGCGGATGCTGCAGGAAGCGGTAGACAGCCTGATAGATAACAGCCAGCGTGGCAAGGCGCTCTCACGCCGTGGCAGGCGGCAACTCAAGTCCCTCTCTGACATGCTGAAGGGCAAGAAGGGGCGCTTCCGCCGCAACCTGCTGGGTAAGCGGGTCGACTATTCCGGCCGATCGGTGATTGTCATTGGCCCCGAGCTCAAACTGCATCAGTGCGGCCTGCCCAAGACCATGGCGCTTGAACTATACCGGCCTTTTGTGATTTCCAAGCTGGTGTCGTACGGCTATGCGTCCAACGTCAAGGGGGCCAGACGCTCCATTGAGCGCGAAAAACCTGAGGTCTGGGAGGTGTTGGCCGAGGTCATCAAGGAGCGTCCTGTCCTGCTCAACCGTGCTCCGACCCTGCACCGACTTGGAATCCAGGCCTTTGAGCCCGTGTTGGTTGAGGGCAAGGCGATTCAGATCCACCCGCTGGTCTGCTCAGCATTCAATGCTGACTTTGACGGTGACCAGATGGCGGTCCACGTGCCGCTCTCGGCCCGAGCCGTCCGAGAGGCGCGCGAACTGATGCTCGCGACCAAGAACCTGCTAAAGCCGGCCGATGGCTCGCCCATCGTGACTCCGACGAAGGACATGGTGTTGGGCGTGTACTATATGACTGTGATGCTGGAGAGCGACAACCTGGCTGGTGAGGGTATGGTGTTCTCCGACTCAGACGAGGTCGAGCTGGCGTACGAGCTGGGGAAAGTACATATTCACGCCAAGATCAAGCTGCTCACCGACACTTACTATGATGAGAACTCTGTCCGGTACGCCGATGGCCAACCGCGCCAGCGCCTGGTCGAGACCAGTCCCGGACGGGTGATGTTCAACAGTGTGTTGCCGCCAGTAATGCGCTTCTTCAACCAGGTTGTCGCCAAGGGAGACCTACAGCAGTTGGTCGGCCAGGCTTACAGTCTAGTGGGACCCGAAGCGACCACTGAAGTCGTTGACGACATCAAGACAATCGGTTTTCGCTTTGCCACCCGCTCGGGGGTGACGGTCGCGGTTTCTGATCTGGAGGTTCCTGAGGAAAAGCAGCAGATCCTCGAGAGCACGGCCCAGAAGGTGTCGGAGGTTGATCGTCAGTTTCGGCGTGGTCTCCTCACGGAGGAAGAGCAGTACAGCCGCACCATCGAGCTCTGGACTCACGCCAAGGACCAGGTTGAGGATGCGGTACGGGCTGCGATGGACCCCAATGGCCCGGTTGCCATGATGGCCCTTTCTGGCGCCACCAAGGGTGGGTTTGGCCCAATCACCCAGCTCGCTGGGATGCGGGGGTTGATCGCCGACCCCAGCGGCCGCATCATTGCTCTGCCGATTAGATCGAACTTTCGCGAGGGTCTGTCGGCGCTGGAGTACTTTATCTCTACGCACGGTGCTCGAAAGGGTCTGGCCGATACCGCCCTACGCACGGCCGACGCTGGCTACCTGACTCGCCGCCTGGTGGATGTGGCGCAGGACGTGATTGTGACGGCCAAGGACTGCGGAACTCATCAGGGTATTTGGGTGCGGGCCGCCGACAACATTGGCACCCAGACCCTAGCGGAGCGTATTGGCGGCCGGCTGCCCGTTTCTCCCATTGTGGACCCCGCCACGGGCGCCATCCTGGTTGAGGCCAACCAGATGATCTCCGACGACATGGCAGAGGGGATCGAGGAGCGCGGCATAACCGAAGTGTACGTGCGGTCACCGATGACCTGCGAGATTCGGCGCGGATTGTGTGCGTCATGCTACGGCCGGGACCTGGGACGGGGCGAACCGGTGAAGATAGGGGTGGCGGTGGGCGTGATCGGGGCGCAGTCCATTGGAGAGCCGGGCACCCAGCTTACTCTGCGCACCTTCCACACCGGCGGTACGGCCGAGGCCCATGGTGACATCACGTTCGGATTGCCAAGGGTCGAGGAGCTCTTTGAGGCTCGCAGACGGCCGAAAGGCGAAGCAGTGCTCACGGAAATCTCGGGCATGTGCCAGATACGCAAGGTAGAAGGGGTCCGCGTTGTCAGCGTGACCGATAGCGAGATCGAGCAGGAGACGTTCGATATCGCCGATGGCTGGGAGATCCTGGTGGAGACCGGGCAGGAAGTGCAGGCGGGGGAGGTGCTTGCCCAGGGTGAAGATGTGAAAGTCGTTTCGCCGAACGCGGGCCGCGTGCAGCGCGATGATCCCCAGGTGACGGTGATCTGGGAGCGCAAGGAGGTTGTCGAGTACAAAATCCCGGCCGGCGCCCGGCTGTTGGTAGTCGAGGGGCAGCAGGTGAGCGCCGGCGACCCTCTGACCGACGGAGCCAAGAACCCCCATCACATTCTCAGCATTCTTGGGCGTGAGGCCACGCAGCAGTACCTGCTGCAAGAGGTGCAGAAGGTGTACCGCTACCAGGGAGTTCCCATCCACGACAAGCATTTCGAAGTCATCATCCGCAAGATGCTCAACAAGGTGGAGGTCGTGGACTCTGGTGACACAATTCTCCTGCCTGACGACGCGGTGTCCCGCATGGAGTTCGAGGAGATCAACGAAGAGGCGCGCTCCAGGGGGGCGCAGCCAGCGCGAGCGATTCCGGTCCTGCTGGGCATTACCAAGGCGGCGTTGTCCACGGAGAGCTTCCTCTCGGCAGCCTCGTTCCAGCACACCATCAAGGTGCTGGCTGGCGCGGCCATAGCTGGAAAAGAGGACGAACTGGTCGGACTCAAGGAGAACGTGATCATTGGCAAGCTGATCCCGGCCGGGACGGGCTTCCCCTACACTCCTGAGGTGGGAGAGGGAGAGCTGATGTTTGAGGAGGAAGAAATCCGGGAGCCCGTTGATCTTGAGGTCGAAGCTGTGCGTAGGCTGGGGTTGGACGAAATCGCACTCCCGCTCTAACGAGCGCCAGAGCAGTTGCATTCCTGGGCCGGTCCTATTCCTGCGGACCGGCCCTGTTTTTGCCTGTGCCCACATTTGGCGTACAATTGATGGGGTAGAGGTAGCCCTGGACCACCTGGTGAAGGGTGTCGTGATCGCTTCAGTTGCTCGACAGAGGCGGGCACCGTGCGAGCAGGGGCTGGGGCCACGGTGAGCCGACCGGAAGGTGGCTGGAGATACTCGCGAACAGCGACGTGGCTAAGGTGTGCTGAGAGAAGCGTATGGAGATCGGCGTCGTCAAGCAGGTAGACATCAACGAAGAAATGCAGGTGTCCTACCTGAGCTACGCGATGAGCGTGATTGTGTCGCGGGCCCTGCCCGATGCTCGCGACGGGCTCAAGCCGGTCCATCGGCGCATCCTGTACGCGATGTACGACATGGGCCTGCGGCCCGAGACCAGCTACAAAAAGAGTGCCCGCATAGTGGGGGAGGTGCTGGGGAAATACCACCCCCACGACGACCAGGCTGTCTATGATGCCATGGTGCGCATGGCACAGGATTTCTCCATGCGCTACCAGCTCGTGGACGGCCAAGGGAACTTTGGCTCGGTAGACGGCGATTCGCCGGCCGCCATGCGTTACACTGAAGCGCGAATGGCGCCCATGGCTCTTGACTTGCTGCAGGACATCCGCAAGGCGACGGTGGACTTTACGGAGAATTTCGACGGGTCGCTGCAGGAGCCTCAAGTCATCCCCGCCAGTGTACCCAATCTGCTGGTTAATGGCGCTTCCGGCATAGCGGTCGGCATGAGTACCAGCATCCCGCCGCACAATCTGGGCGAGGTCGTGGATGCGCTGGTCTTTATGCTGGGCAATTGGACGCGCCTGGACAAGATTGTGGCCAAGGACCTGATGCAGTTCATCCACGGTCCGGATTTTCCCACCGGAGGAATCGTGGTGAGCCGGCAGGACGGCGAAGGGGATGCCATCGCGACGGCCTATGCCACCGGGCGGGGACGGATCTGCGTGCGCGCCCGCGTCCACGTCGAGGAGATGTCGCGCAACCGGCACCGCCTGGTGGTTACCGAACTCCCGTTCCAGGTGAACAAATCGAGTCTGCTGGAACGGATAGCCGAGCTGCACCGCGAGGAGCGCGTGGAAGGGATCACGGACCTGCGCGACGAATCTGATCGCACAGGGATGAGGGTCATCATTGAGCTTACGCGCACGGTGGAGCCTAGACAGGTGCTGGCATCGCTCTTCAAACACACACCTCTGCAGATTACCTTCAGCATCATCATGCTGGCCTTGGTCGATGGCGAGCCCCAGTTGCTCTCGCTCAAGAAGGCGCTTCGGGTCTATCTGCAACACCGCTTGGAAGTAGTCCGGCGTCGAGGCGAGCACGACCTGGCTGAGGCCCGCTCGCGGGCGCATATCCTGGAAGGCTTTCTCATTGCCCTGGATAACCTCGATGCGGTCATTAGCACCATTCGCCGGTCCCGCACGGCCGAGACAGCGCACACCAACCTGGTGCGCAAGATTGGACTGACCAGTGAACAGGCGCGGGCTGTCCTGGATATGCCGTTGCGGCGGCTGGCAGCTCTGGAGCGCCGGCGAATCCAGGATGAGCACCGAGAGAAGCTCAAGCTGGTTCGCTATCTGGAGGGTCTGCTCGCGAGCCCCGCCAGGATGCGGAACGTGATCAAGAACGAGCTGCTGGATATCAAAGCGCGCTACGGGGACATGCGCCGGACCCAGATAGTGGCCGGTGACCGCGAGGCCGTTGCGGCCGATGCCCTGCTGCCCGATGAACTGATCTGGGTCACGCTCACGCAGGATGGCATCCTGGCCCGGACCGAGAGCCTGGAGCTTCCCAGGATCGTGCGCAAGCCAGCACAGCTGCCGCATGCACTGCTGGAGGCCAATACTCGCGACACTCTGTACCTCATCACGGCCGGCGGGAAGGCTGTCTCTCTGCCAGTTCACCAGCTGCCTCAATCCGAGGATATGGCGGAGGGGAGTCACTTTGCTGATCTCACTCGCCTAACTCGTCGCGAGCACGTGTCCGTTGCCCTGGCGCTGCCCTCTGCCGCGACCGGGTTCATCACCCTGGCTACCGTCGGCGGTATCGTCAAACGTGTGAATCTCGATGACTTGCCCGGGGTGATGAGCGAGAGGTTCACGGTGATGAATGTGCCGGATGACGACATGCTGGCCTGGGGGAGCTATACCACGGGGGAGGACGAGATCATATTGGTGACAGCCTCTGGTCAAGCCATTCGCTTCCCCGAGTCAGACGTCCGGCCGATGGGTATGGCGGCCGGGGGCGTGATGGGCATCAAGCTGGCGGGGGCAGATGATGGCGTGGTGGGTATTGCACTGGCCCGACCCTACGCTGACCTCTGGGTTATCGCCGACAATGGCTTTGCCAAGCATACCCCGCTCAGCGAGTATCGCGCTCAGGGCCGGTACGGGCAGGGTGTAATAGCCATGCGGTTACCAAACACGGCACGGGGATTGGCCGGCGCGGTGGTGGGCATGCCTGACAGCAAGGTCACTGTGGTGACCACACGTGGGCTCACCAAGACCATGCGGCTGCGCGCTGCGCCCAAGACGTCGCGGGCGCGGCAGGGTGCACGAGTGATAGCGTTGACCGTAAGGGATCAGGTTGCGGGCGTGGTAGCGCCGCTTCCGGCCGTGCATCGGCCGGACGAGTCGGGGGCAGATGAACCCGATGATCCCGCACTGGAAACACGAACCAAGCGGGGTGGCAGGGGAGCGCCCGGGCGCGGGACAGCTCGATCCGGGCGTGCGAGCAAGGCAGCAAGCACCAAGCGCGGAGAACCAAGAACCATTAGGAAGAAGGCGAAAAGGTGAGGAATCGATGAACTTTCGGGATGAGTGGGTACAGTGTACAGTATGCGATCGTCAGTTCGTATACACGGTTGAGCAGCAGCGCAGCGTTCACGCCACGGGGCAGACCGAGGAACCGGTGCACGTCTGCCGAGCGTGTGGCCGGGGCGAGGAGGAGACTGCTCCCGAGCGACAGATGCAGCTGGACCCTGAGACCGGACATTGGGTCGGCAGCGTCAAGTGGTTCGACCTGGACAAGGGATACGGGTTCATTGATCGGGGGGACGGCACTGACGTGTTCTTCCACCGGAGTGGCGTGGTGGGTCACCCGTCGGAGTTTGTTGACGGACAGCAGGTGACCTATACGATCGAGGAGACGGACCGCGGGTTGCAGGCCATCGAGGTGCGGACGTTCGAGGGCTAGCGATCGGGCGGCCGGCTTGTCGCTCCTACTGGGCGAGCGGCGCATCTCTGGATAGCTGTTGAGAGCGGTTGTGTTACGGTGGATGGGCGGTGCGGTAGAGGCCAACCTGCCCGGCCGTTCCTGCGGAGAGGACCTGGGGCGCTGAGGAGATTCTGATCGCCATAACCTGGCGGGCTGTCTCTGCGAGGCGCCGCCAGCAGATGACTCGCCGCTTGCGCGCCATGCGAGTCAAGGGTTGTCCCTGGATGGTATGCCGCCGGTGAGATGCCGCCAGCAGTCGCGGTAGGGCGGTCTGCCGGCCGGTGCGCCGGGACCACGTCTCGGTGCCTGTGCCGGCCGGAGATGAGATCCTTCGGCGAGGAGGTGAAGCATAGCCGGGACAGGAGCAGGACGGGCGGACAGGCAGGCGGGGTTTCTCTTCATAGCGCTGGCTGTGTTCGCGTTCTCCACCAGCGCCGTTTTTGTCCGGTGGGCTGCCCCCTTGCACTCTCTTACCATCACGGCCGCCCGCATGCTGCTCGGGTCGCTGGCGGTAGTGCTCATCAGCCTGGCATCGAAACGGAGGTGGCGACCTCCGCCTCGTTCCGAGTGGCCCCGCTACCTGCTGTACGGGCTGATTGCGGCCGCGCATTTTGCCTTCTACGTGGCGTCCCTAGCCTACACGACTATTGCCCACTCCCTCTCGATTACCTACACTGCGCCAGTCTGGGTGACCCTGTCTGCCTGGCTATTCCTCGGTGAGCCGTTCCCCCGGAAAAAGTGGCCCGGTGTAGTAGTCGTCGTGATTGGCATTGGCGTCATGACCGGTTTCGAGCCTACCCTGGACGCCAGGATGGTCGCTGGCGACCTCATGGCACTCGGCTCGGCCATCTGCTTTGGTCTCTACTCGGCGGCCGGCCGGTCGCAGCGGGAGAGGACTCCCCTCTTGACCTATGCTGCTGCAGTATACGGATGCGCTGGGCTGTGGTTGCTGTTGCCCGGCTGGCTGGCCTATCGTCCTGGGGCGTTGACCTGGGCGTCGGCGCTCGCTCTGGTGGGGGCGGGCGTCATTCCTCTGGGGATTGGCCACACGTTGTACAACGCTGCCCTGCGCCGCCTGCATCCGACGATTGTCAATGTCATCGCTACCCAGGAGGTAGCAGGCGGCGTTCTGCTGGGAGTACTCTTGCTCGGTGAGGTCCCGGTTGCCAGCACAGTAGTGGGAGCTGCCGTGGCGCTGGCAGGTGTGGCCTGGGCGCTGGTGTGACCGTGGGGCGGCGGCCGATTGGTGGAGAATCAACCTGGGCATCCAGCGGCTGGGTGGCCTGCTCGTTCTGCTTTGCCCATCCCGATTGGGCGTGCTATAATCGGCGCGGCGGCCCGAAAGCGCTCCGCGCTGTAGGGTAGGGCGGAACCGGTGCGGGTGCTCGAGACTGCAGCACCACCTGACGAATTTGCCTGCGATGAGACTTGACCTTCTGGTGTTTGACAACGCACCTGCCCTCGGGGTCCCTCCGCGCGTCGGTGGCTACCTGCTGGCACTCTCGTACTTGTTTCTGACCGCCTGGATCTTTTGGGCCAACCGGCGTGAATGGAGCGCCCTGACGCGCTCTCGCCTGTATGGGCTGGCGGCGGGGCTGGCGCTCGGACCCCTCGCAAGCGGCGTTCTCCTGATCGCTCTCCCTGGGCCTGCGATACTGCCGGTGCCGTACCTTCCTCACGTGCCGGAGGCCCCTGGCGCTCCTCTCCTGGGGCCTGTGGCGATCCTGCTGATAGGCGGGTGGCTGGGGGCAGGGCCGGCGGTCCTTGTCGGAGCCTTGAGCGGCCTGGTGAGCGCTCTATGGATCACGGGCCGGGTCCTGCAGATCGGGGAGCTCGCGCTGTCGGCAGCGGTGGTTGCGCTGCTAATGCGGCAGGCCTATCGCGGAACCGGGTTCGCCTGGCTCCGTCGCCCAGTGGTGGCCGGTGTGCTTGGCGGGGTGGTTGCCAATGTGCTGGCCTTTCCTTCCATCTTGGCTAGCACAAGCCCCGGCACCTCGGCGATGTTGTCGGCCGACTATGCCTTTTCCCTTGTGCGCGCCGCTTTTCTGCCCACTTTGCTGGGATGGGCGGTGGCTGGCTTGCTGGTCGAACTCGCCTTTGCACGGGTGCCGGCGCTGCGCCCCGTGAAGAGAGAGCTGCTTCCGCCGCCGTACGCCCACAGCCTCACGCGGCGATTTCTGTCGGTGCTGATCCCCGCATTTCTGGTGGGAATGACGGCCGTCGTGGTATCGGTATGGAACATCGCTGTTGCCTCAACCACAGATTTGACGCTTAGGCAGATGGCCCACGACGCCAGGACGGCGTCAGACGCCATTCCAGACCTGACCCTGATCAGCGCCAACTTGCTGGCTCGGTTTGCCCGGCAGGGGAACCTCCTCCAGAGCGGTCCGGAGGACCAGCAGGCAGGTATGGTACGGATTCTGAACCTCGAGGAACTGCTGCATGCTACCGCCTACTTTCGTCAGTTGGTCTTGTTTGATCAGGCTGGTGAACCGTTGAGCGCGTACCCGCCGTTGGGAGGCGAGAACGCGGTCCCGCTGGTTGCCGCGGAAAAGAGCTGTGCAGAGCGGGCGGCCGTAGCGGACCAGCCGGGCGTCACCCACGTCTGGGTTGTAGAGCACGGCGTGCCAATGCTGAGCCACGTGGAGCCTATCCGCAGCGCCGATGGGAAGCCGGTGGGCGCTCTGCTTGGCAGGGTGGACCTGCGTACCGCGCTGGAGCCAGTTGTAGACAGCCTTCAGGGTACTATGGGAGCCGGTCGCGGGTTCATAGTGGACGAGCAGTCAGGTGTGATTGGTCATCCCAACCCCGATAGGCTCATGCAGCCCTGGCTGCCCAGGGAGGAGACGGTCCGGGAGCTGGACGGAATGCTGCCCAGCGGCGATCCGGGCCGCGCCTATGAGGGACTGGCGGCGAATGGGACCCGCCAACTGGTCTACTACCTGGAGGGTCCAGCGCACCCCTGGACGATGGTAGTGATCGTACCGTACAGACACGTGCGATCGATGGCCGTGCAGGTGGTGGGGCCTCTCGTGAGCTACCTGGGTGCGGCCGGGCTGGGGTTGGTGCTGGTTCTGGCCGTTCTCGCTCGCTGGATCAGCAGGCCACTGTCGTCGCTTGCGCGGGCGGCCGACGCGATGTTGGAGCGCGACCTGCAGAGCCCCGTTTCAGTCACCGGAGAGGACGAAGTCGGCCGGCTAGGGTACGCTCTCGAGACCATGCGTCGGGCGCTCCGGCGCCGGCTCACCGAACTGCACGTGCTGCTGGGTGTAAGCGAAGGCGTCGCGGCCAGCACGAACCTTGCTCAAGGCCTGCCGCCGATTCTGGAGGGAGCCCTGAAGGCTACCGGTGCCGACGGCGTGCGATTGGTGGTTGCTCCCGACGGCCAGGGCAGTCCGCTGACGGTTGCCGGAGGGAATCTGGGTAGTGTGATGGCTCCTCTGGATGGCGCTGTATCCCGTCATGTACAGCGAGCACCGAGCCTTCGGTTGGATGACACGGCAAAGGCAGGCGCATTGCTCGACACCGGCAGGGCGGCGGGCCGGATCGGCGCGGTTCTGGCTGCGCCGGTCCGCACGTCGCAGGGGCACGAGGGGGTCCTGTGGCTGGCCTACAGGCGCCCGCATTCCTTCACCGATTCTGAAGTCGAGTTCCTGACTGCGCTGGCTGGTCAGGCATCGGTGCTGATTGACAACACGCGGCTGTTTCAGGCGGCCGAAGGTGGTCGCCGGCGCTTGGCCGGGATTCTGGCGAGTACGAGCGACGCGGTGGTAGTGACTGACGAGTACGATCGTGTGCTGCTGCTGAACCCGGCGGCCGAAGCCGCCTTTGCGGTTTCTGCGTCCGAGGCCATTGGTCAGCCGGTTTCGGAGGCCTTTGAGGACCCGGCGCTGGTGCGCTTGCTTACCGGGCGGCCCGACGACAGCTCGACGGGTGAAGTCGGACTCCCAGGCGGCCGTGTGCTGTCGGCCAGTGTCTCACAGATCGGCGGTGACGACGGCGCTGTGGTGGGGCGAGTAGCGGTTCTGCGGGACATCACGCGCCTCAAGGACCTGGGAGAGATGCAGAGCGAGTTCCTCAACACTGTCTCTCACGACCTGCGCGGCCCGCTGACGTACATGCGGGGCTACGTCACAATGCTGTCCATGATTGGCGAGCTGAGCGCCAAGCAAAAGGAATTTGCCGGCAAGATCCTCGCCGGGATTGACCAGATGACCCAATTGGTGGAGGGTCTGCTGAACCTTGCCAAGATCGAGTCCGACATGGATCAGCTGGCCCGATCGGTGGATATCGGACAGATGGTGGAATCTGTTGCCGCTGCGTACCGCCCTCGCGCCGAAGGCAAGGCCCTGCTCTACAATGTGGAGGTAGAAGATGGGCTGCCGGTGGTGATAGGAGACCCCACGCTGCTGCGCCAGGCCATCTCCAATCTCATTGACAACGCGGTCCAGTACACCTATACAGGTTCGGTGAACGTCCGGGCGCAGGCAGGAGATGAGAATCACGTGGTGGTCGAGGTGCAGGATACCGGGCCGGGTATCTCTCGGGCCGACCAGGTGCGACTGTTTGAGCGGTTCTACCGGGTCAAACGCCGCGAGTCCTTGGAGTCAAAGGGGACCGGCCTGGGGCTCGCCATTGTCAAATCGATCATTGAGCGGAGACATGGCGGCCGCGTGTGGGTCAAGTCCAAGCTAGGCGTGGGAAGCAGCTTTTTCTTTGTCCTGCCGGGCCACAGCAGCGACGTCGTTGGAGATGCGATCGCTTCGATGCGTGGGAACGGTGGGCCAGCCGCGCCTCCATCGGCCGACCCAGACTAGGGCGAGGGGCCTGGGTGACCCTCCAGCTGGGCCTGGTCGGCCTGCCAAACGTCGGCAAATCCACTCTGCTCAACGCTCTGACGCGGGCCGGCGCGGTCGTTGCGCCCTACCCATTCACCACCATTGAGCCCAACGTCGGTGTCGCCGCATTGCGCGACCCCCGCCTGGAGGCTCTCGCCGAGATGGTTCGCCCCGAACGCGTGGTCCATGCCACCGTGAGGTTCGTGGACATTGCTGGGTTGGTCCGCGGGGCCCACCAGGGTGAGGGACTGGGCAACCAGTTCCTTGGTCACATCCGTGACGTGGACGCGATTGTGATGGTCGCGCGCTGCTTTGAGGACGTCGACGTGGCTCACCCTTACGGCCGGGTAGATCCCGTGGCAGACCTGGAAACCCTGGACCTGGAACTGGCGCTAGCCGATTTGGGTACGCTGGAGCGCCGACTCGAAAAGACTCGCTCCTCTGCCAAGGCGGCGCCCCGCGAGTTCACCGAGGAGTTGGCCAGGTTGGAATCGTTGCAGGAAGCGCTGCAGGCCGGGCAGAGAGCGGCCGAGTGGGGGCGTCAGAACGGGGAGACGGAGCGGGTCCGGGGATGGAGTATGCTCACGGGCAAGCCGCGCCTCTTTGTCGCCAACGTGGCAGAGGAAAGCCTGCCGCAAGGGGGACCGCTGGCGGAGAGCGTTCGTGAGCTAGCTGCCAAGGAGGGCGGGGAGGTCGTGGTGATCTGCGCTCAGGTAGAGATGGAGCTGATCGACTGGCCTGAAGAAGAGGCGGCTCTCTACCTGCAGGAACTGGGGCTTTCGGGGCGAGGGCTCGACCGGCTCGTGGCGGCCGGGTTTCGTCTGCTGGATCTGGTCACTTTCTTTACCATCACAGGCGGCCAGGAGGTGCGCGCCTGGCCTGTGTCGCGCGACACTCCGGCTGTTGCTGCGGCCGGCAAGGTACATACCGACATGGAGCGTGGCTTCATTCGGGCTGAGGTGCTGCCGGTAGATGAGTTGCTGGCGGCCGGTTCCTGGACGGCAGCGCGGGATGCGGGCCGGGTGCGGGTCGAAGGCCGGAACTACCCGGTCCAGGACGGGGACGTGGCTCACTTTCGATTCGCGGTCTAGTGCTGCGACCGCGCTGGGCAGAACAAGCGCTCTGGGTGCGTGCTCCGCATGCTTCTCGAAGAGAGCGCCCTCAGTTGCCGCGGCAGCCTCCCACGCTCTTTGGGTCGCGCGAGAAATCGTCCCGAGTATCCTCACAGTGCCGCGGCGCTCTTCAGCGCGAAAGTGACCTGGATCCAGTTTCCTAGTAGCCTTCGGGCCGATGCCCAGAGGAGCTGATACAGGGAAGTCAGTTGAAGCTGGCTGACCCCGCCACACCGGCCGCCCGCTCGCACTCGCCGGTAGCAGGGACTATCGGTGTGTCTGCTGACCACCAGCCCAGCGGCCCCGGAACATGTTTCAACATGTTTCTTGATATCAGCCGCTGAATTCATTCAGCGGCCTCGGCTGCCGAGGCAGCCTCCCATGCTCTTCGGGTCGCGCGAGAAATCGTCCCGAGTATCCCCACAGCGCGAGCGCTGCTCAGACCGGAGATGACATCTAGCGGCGAACTCATTAGTGGCCGCCTGGTTGAGATGGGTCGGATCGCGCCGGGTTCCTCTCCTCCGCTCAAAGCCAGGCTCACCCTCGGAGAGCATCGTTCGACTCTCTTCCGCCCAGCTAGCTGGGCGCAAGG
>JAUVHW010000182.1 GCA_030593075.1 Ardenticatenales bacterium
GTTCCCCACTGCTGATGGCGGCAAGTCACTCAACGCTCCGGGGAATACCTGCATCATCATCTGGCGGCCTCCCTGTGGCTGGGTGGGGCCGTGGACGCCGACGGTGCGGTGCTGGGATTATCGCTGATGAAGATCAAGTGGACCCCGCCCCCGCGTTGCAGCTGCGGCTGCGGCTGCCGGCGCGTGCTGCCGCGAGGATTCAGCAAGTGTCCCTGGTGCCTGGTGCACAAGCCGAGGCCCCCTGCGGAGGAGACCCCCGATGACTGAGAAGGAACAGGCCGAACTCGCGGCGCGCGTCGACCAGCAGGCCTACGACTACGCCCACAGTCACTACAAACGCATTGACTGGAGCGGGGCGCAGGTGGACTTCACCGAGGGGGCCAAGTGGGCCCTCGCGCAGCTGGCCCCTGTCGCGACCAAATCCGCAGCTTAGGAGTCGACATGGACTATCACTGGTTCCTCGAGCACGGCTGGCCGATCAACCCGGACGATGTGCGCATCATCGAGCGGTGGCAGCAATCCGGTCGCGCCGGGCTTCCCGCACTCTCGGACATCAACCATGCTCGCTGGGGAGTGCTGTTCGAGGGGAAGTCAGTCGATGAGGCAACTCAAGGCTGGTTCCCGACCCCCGAGCCCTCCACTGTGATCCGAGGCGACTTCCTGGGCTCGACTGGGGATGACATCTACTTCGGGGCGGCGCAGATGTCGTGTTTGTTCAACGAGCGTCTCCGGCAGTTCGACCGCGATGCGGCTAGGGGAGCGAACGCCGTGCTGATGATGGCGCAGTGGGCGCACCGCGATCCGTATCCCTGGGCGTGCAATATAGGGTTCAACTTTCGGTCACATGGGATACAAGCACTGGCTCGGACGGTTGACGCCGCTGTGGCCAGGAACTTGGACGTCTGGCTCGTGCTCTGGGATCGCGGCCTTCAGGAGTATCACAAGGGAGCGTTGGACGCCATCGTTCAAGACGCGCACGACATCTATAGCGCGATGGGAGTAAAGCTGGCAGGCATTCTCCCATTCTTCGAGATTGACGAGCCCAGAGATCCTGAGACGGGAGAACCCCTGTGGCGAAGCGATCACATCAACCTCTACCGAGAGCTGCGAGCCGTCTGTGGAGACGTGCCGCTGGCGATTCATTGGCAGACGACACGCCTTTACAAAGAGCGCCACCGGGAGCACATGGTCGACCTGCTGCGCGCGGGTTGTACGCACGTCTTCGCGCAGCATCCCAGAGGTCAGACGCCGGAGCAGATCGCGGAGCAGACCCGGCAGTGGGTGAGCTACGTTCCAGCGGAGATGGTCTACGTCTATGCTGAGGCATGTGCCGGAAACAACCACTCTCAAGACTCTCCCGAGAGACGTGACGCCTGCGCACAGGCGGCGGGGGATGCGCTGAAGTCGAAGGGGCACCCGGCGCATAGTTTCAATGGAGTAAACGTCAATGCCTGAGACACCGACCGACGACACGGCGATGTCGGACCCCTTCCTCCGCAGGGCGCGGGAGGGGTGTCCTGTCTGTTCCGGTAGGGGTGAGATCCTGCGCACCGGTGGACGGGAAACTGACCGATTCGCGTGTCCGGAGTGCGCTCGTGTCACCGCCCTCCTCCGACAGCAAGCCGCCGAGAGTCGAGAGAAGGCGTTAGATGACGCGATCCGTGTGATCCCGCCGTTTTGGGGTGGGCCAGCCGTGGACGCCATCCGTGACCTCAAGGAGCAGCCATGAGCGACCTGCAAGACGCGACGACGGCGATCAAGCTATTCGCCGATCTCAGCACGGCTCCGACTCATAAGGACGGTGTTCTGCTCATCGCAAAGATGCTGCGACAAGAGCGGCGGGAGACGCGCACGCGGACGCTGGAGGAGGTGGAGCGCGCCATCTACAAGGTCATGGGCTACAGCATGCAGGAGGATTGTTTTGCGAGGAAGATTATTAAGGAAATAGCCACCCTTAAGGCGTCGTCGGGGGAGGAGCGAGGAGAGACGGATGAGCGATGAGAAAATTCGGACTCCGTGTCCTGCCTGCGGTGCAAACACGCTGTTTATTGGAAGCGGTGGCCACCTGACGTGTAGTGTCATCGGTTGCAAAGAGCCAGGAGTGGAAAGGGCTGTGAACGGTCTGAAGCGGCAACTTCGCATAGCCTGTGCCGAAAAACGTGTGGCCGTTGCACGCATTGCCCATGCCGCGTCTGAGCGAGAGCTACAGGAAGCGCTTTACGCCGAGAGCGTGGTGGTGGCGGCTCATGACTAACCAGCCGTCCGACCCCATCGCCGAGACCGAACCTCTTTTTGGTCCAGACGTAAAACATGAGTGTGGTTGTCAAGTCGAGGACGGGCTTCCGTCTTGGTGCCCCAAGCATCGATCTAACGATAGCGCTTCGCATGTTCAGTTGGACGATTACGAATACGAAAGATGGGAAGACGATCATGGCAATGTCTGGTGATTTCGACCCCATCGCCGCTGCGGTGGAGGGGGTGTGCGACGCGTTCAGTTGCCGTTATCACAACCCTTGTGGCGACCCGTATTGTGACTGCGAGTGTAAACGAGAGCAATGGCGTCACTGGCTCCGCGCCCTGCGGGAGCAGCTGGCCGAGACCGAGCGCGAGCGGGACGCGATTACCGAGGTGCTCAACAGCCTTGGGATTGAGACAATTGGCGACATGTTAGCCGGAGCGATCACGAGTGTCATGGAAGATCGAACAGCGCGGCTACGGGAGGCGCTGGAGAAATACGGGCGACACGATGTTGACTGCGACCGTCGCGATTGGCTAGTCAGCGACAAACCGTGCAACTGCGGCCTCGCTGCCGCCCTGGCGCGCACCCACCCCGAGGAGACGAGTGATGCCTGACGAGACAACGCTGCGACGAGCACTTCGGCGATATGCGACCCAAGGGCCGCTAGACTTGAAGCCTCCGTCACAACTTCGGCGCGAACTGCTCTGTATATTGGGCCAGCGCCACATACACGAGGCCAGTATAGGGTCCGACGAGTGCTGCCTCTGCGGGCATGATATTCGAGAGGACGTGCATCTTCGCGTCGGGGAGACCCCATGACCACCACCCCACGGCGCACCCGGAAGACTGTCATCAAGACCAAGCGCGGCTACCGGGCCGCCGGCTACAGTCGCGGGGGGCTGCTGATTCGGTTGGCGGTGGACACGGTCTGCCGGCGGCGGCTTAGCGGCGTGCCGCGTACGATCGCACTCACCTCGGGCACCGACTCTCATACCACCGGCGCCCATCCGCTGCCACGCGCTGAGGCGGTCGATGTGCGCACCAACGCCGGCTTCCGGGACGGCGACGCCAAGCGCCGGTTTCTTCGCAACGTCTTGTGGACGCTTGGGCGCGATATGTGGGCACGCGAGGGCTCCAAGGGCTACGAGGTCTTCACCAAGCACTACTACGCTATCCTCGAGCACGAAGGTAAGCGGAAGGAACACTTCCACATCCAGGTCAGGCGCGGGCACACGATTGGACTGGACACATGAGCGACGACCCCGCCGTCACCGAGAACGTCAGCAAGTGCCGCAATTGCGGCCAGCTGTACGCACGCCCCAAAGGCACCATCGACACCGGGCGCCTGCACGTGGTGTGCATTGCCGACTATGGGACCTGCTGGGACTGCCGCCGCTCGTTCTGGAAGGGGATGGCAATTGCCCAGGGCATCTGGCTCTCGGCCGTGATGATCTGGTGGGGCCTCACGGTCGTCGGCGTGATCCAGTAACATGCAACCCAAGTATCCCAAGCCTGCGGCGTGCGAAGGCTGTGCGTTAGCCACCACCGGCTACGGCTACGCTCCCTACCACGGCCCCGAGACCACACGCATCCTCTTCATCGCCGAAGCCCTGGGCGCTGACGAAGCCACCCATGGCCAACCGCTCATCGGCGCGGCTGGCGGCGTCCACACCCGCGTGCTGCGCCGTGCCTCGATGGACCGCGACAGCTGCGGCCATGATAACTGTGCGCGTTGCAGACCACCTGAGAACTGGCTCGTCGGCGCGCCCTGGGAAAAGGAAGCCCTGGCGCACTGCCGCCGCGCCTACCTCGAGTCCACGCTCAAGCGCCTGACCCCGAACGGCGTCATCGTTCCCCTCGGCGCGACCGCGCTGCGCAACATCCTGGGCCTGCAGGGGGTCGAGGGCGTCGCCATCAAAGACTTCCATGGCACCGTCAGCCGCGACCCCTCGGACCGCTTCTGGGTGGTGCCATCCTTCCATCCCAGCCACCTCCAGCGCGGCGCCATGGGGCTGCTCGATGTCGTCGCGCGGGACTACGGCGTCGCCCAGCAGATTGCCAACAACGGGTTCACGCGCAGTTCGGCGGACCTGGTCGTCGACCCCAGCCCGCAGTGGTTTGCTGCCTGGGTGGATGATCACCTCGCCCGGCTAGCACAGGATCTCGACGGCACCTGGCTGGCCCTCGACACCGAGTTTCTCGAGAAGGCCGGCGGCGTCGATGAGTCCGAACTCGTCAGCTGGGACCGCACCTCGCCGATGACCCGGGTGAATGTCGCCAACCGCAAGGGCCAAGGCGTCACCGTGCCCTACCGCGAGCCCTACACCACCGAGGTCGAGCGCCTCCTGGCCGGCGTCGCCGCGCATCATGGCTGGATGTTCCTGTGGAACAAGTATGCCGACCTCGACCACCTGGCGGCCGCCGGGCACACCCTCGAGGGGATCGTCGCCATCGACCTGATGTGGGCGTGGCATTACCTGCAGGCAGCGCTGCCGCGGGGCCTGGGGTTTGTCGCGCCGCTGGCCTCCGACTTCGGCGCGTGGAAGCATTGGGCCAAACAGCCGGGGCTGGAGGGGAAGTATGCGGCCGCTGACGCCCTCCAGACCTACCGGGGGGCCATCTGGCTCATTCCGCAGCTGATCGCTGCCGGCATGCTCACCATCTTCCTGCGCGACTGGCACGAGCGTGACCAGTATGTCCTGCGGCCTGCTAGGCTCCAGGGGGTGCCGATCGACCGCCCGGAGCTGGAGGCGTTCCATGAGGAACTCCAGGGGAAGCTGGGGAACATCCTCGAGCGCATCAAGGCCACGACCGCGCAAGGGGTCCTGAAGCCCAAGCTCGGGTACACCAGGAAACCGAAGGGGGCGCCGTGTCCGACCTGTATCGGCAAGGGGAAAATCAAGACTGAAGGCGTCACCAAGGTCGGCAAGCCGAAGACGGTCTGGGTCACGTGTGAAGCCTGCGACGGCGTCGGGCATGACGAGCAGCCGCATCCGCCCGTGTCAATTCTTGGGAAGCCGACACGCGGGGGCGGCGAGGCAAAAACGCAGTATCTAATCGAGGGGGTGCAACTTGTCCAAGCAGAAATCAGCGTCGAAGTCAGCAACTGTCGCACGTGTGGTCAATCTGATGTCGGATTACGACATCAATGCGCTGAGCATCCAGATACAGCACGCCCAGGGAACCTCCGTCCACCTGGGACTCTATGCGGACAAGCCAATCCCGCTTCGGCCATTGCAGCAACGCCGGCTGCTGGAACTTCTCCGAACATTGTGCGTGAACACGTTCAGCAGCAGCGCTGGTTCTGGCGACTCCCCTTCAACCCCGACGCGCCCCAGCAAATCCTCGCCTACATCGCCAGCCAAGGCGAAGCGGCGCCCTTAGCGCGCAAGACGCGCAAGCCAACCACCGACAAAGACGCCATGAAGTCACTCGCCAAGAAGTATGGCGAGGATGATCCCTTCTACCAGTGCGTGCTGGACTGGAAGGCGGTGCAGAAGGTGGACTCGACGTACGTCATCGGGGTGCTGACGCGGCTCGATGACAATGACTGCATCCACCCGGAGATTACCCCCAAGCCGCAGACCCTGCGCGATAGCTGCGTGGGGCCGAACCTGCAGAATGTGGTGGCGGATCGGGAAGGCCCGGCGAGTCTGGCGGCGGGGTTTCGTAGAGCAGTGGTATCGAGGGATGGGGTACCTGCGGATCGGACGGTGGAGGAGCTGGAGGCCTGGGGGGCCAGGTGGGGAGCGACATGAGCTTCATTTCGCGTACACACCCTCAACAGGGGCCTAATGAAGTCGTCGATGATCGGCAGATCACCGACGAGGATTTTGTACCCCTGCACCGCCGGTTTCGCTTTACCTTGGACGTGGCAGCCTCAGACCACAATACCAAGTTACCCCGCTACTACACCATTGGAGACGATGCCTTGACCTGTTGCTGGAAAGGCGAACGTGTCTGGTGCAACCCACCGTACTCAAACATACGGCCATGGGTAGAAAAGGCTATGCAACGGGAGGCTGTCCTCGCTGTGCTACTGCTACCGGCAAATAGAACCGAGCAAGGGTGGTGGCAAGACCTTATCGAACCTGGGCGTCGAGCAGGAACCATCTGCGTCGAATTTCTCGCTGGCCGGATGCGCTTCATTGCCGCAAAGGACACGCAGATCCGTCCGAACCAACGTCCGCCATTTGGGGTGTGCCTCGTCATCATCGAACCGAGCTAGCATGATCACCGCCGACACCTCCTGCCGTCTCCTCGACATCGACTTCGGCGGCATCGAAGCCGTCCTCACCGGCCGCTGCCTGATCCCCTACAACCCCGAGGACGCCAAGACCTACATGCGCCTGGCGCGGCTGGGGCTCCATGCCGGCGTCGTGGCGGTTGCCCAGGGCAACCCCCTCGACCTCACCCAGCCCGATGACATCCTGGGGCCGCAGCTCGACGCCATCAAGAAGGACCCAGCCAACAAGGAGATCTACTGGCGCTCCAAGCGCACCGTCCACGGCAGTAACTTCGGCCTGACGCCCTATGGCGCCTGGGACCGCGGGTTGTTCGACACGCTGAAGCAGGCCCAGGAGTTCTTCCACTACTACAACACGCTCTGCCCGACGCTCCCCGTCTTCCACCGCGAGGTCCGCAAGCATGCCTATGAAGCTGGCTACCTCGGCGGCCCCACGCTACCCGGCCGCGCGGCATC
>JAUVHW010000110.1 GCA_030593075.1 Ardenticatenales bacterium
TTGGGTGCTTGAGAAAGTTCGCCCATCTCCTGATCCCGAAGAGGATTCTGAAGTGCTGGTCCCTGTAGCTCTTGTTCAACTCGATGATGTCCAAGAATGTGTCAATGCGCTCAACCAAGAGGTAGGCCAAAATGATAAGCGTAGAATAGGCGCATTGGATTGTCTCTTGAAGCTCGTGGGTTCGTAAGAAGTTGTGAATCAGCCAAGTGCTGTCTGCGAAATTGCACCCCAGGCAATTGTGGTGACTCGTATCATAAGTGCCAAACGCATCGTGGAGTTGGCACATCACCGGGTCGTTGTCTACTATTGCTTGTTGTTGGAGAATGAGGAAAGCCTCTTTGAGTTGATTGCGAACAACCTCTGTTTCCTCTTCTTGGGAGAAGTTGACTGTTGACAAGTCCATGGGTTCGCTCCTGCGGGTGCCCAGCGGTCAGTTGTGGAGGCAATCTGTGCCTTGGCAGAGTGGCTCTCTACGGAATACCACTGCCTAGTATCACACCAAGGTTGCACTGTGCGGGATCCTAGCCTTGGAATCTGGACTACAACACCATGCGGCCGTCCGCCGCCACCCTGATTCGCAGCTCATTATATGTCCGATTCATCCAGCGGGCAACAGACGCTCAGAATCGCCTGCGCCAGAGGACTGGTCAGCCGCAGAGATTCGAGTAGGATGGGGGACGGCGCTGCCGAGGAAGTGCCCCCAAGGGGGTTCCTTCTAAAGCAGTGTCACGAGGTGGAGTGGGAGTAGCGGCCTGCCATTCTGCGGCCCACGCGAGGAACTCCTACCCAAGCCGTATTGACTAAGGTTCTTGGCCGTGCGACGGAATACGGCAGGAATCTAGCCGTTTTCGGCCGCTACCATGTTCCCCCAACTGTTTGTTCCCTCACCCTTGGCGGTATCCCACTTCTGTTTCGCTACTTTTCATCTACTTCTCTTGGCCAACACGGCTTGCGATCCGGCACAAGTACACCCCGAGCGGACCAAGACAAAGCGGACCATTCCCAAGGTTCGGCCCGAGCAGGATGCGGCCGGACAGCGCTTTGCTGCGGCCGGAGACCTGGTCGCCCGGTTGTTTGCTGAAGAAAAGCGCCAGCGAATCCTGGCCGCGGCCGAGCGGTGGCTCGAATTGCCAGCATCGTTAGTGGCCATAGTGGCCGGGGCATCGCCTGGCTATGTTTCGAAGGTTCTGAGGGAGGGAGACGGCCGGCAACTATCGCGGTCATCAGAACCAAGTGAATACTAGATGGACTGATTGGCCTTCTGGTAGCAATCGTACTGGGTCTTCTTGGAGAAGACTGGTACCATTCCCCGTAGTTCTGCCACCAATTGATGCCCATGTCAGTCATTCTGTGCGTGTTGACGCAATTGTCCCAGCAAGTAGTGACGTGCGAGCATTCCCATCTGTCAAGCGACAACTACATTCGCACATGGCGACAATCAACAATGCCCACGGCCAAACAGCTGAAAACGGTGTCATTCGACACATGCCACGTGTTTTGCTTCAGTTGGAATTGGAGGAATGCCTCTTTTGAGTTACTGTTTCGATGGAGACGATCTCATGGGAAAGAAACGGAAGCAATACAGGCTTGGAGGATGGCTATGGACACAGGCGAATCACTGAACTTCAGCAGACCTGACTTGAGCCAGTCCTACGAAGAGAAGGAGATTGAAGAATCCAACATTGGTTTCTATAACAGCGTGTGGTTGGATTCGAGAATTCGGCCACCGTGGCGTTTCAACACCTGGCCGATCCTGTCACCCCTGGCTGCGACCACTCCGTACCGCCTCGAAGTCGGCTCTGGCTCGCGCCCTCGGCTACCGATAGCCGGCACATGGTTCATCGACCTCAGTCAGGTTGCAGTTGACCGTTTAAAGGAGGCAGGAGGCCTGGCGAGGAATGGAAACATCAACGACCTTCCATTCCCCGATCAGGAATTCGATCTGGTCTGCGCCTTTGATGTGATTGAGCATGTTTGCGATGGCCAGCAAGCTCTCAGAGAACTGAGCCGGGTCCTTAGGGATGATGGCCTCCTGATCTTTTCGCTGCCTATCCATGAAGGGCTGTGGACCGATTTCGATGTGCAGGTTGGGCATTTCCGTCGCTACGAGCCCCGCCAGGTACAAGATATGATTGCCTCCAACCACTTGATTCTTGAGCAGAGTGCCATTTTCGGCATGATGCCACGCAGTCGTTGGTTAGTCGGTTTCGGCATGTGGTTCACGAGACATTTCCGAACGCCGGCTTTGCTTTTCTACGACCGGATTTTATCCCCTATCGGTCTGCGCTTTCAGCGACCGCTTACCCTCGTACCTGGACTCCTGGATACCACCGATGTCGAAGAAGTTCTGTTCGTGTGCCGACGTGTGTCACGGGCACGCGAGAGTCAGTGAATAGCAGTTTGTGGAGTAAGCTCGCACGGCTTGGAGACTGAAGGGAGAGAGTCATGCGACTACTGGTGGTGAGCCACGGTTATCCTCCCACCGCGAGTGGGGTCACGCTGGTCGCAAGAGATCGCCCGGGCGATCGCGAAGAAGGGCCGTGCAGTGACGGTGGTCACGGCCAGTGAACGATCGGAGCCCTATTGCGGTGAAGATGAGGGAGTCCAGTTGGTGCGTGTGCGTTCTAGGTCCAATCCTTTCTGGGGCGAGGGACCTACCCCCTTCGCCAATCAAAAGGATCTGGAAGAGACCGTCGCTGAGGTGCAACTGGGTAGCCAATGGGCTGCTTGTCACGCTAAAGTAAGTCTATCAGCGTTGGTTGTTTCTAGGATATTGGTTGGGGGCCGGGTTTTGCCTTCGCGGCCGGGCCATTGGGCAGCTTGCCAGTGGGGTACATATATTAACGAATGAGAATTCCTGATGGAGGTTTGACTGCCACGTAGGGCTGTGTGATACTTGGCGCAACAAAAAATCGGCCCAAAGGCCGATTAGCTTCGAAATGAAGAATGCCCCCAAGGGGATTCGAACCCCTGTCGCTGGCTTGAAAGGCCAGTGTCCTGGTCCTCTAGACGATGGGGGCACGCCGCGCAGGATTCTATCAGGCTGAGGTGCACTGTCAAGGACTCAGAGCTGGCGCGCGAAGAGCGTAATGGATAAGCCGTGGTCAGTCCTGGGCCGGGCGCTGCGCGACGCCTGGGAGGAGATGTTCACCCTGGTCCTGTGCAACCTGCTGTGGGCGGTGGCCTGGGTCCTGATCATCCCCGGCCCCCCGGCGACGGCCGCCCTCTTTTGCGTCACCAACCAGGTGGCCCACGGCCGCTTTGTCAAGGTGTCCGACTTTTGGAAGGGGTTGAGGCAGTACTTCCGGGAGGGCTGGAAGTGGGGCCTGCTCAACCTGGTGGCGATCTATATCCTGGGCTACGCCGCCTACTTTTACAATTCCGGTTTCTTCCCCGAGCCCTACGGGTTCATACTGGCGGTGCTGAACCTGCTGCTGCTGTCGGGTTGGCTCTCTACCCAGTTGTTCGCCTTTCCCTTCTGGCTGGAGCAGAGCGACAAGCGGATCGGGCTGGCCCTGCGCAATGCGCTGGTTCTGCAGGCTCAGAACCCGCTGCTGATGGGGATGATCTTCTTGCTGGTCATTGCGGCCGGGGTGCTGACGCGGATATTCGTGCCTCTGATCGCGATTATCACACCCGCCTTTTTGACTCTGGTGGGCAACACGGTGGTAGTGGCCCAGGTAGAGGCCATGCGGCCGGACGAGGAGTAGGGTGGGTTCCGGCCCGCAGAAGCCCGTCCGGGAAGCTCGAATCCACTAGTACTTCCCGGAGCGTCGCCTTCAAGCGCCTGCGGTCCGGCTTCTGCCGCGCCTGGCCGACCCACCATAGGCAGGTTTCCGTGCCGGACAGAATATCGGCTCCGCACCGAGACCTGGGAAGTCGGGCTGCCGGCCAGGCGCCCTGGCCGACTGGCCGATGCGCGACACTGCACTAGCGGCGCGGGCGCAGCGTACCAGGCCAGGCGCGCTAGCCCAGTGACGCCCGCACGGCCGGAGTGTAGAGCAGCTCGGCGTATTCTTTGAGCATGCGCCGCAGAGAAAAGGCAGGGCCGGTGGTGCGCATGGACTCCTTCATCATCTCGACCCACGCCCGGGGCACCCCGTCGGCGTCGCGCTGGTAGTAGAGGGGGACTACCTCTTCCTCCAGCAGCTGGTAGAGAGCGGACGCGTCCGCCGCGTCCTGCTCCTCGTCGCTGGGCAGGTCCTCCAGCCCCCCGATGGCCCACCCGTTGGCCCCGCTGTAGGCCTCGGGCCACCAACCATCGAGGACCGCCAGGTTCAGGGTGCCGCTGAGGGCCGCCTTCTGGCCGCTGGTGCCGCTGGCCTCTCGCGGCCGGCGGGGGTTGTTTAGCCACACATCGACGCCCTGCACCAGGAAGCGAGCCAGATTCATGTCATAGTCCTGCACAAAGGCGATCCGGCCGCCCATGGTGTGGTCCTTGGCCAGGTTGACGATCTGCTGGATGAGGTGCTTGCCGGCGTCGTCAGCCGGGTGGGCCTTGCCGGCAAAGACCAGCTGTACCGGCCGGTGGGTATCGAGCAGGATTCGCCTCAGGCGCTCTACGTCCCGAAAGACGAGGGTGGCCCGCTTGTAGGTGGCAAAACGGCGGGCAAAGCCGATGGTGAGCACCTCCGGGTCCAGCAGCGTACCGCTGGTCAGAAGCTGCATGGGGCCGCCCTCTCCCTCCATCCAGCGCCGCCGGGCGCGGTCCCAGATGGAGGTGAACATCTTGCGCTTGAGTCCTTGCTTCACCTGCCAGAGTTCCTGGTCGGGAACGTCCAGAATGCGCTCCCACAGATCGGGGTCATCGTGGTTCTCCAGCCAGTCGCGGCCGAAATAGCGCGTCAGCAGAGCGTTCATCTCGCCGGAGATCCAGGTGGGAGTGTGGACGCCATTGGTAATCGAGACGATGGGGTTCTCGCCCTCCGGCCAGAGGCCCTGCCACATCTTGCGGCTGACCTCGCCGTGCAGCTTGCTCACGCCGTTGATGTGGGCCACGTTCCTCATCCCGAGTGCCGTCATGTTGAATGCGCTGCCCCAGTCTTCCTGGTGAGCGCCCAGTTGCATGAATTGGTCTCGGTCCATCCCCATCTCTTCCCAGAAATGCCAGAAGTACTTTTCCACCAGCTGGAACGGGAAAGCGTCGTGCCCGGCCGGGACCGGGGTGTGGGTGGTAAAGATCGAGGTCTCGCGCACCGCCTGCCGGGCCTTTTCCAGTTCCATGCCAGATTGCACCAGATCGCGAATGCGCTCCGCCACCAGAAAGGTGGAATGGCCCTCGTTCATGTGCCAGGCGGCCGGCTCTACGCCCAACGCCTTCAGAATGCGAACCCCGCCAATCCCCAGGATCACTTCCTGCTGGATGCGGGACTCCTGGTCGCCGCCGTAGAGGCGAGCGGTGAGTTCGCGGTCCCAGGGGGAGTTCTCTTCTATGTCGGTGTCCATCAGGATGATGCGAACCCGCCCCACGTTGATGCACCAGGCCTGTACCAGGACCTCCCGGTTGTCAAGACGAATAGGCACCCGAAGCCGCTCGCCCTCGGCAGTGTGGACCTGCCAGATGGGGGTATCTCGATAGTCGAGCTTCTGGTAGACGGCCTCCTGCCAGCCGTGGGAAGGAATGCGCTGGCGGAAGTAGCCCTGCGGGTACATGAATCCCACCGCCGCCAGGGGAATGCCCAGGTCGCTGGCCTCCTTGCAGTGGTCGCCCGATAGGATTCCCAGGCCGCCCGAGTAGATGGGCACCGAGTTGTGCAGGCCGAATTCGGCCGAGAAGTAGGCAATCGGATTGGACCGCAGTTCAGGATAGGTGTGCGCATACCAGGTGTGACCGTTGGCCATATCCTTGTCGAACCGCATCATGAGGCTTTCCAGCTTGCGGCGAAAGGGGACGTTCTTGGCCAGCTGGTCCAGCTGTTCGGGGGTCATGCTGTGCAGCATCCCTACTGGGTTGTGTCGCGTCCGCCTCCACAGGGGATAGTCCCACATGCGAAACAGCTCCCGGGCCTCGGACTGCCAGACCCACCACAGGTTGTAGACCAGGTCGTTGAGCCTGCTGATCGCCTGGGGCAACTCAACCATGTTGCCGTTGGTGCACCTTATCTCCATGTCTAGGTTTCTCCTGGTCGCGTCGGCGAGACGGGGAATTATACCGGCCGGCGGCGCGGGCACAAGGCCGGGACACCGGGCCCGTGCACCCTTTGCCTTTCACGAAATGTGAGACAGTCACGCACCGGGCAACATCAAGGGGAGCCGTGACACGCTATGCCTTGAACTGCACTGTCTTGAGCGCGCGCTCGGCTCGCGCGGCAATTCCATCGATCTCTTGACGCACATCCTCGGGCAGCGGCTCGGGTTCGTAGGTCGCGAGGATCTCGAGAGCCTTCTGAGTCACCCTTTCGCCATAGCGCTGGCTCCCCTTCTCAACCCAGGTGTCAGGATTGTCCCGATTCAGGTGCGCGGGCCGCCAGAGTTCAGTCCGAAAGTGATCCACGGTGTGCCTCTCGGCGAGGAAATCGCCGCCCGGGCCGACCTTGCGGATCACGTCCAGCGCCATCTTGTCTCGGGCCAGGTCAAAGCCGCGAATGATGCGCTTCACGTAGCTGATGATCTCGTCGCACATCACGATCGCGGCCGGGTTGCCCAGCAGCCCTTGTCCCAGGTACCCTACGTCGTGAATGAGGTTGGCCCCATCGAGGGCTGCCAGGAGAGTGCCAAAGGCATGCTCCATGGCAGCTTGCTCGTCCAAGCAATGGGCGTCGCTGCCCACCGTTGACCACATCGGGATCCCATAGTAGTGATAGAGGTCGGCAAAGGCCGAGTTGGTCAATCGCCAGCCGGGCGCTCCGTAGGCAAAGACGGTGGTCCTCATGTCCATGGGAGCCAGCGCAAAGCCGGAGATGATGGGTGCTCCCTTGGCCCTGAGCTGGTGCAGCACGATGCCGCTGAGCGCTTCGGCGTTGGCCTGCACGATGCCCCCGGCCAACGTGACCGGGGTGCTGCCGCCCAGGAGGTCTCCAGGGGTGTAGCAAATGGGAATTCCCTTCTCGGCGCACAGGAACAGCTTGTTGACCGCGCCGTACGAGTGCGAAAGCGGCGCCGTGGGCTCCGAGTACTGGATGAGGAAGGGTTTCTCCCGCAGCGCCTCCTCGCCGCCTGCCACGACCGCCGCCATCTCGATGATATACTCCGCGTCTTCCCTGCCGGCTGCGGTGAAAAAGACCGGCTTGACCGAGTTCTCCATCATCATCTTTGCGCACTGGAGGTACATCAGGTTGGTGGGTACGTCGCTCGGCAGGGCAAAGGAGGCGATGAAATCCACCTCCGGGCAGTAATCCGACACCCGGGCGGCATTGGCCACGTCCTGTAGACGTGACGGCCGGGTTTCCCCGGTCTCCAGGTCAACCGTCCGTATCAGGTCGGTGCCCGTGCCAAAGTGGATGTTGCGGCCCTCCAGGCGCATCGCCTGCTCCCCTTTGCGGTTGTAGATGGTAATGCGGGAAGGAGCGCTGCGGATGCACTCTTCCACCAGCCAGTTGGGGATCAGAACGACGCTGCCCTCCTTGACCCGGCACCCGGCCTCCCTTAGTAACTGAACGCCTTCCTGGTGCGGCACGCGGACGCCGATGGTCTCCAGTATCTCCAGACTGGCCCGATGAACCTCCTGAATCTGGCTCTCGGTCAGGAGCCGGTAGCTGGGCCTGCATTGGGTCTTGATGCCGGTGTTCACTGCTTCTGCTCCTCGGATAATACGTCTTGTGGTGCAACGCCGTCCCGCCGCCCACGTGCCGACGCCATCAATCCCGTCCGGTCTGAGCGCCTGGCAACATTATATCGGCCGGCGGCGCAGGCACAAGTCAGGCGCTGCCGAGCAGCCGGGCCGCTGCCCACCGGGTCGCACGCGGCCTGGCAGCCACCGAGTTGCCGGCTGGCGCTGGTGGTCTATAATTCGCTAACCATGGCCGAATCGGGTGAGCCTCTAACCGAACGCGAGCGAGAGATCATTCGCCTGGTGGCGACCGGCGCCACCAACCGCATGATCGCCCACCGGCTGTCGATCAGCCCCAATACGGTCAAGGTCCACCTGCGCAACACCTTCACCAAGCTGGATATCAGTTCCCGCACCGAGGCGACGGTCATAGCCATCCGCGAGGGGTGGGTAGATGTGCCAGCCGGGCAGCCAGACCCGGCTCTGCGCCTGGAGGAGGCAGTCGCCGAGGCCAAGGAGGCCCCTCCGCCGCTGCCCTGGGAGCAGCGCATCTATCTGGTCGCCAGTGCCCTGGTCGTCATTGCCTTTTCCGCCCTTACCTGGCCGCGGCCTGGTTCTGCGCCGGACGAGTCATGCACCAACGAGTTCACGGCCGAATGCCCGGCCGAGGCTAGCGCCCTGGAGATGGACGAGCCCGAGTCGCTCTGGGTCAGTGGAGCTGCTCTGCCTGAGGCGCGCGGCCGCTTTGCGCTGGTTACCTACCAGGGACGGCTGTACGTGATCGGCGGAGAGACGCCAGAAGGGGTGGCAGGCAGCGTGCTGGTTTATGACCCTCGGGAAGATGCGTGGTCCTCGGCGGCTGACAAGCCGACCCCGGCCGCCAACCTCTCGGCCGCGGTACTGGGGGACCGCATCTACGCCGTCGGTGGGGGGGGAGAGCAGGGGAGACCTCTGGACGTGGTGGAAGTCTATGACCCGGCGGCCGACCAATGGTCCGAGGGCGTTTCTCTGCCCACACCGCTCGCCGCGCACACGGCAGCGGCCGCCAAGGACAAGCTCTACCTCTTTGGCGGGTGGAACGGAACCAGCTATACGGGGGACGCGTTAGCCTACGATCCGGTTGCGGGCCGATGGGAGAGGCTCCCCCTGCTGCCGACGCCGCGCGGGTTCGCCGGCTCGGCCGTGGTGCGGGACCAGCTGCTGGTGGTGGGCGGCTACGACGGGCAGCGAGAACTGGCGCTGTGCGAGCGGCTCGATCTTGAGGAGAAAAAGTGGGAGCGCTGCCCTGCCATGTCCACCCCCCGAGGCGGCGCCGGCGTCGCGGCCGTAGCAGGACAGGTATACGTGATCGGCGGCGGATGGGAGTCGTTCGTCACCTTTAGTGAGCGGTACAACCCCGGCTCAGAGACCTGGTTCAATGTAGAGACGCCGCTCCTGCTCACCGGCGGCGAATGGCGCAACCTGGGGGTGACGGCCGTGGGGACCCGCGTCTATGCCGTGGGGGGCTGGCAGCGCGGCCGCTACCTGACCGTCAATCAGGCGTACGAGACGTTGCCCAATCGCTTGTACCTGCCGGCGGCCAGCGGCCAGTAGAGTGCCCGCCAGCAGGGGGCGATGGTTGCGAGAGCGCCTCGGCCAGTTGCCTGATCCTGGACAGTGTCTCCCGGAAGGTAACCTTCGAGAGCCCCATCCGCTCTCGCAGCTCCTGGGGTTTGGTCCCGTCCATATAGTCGTGGACGGCCGACGTCCAGCGCAGGCACTCGAACGAGACCGGCTTTTCTACCTGAGCCAACTCCTGCAGGTCTCGCAGCACGTACTCTAGGTTCCTCGGCGTGCAGGTGAACAGCCGCTCCCGGGTGTCGTACTGCTCCAGGTACTCGTCCAGAATGGGCAGCCAGTCAGCCTCCAGGCGAATCTTGCGCTCCTTGTAGCGCTTGGAGGGGCTCCCATAGCGGACGAACAACACTGGTTTCTGGGGGTTGATGCGGTCGATGTGGTTGGGCACAATTCCGGCCGCCTCGCTCTTTTTGATGCCGGTCTGCAAGAGGAGCCTGAGCAGCAAAAGGGGGCGGGCATCCGACTTGCCTTCTTCTCCCTGGCGTACGCGCTCCGCGGCCGCTAGCAGGCGCTCTACCTCCTCGGCGGTCAGCACGGTAGGGAGTGGGCTGCGGACCGAGCGCTGTATGATTGCCGCGGCCGGGTCGGCCGGGAGCACGCCTCCCGCATGAAGCCACTTGAAAAAGACCTTGCAGGTGGTCACGCGCCGGGAGTAGGTCTTGGGGCTGCAGGGGACCCGCCGTTCGGTGGCCATCCAGTCGAGAAACTGATCTAGGCGCTGGTTGGAGACCTCCCCGATGGAGACGCCCATGCCCAGGTACTTGCCCAGCAAGTTCAGGTCACTGGTGAAGGCCTGGATAGTGTGCGGGCTGAACCCCTCGTACTCCATGTGCTTCTTGAAAGTGCCTATGGCGGCTTTGAGCGAGGAATCGGCCGTCAGGCGCGGCGTGCCCTGCTCGGTTTCGGCAAAGAACGGGAATTCGGTCTGCATCTGAGCCTCCCTGGTCTGTGGGTTTTCGTGTAGCTGTTTGTATCGCAACTGCTGCGACCTGTCAAGGCCCATCTGTGCGGTGTCGAGGCAGCAGGCGCCACTGCCACCTCTGCCCTGGCCTCCGAACCGGCCGCAGGCCACGGGACTGCTCGAAACCACCCCGAACCCGAGGTCCGCAGCCTTTAGCCCGATCTCGGGCTGAAGGAGAGTCGAAGGGCGATTCCTCGCCTTGAAGGCTGCCTGTGCAGCGAGATACGCGGGGGCCCTGCGCCTACTCCTCGGGCTTTGCCTCTACTTTGCGGCACAAGTGACTGTTTCACAAAAGGTGAGATTCGTGAGAGAATAGTGCTCGCTGAGGTGGCAGGAGGCCCAAGATGCGTTTGCGTGCACGGATTCCTTTAGTGGATCCCGGGGTGATGAAGCCAAGTGCAGAATGTCCATATGAGGATTGCCAAGGCACCTTTTTCAAGCAGCACCAGAGAGGTTGCCGGAAGCGGGTGCGGGACAGTCAATACCAGCGAGTGACCGTGTACCGGCGCAG
>JAUVHW010000173.1 GCA_030593075.1 Ardenticatenales bacterium
GGCCGTGCTGCTTCCACATCGTCCGCCAGGCGCCGGCCGCGTCTTCCCCGGCCAGGGCAGCAGCTGGGATCATCAGCAGCGCTGTCATTCGAGCCGGGAGCCAGTTGAGCAGGTCGTCCAGCCGGGCAGCAAACTTGCCCAAATACTCGTGTTTTGGGTCGCGGTAGCCTATCATCGAATCGCAAGTGTTGAAAAAGCGATAGGCCCATGCGCCGGGTACCCCTGCCAACAGGAAGAAAAGGAGCGGGGCCACCACCGAGTCCGTCAGGTTTTCCGGCATGCTCTCCACCGCGGCCGCAGTCACCTGCTGGGTGTCCAAGGCAGAGGTGTCGCGGCTGACCAGGTGCCAACTGACCAGGCGGCGCGCCTCGGGCAGGTTCCCGCTTTGCAGCTCGCGCTGGACCGCCCCGGCCGCGCGGTGCAGGCCGGACCAGGCGAAAGCGCTCTTGAGCAGCAGGGCAGCCACCGGCGCGTAAACTAACGCGCCGAATTGCCCGGCCCCGGAAAGCAAGAACAAGACCGGCAGGGTGCAGATAGCGACGCCGACCGATACCAGGGCGGTACCGTAGGCAAAACGGCTCGGCGGTCTGGCCGGCGCCTTTTCTTTGGCCCACCCGATGAATCGCCCCATCCAGGCGACCGGGTGCCAGCGGTTGGGTGGGTCGCCAAGCAGCAGATCAAGTGCCAGCGCTAGGCCAAGGACGACTAGTTGGCTGATGGGGGAGAGGGACATACCGGGAAGACCATCGGCCGGCCGCTGTGCGGATGGGGCATAACGTCGACCTCGGTTCCGTACGCTTGCTGGAGCACCGGTGGCGTCAGAACCTGGCTGGGTGACCCTTGGGCTACAACCGTGCCCCTATGCAGTAGAACCAGTTCGTCGCAGTGCTGTGAAGCCAAGTTAAGGTCGTGAAAGACCGCCAACGCGGCCAGTTGGCGCTCCTGGACCAGCCGGGCGATGAGCGTGAGAGTCTGCACCTGGTGGTTAATGTCCAGGTGTGCTGTCGGCTCATCCAGAAGCAAGACCCGGGGTTGCTGGGCCAGCGCTCTGGCTATGACGACCCGCTGCTGTTCCCCACCGCTGAGTTGGGAGATCAGGCGGCCGGCCAGGTGCCAGACGCCGGTCTTTTCCATGGCACGCCGGGCGATCACTCTGTCGCCTTCGCTCTCTTTCCCCATCCACCCGAGGTATGGCGTTCGGCCCATGAGCACCATCTCCCAGGCGGTGAAGGTCGGCGGGAGTTCCGGGTTCTGGGGGATCACCGCCAGCACGCGGGCCATCTCCGACGGCTGCCAATGGGACAGCTCCCGGCCGTTGAGTTGAATCTGGCCTTCAGCCGGGGTTAGCAGGCGGCTCAGCAAGCGGACCAGGGTGGTTTTGCCTGCGCCGTTGGGGCCGATGACGCCGACCATCCGTCCCGGCTCCAGGTGCAAGTCTACCCGGTCCAGCACGGTCGTCCCGTTGAAGGAAAAGGTCACCCGTTGGGCCTCCAACCTGGCTGGGCCAGTTAGCGGCCGGGCCGATGACGATCTGAGGAACGGGCTAACCACCAAATGGACAAATGGTGGGAGTCCTCGACCCTTTGCCCTTGTTTGCAGTGGTCTGTTTGCGTTTTCATCCATTGGTTTATGCTCGCATTTGCTTGTGTGATTGTTCAGCGGGTACTTGTCTTCTTTAAAAAGCGAGGTGTTTTCTCTGGCGCAGCAGGTAGAGGAAAAAGGGTGCGCCGCAAAAGGCAGTCACCACGCCTACCGGAAGTTCGGCCGGGGAGAGCAGGGAACGGGCCAGCCCATCAGCCAGAACCATGAATACGGCGCCACTCAGGGCGCTCATGGGGATCAGGAAGCGGTAGTCTGGGCCCCAAACCAGCCGGACAGCGTGGGGCACAATCAGCCCTACAAAGCCAATGACACCGCTGACAGAGACGGCCGTCGCGGTAACCAGCGATGCGGCCACAATCAGAACCAGCCGAGTCCGCTCGACCGGGACGCCCAGTTGGCGGGCTTGGTCTTCATCCAGTTGAAGTACGTTGAGCCGGTGGGCGTAGGCCCAGAGTAGGGGACCGACCACCATCAGTACGGAGGCCAGCAGCTGGGCTCTTGGCCAGCTGGAGAGCGCAAAGCTGCCCATCAGCCAGCCAACGATGTGCACCGTGCGGAAAGCGTCGGCCGCGCGGAACATGAGGAAGGTTGTCAACGAGGAGAGGAATGCGCCCAGGGCCACGCCGGCCAGCAACAGAGTGGCGACGGACGTGCGGCCGCCCAGGTGGGAGACAGTATAGACTAGGACTGTGGCCGCCAGTGCACCGATGAAGGCAAATACCGAGACCGCGCCCAGGCCACCCCATCTCATCTGCAGCCCAAACGCGATGGCGATCGTGGCGCCCAATCCAGCTCCCGAAGAGATTCCTATTAGGTAAGGGTCGGCCAGCGGGTTGCGGAAAAGCCCCTGGTACACCGCGCCGGCCGGAGAAAGGGCGCCGCCGACCAGGGCGGCCAGGAGGATTCGAGGCAGACGAATATCGAGGATAACTGTCTCCCAGGAATCCGGCCACGGAGCCGGCGACACCGTTCCGATCACTCGCCGCCAGAGGATGGAGGCGACGGTGACTGGAGGGATGGAGAAAGAACCCTGGGCTACACCCAACACCGCGACCAGCAGGATGACCGCGAGTCCTGCCCACAGCAAGAGGGCGGGCCGCCGGGGTCGTCTCAGCGCGTCTTCTGGGTTGGGCCAGGGGCCGGGCAGCCCGCGGTTCCCCGGCCGCTCGTTGGCTTGGCTCACTCGAACAGATCCGGATGCAGTGCCCGGGCCAGGAACTCCAGGCCGTCAACAATGCGCGGCCCTGGTCGGGAGACTATGTCGTCGTCTGTGATTTCCACGATTCTGCCCTCTCTTACTGCACCGATATCCGCCCAGCCGGGCCGCTCATTGAGCATTTCGGCCGTCTGACCATAGTTGTGGTCTGCTAGCACGACCACATCCGGGTCTTTGAGAATGATGGCTTCCATGCTCATCTGGGGCCACGGCGAATCGGCGTCGGCCGCTACGTTCTCGCCGCCAGCCATGGTAATCAGATCGTTGATAAAGGAACCCGGCCCGGCGGTGTAGAGTTCCGGTCCCAGTTCCCAGAACACGGTCGGCCGGGATGCTTCTTTGACCGTCTCCTGCACTGTGTCAATCCGCTGTTGCATCTCGGCGACTAGGTCTGTGGCGGCTTGGACTTGACCGGTGACGCGCCCGACGGAGAGGGTGGTCTCCAGGACTTCCAGCACCGTCTCTGGCTGACCCACAAAGACTGTGATGTTCCGCTCCTGGAGTGCCGGGACAATCTCAGCCACGTGGAGGCTGGTTGCCAATACCAGGTCAGGACTCAGCCCCACTGTTTGCTCCAGGTCTATGTTTGCAAAGCCGCCCACCTTTGGCTTCTCTGCTGCCTCTGGTGGATAGTTGCAGTACTCGGTGACGCCTACCACCCGGTCGCCCAACCCCAGCGCATATAGGGTTTCTGTATGGGCGGGAGAAAGGGAAACAATGCGGTGAGGTTCAGCGTGAATGGTGACGTTGTTGCCGGTGATGTCTGTCACGGTCACCGGGAAGACTGAGGCGGGGGCCGAGGTGGCTGCCGGGGCGGGCGGTTCCGGCGTCGTGCCGGGGGTGGCCTCGCATCCTGCAAGAAAGGCGATGAGAAGAATAGCTGCTGTCGTCAGGACGATTCGTTTCATGGTTGCACTCCTTTGCTTGGTCAATAGGGTTGTAGTTTAGGCTGCTAGCTGGGGTTTCGATGCACCACATGCGCCTGCGCGCTGGGCAGGCGTCAGAATTCAATTCCCTTTCGAGCTGGGACTCCCCGGTGATAGGGGTGCCGCACCTCCTTCATTTCGGTCACCAGGTCTGCCCGCTCTATGATTGCCTGAGGCGCCCGACGGCCGGTAAGCACCAACTCTACCTGCGGGGGCTTGTCCTCTATCAGGTCGATGACCTCTTCTTCAGTCAGGACACCAAAGTAGAGAGCGACGTTGATCTCGTCTGCAACGACGATGTCATACTCTCCGCTGAGAAGTGCCTGGCGAACCTTTGCCAGCCCTTCCTGCGCGGCCGCGCGTTGTTCCGGTGTGACCTTGTCCATGTGGACCCAGGCGTCGAGACCGTATTGCTCCAGGGTCACGTACGGGGCTAGCTGCTGCACGCTCTCAAGTTCGCCGTAGCGGCGACCCTTGAGGAATTGGCCGATGTAGCTGCGCATTCCGCTGCCGGCCGCCCGCAGCGCGAGGCCCAGGGCAGCGGTCGTCTTGCCTTTTCCATCCCCGGTATAGACTTGTACCAATCCTATGCGCTCTCCGGCTTTCGTCTCTTCCGACATCGGTCGATATTCCTATGCGCTGGCACGCCAGAACCTTGCTCTCAATGCCCGACAGGGGAGGTTGGGGGAAAGATGGGGATCCGGCCTCTATCCCTCAGGGGGAAGGCCCGGAAATGAAAAACCCCTGCCAGAATCTGGTCAGGGATTAAGCCACAGTATGCTCACCATGCCCTTACCCCTTTCCTCGAAGGTCCTCGGAGCGTGGCAAAGGCGGGTTCTCTGGCTTTCCCATTCCCAGTGGGATGAGATTACAGTTGCGGGACAGCGCCGGACTTCCGGCTTTCCCCATTGTATCCCTGGCTTCCGGGCCGGGGGGATACCTTTGCCAACTATTCAATTGTGCGGGCATTATAGCCCGTCGCTGGTTAGTTGTCAAATGCTCAGGATGAGCAGTCTCGACAGGGTCGCAGACTGCTCCGCCGCCGGCAGGAGGCGGCCGGCAGGAAGCCGCGCTTTTCCCGCGACGGCCTCCATTATATCCCGCGAGCGCGCATTCTGCGTGTGGAGGATGGATGATGGGAGCGAAGCTGGTGACTAGTGCTTTGTCAACGATGTTCTGACGGGTAGCCTAGCCCTCGCGAAGCATCCCGTGTTTTGGACGGGACCGTGGGCGTCATTTCCCAGGAGAAACGGGCGCAGGGCCCCAAACTACAGCCTTCAAATGATGCTTGACAAAGCACTCGCGCAACCCGCTGACGGCCGAGGAGTGTTGGGCGCCCTCTCGCAGCCCCCGCTGCCACCGACCTTCTGGGGGTCTCCGGCGGGCTAACCGGCCAGGAACTGGAAGAAGTGGATGGCGGTCTCGATGCCCCGGTGAAAGTTGGGCAGGTGGAGCTTCTCGTTGGGCGCGTGCAGGTTGTCGTCCGGCAAGCCGAACCCCATCAGGATAGCCTCGATCCCCAGCTCCTTCTGCAGGGTAGCCACCACCGGGATAGAGCCGCCGGTTCGCTTGAAGACCGGTTCGGCGCCAAAGCCGGCCGCATAGGCGCGGCAAGCAGCCTGCATGGCGGGGCTGTCCCGCCGCACGATGGCGCCGTCTCCCAGGTGCAGCTCCCGAACCTCGACGCTGACGGTGGGTGGCGCTATGGCCTTCATGTGGCGCTGGATCAGCCGTGAGATCTCGGCCGGGTCCTGGTCCGGTACCAGCCGGGTGGATATCTTGGCGTACGCGTTGCTGGGCAGAACGGTCTTGGTGCCGGGTTCCATGTACCCGCCCCAGATGCCGTTCACGTCCAGCGTCGGCCGGGCTGTGGTGCGCTCGGTGATCGTGTACTCTGGCTCTCCCCAGTCCGTCTTGACGCCGGCCTCCTGCAGCCAATCCTGCCGGTCGAACGGCACCTTGGCCAACTCGGCCCGTTCCTCATCTTCCAGCTGGCGCACCGAGTCGTAGAATCCGGGGATGGTGATCCGGCCGTCAGCATCCTGCAGGCTGGCGATCATCGCGCAGAGTGCATTGATGGGGTTGTGCACCGCGCCGCCGTAGCTGCCGGAGTGCAGGTCCCCGGCCGGGCCGGTCACCTCTACCTCCAGGTAGGCGATTCCCCGCAGTCCGTAGACGATGGCGGGGGTATCTCTGTCCAAGATATCAGTATCAGAGATGAGGCCCACGTCGGCCGCCAGCAGCTCCCGGTGCTGCTGGATAAAGGGGTCTAGGTTCGGACTCCCGCTCTCCTCTTCTCCCTCAAAGATGCATTTGACGTTGACCGGAGGCGCGCCGGCCGTCTCTCTGAAGGCTTCCACCGCCTTGAGGTGAACGTAGAGCTGTCCCTTGTCGTCGGAGGCGCCTCGGCAAAAGAGGTCGTCGCCGACTCGGGTGGGCTCAAAGGGAGGCGTGCGCCACAGGTCCAGTGGGTCGGGCGGCTGCACGTCGTAATGGCCGTAGACGAGGACGGTGGGAGAAACGGGTCCGGCCGGCAGCCACTCGGCATACACGATGGGATGGCCCGGCGTGGGCATCACCTCAGCCCGGGGAAAGCCGGCCGCCAGCAGCCTGTCGCGCAGCCACTCGGCCGCCTCCAGGACTGCCGGCCGGTGTCTTTCGTGGGTGCTGATGCTGGGAATGCTCAGGAACTCGTTCAGTTCGGACAGGAATCTGTCGCCGTGGGCACGGGCATAATCTAGGGCCTTCATGGTTTCCTTCTTTCCTGGGGCGAGGGCAGGGCCAGCTCCTGGGGTGGCTTGGAGCATCTTGACATAACAAGCGTTCCGCAGCAGCGGGGGTGGAGCCTCAGCGCGTGCCGCTCGCCCAATGGTGTACGCCAGCAGAGTCTACTCGAACGTGCGGCAGGCTGCAAGGGTGGGGCGCCGACCCGATGGCCGCGCAGCGCGGCCCGCTATGCTCGGGCGCTGTGGTGATGCAGTGGCGCGGTCGAGTGGCGGGGCACCGGCTTTGTCCGGCCGCAGCAGTTGACTGTCTTTCACTCTAGGGGATACTTTCACCGTCCGGTGAAAACGCGCCATACGATGTCACGGCTCTGAGGTCGGCATGACCATTGATGACACGCGCCTCCAGTACTTGATAGCGGCGCAGGATGTGGGTGAGGAGAGCGGACGATGGGAATGACGCTGGTGACCGGCGCGACCGGCTATCTCGGCCGGCATCTGATTGACAGCCTGGTGGCTGACGGCCTGCCGGTGCGGGCGTTAGTCTACTCGGAGTGGAAGGCGGAACCGCTGGTGGAGCAGGGGGCAGAGGTGGTCTTTGGCGACGTTACCGAACCAGAGACGCTGATTGACTGCGTTGCTGGTGGCGACGTAGATACCGTCTTTCACCTGGTTGGCGGGGGGCACGACGGCCGGGCGGATCCCTTTCTCATCAACACCGAGGGCACGCGCAATGTGCTGGATGCTTGCCGGCAGGAGAGGTTGCGGGCCTTCGTCTATGTGAGCAGCAGCAGCGTGTACGGCCGGCAATCCGACCCGGTGGATGAAACGACGCCGCCCGCACCTCGTTGCGACTACCCCCAATCCAAGCTAGACGCGGAGAACTTGCTGCTGGCGGCCGCCCGGGAGACCGGCTTTCCAGCGATGATTGCCCGCATGGCCGGCATCTATGGGCCGCAG